>JAAYOV010000036.1 GCA_012520095.1 Tissierellia bacterium | reverse complement strand
TGGCGGAGGAGGTGGGATTCGAACCCACGTGCCCTTGCGGACAACTCGATTTCGAGTCGAGCTCGTTATGACCACTTCGATACTCCTCCGTGAACGGATCATTGGAGAATATTGGAGCGGGTGAGGAGGATCGAACTCCCGCAACCAGCTTGGGAAGCTGGGGCTCTGCCACTGAGCTACACCCGCAAACTACTTATTCATTTTAGTTTTGTCTATTCTTAATGTCAAGGTTGAATATAGGATGAGTAATGGGTCGAAAAAAAAAAGGCCACAAAGACCTTCACAACTTGTCCCCTCCCCGTGCTCCTTATAAAGGCCTCAGCCTCTTGAAGTTGTGATGGAGCTCCCATACAAACCATTGGAAGAATTTCTTCTTCAAATACAATTTATCACAAAATTGATAAAAGTGCAAATTTTAGGAATTTTCAGAAGATAGAAGCCGGCGCCATCTTCTGCAACAACGAGACAGCTGTTTATGCTAAAATACCTTCTAGAGGTGTTTATGGTCAAATTAGGAAACAGCTGGGATGCTTTGCTCGCAGATGAGTTCTCAAAAGAGTATTATCAGACGCTGCGTCGAAAGCTATATTATGAGTACAAAACGCAAACAGTTTATCCGGATATGTATCATTTATTTGAAGCTCTCAAACTCACGGCTTATGAGGATGTCCGCGCAGTGATTCTCGGCCAGGATCCCTATATCGGTCCGGGTCAGGCGCATGGACTGGCGTTTTCTGTGCAGAGGGGAGTGCCCGTTCCGCCTTCATTAGCAAACATTTATAAGGAGTTGCAAAGCCAATTGGGGTGTGACATTCCCTCTCATGGAAACCTTGAAGGATGGGCAAAACAGGGCGTTCTTCTTCTCAATGCCACTCTCAGTGTAAGAGAAGGGCTCTCCAACTCACATGCGACGCTGGGTTGGCAGATATTTACCGATCGGGTTGTGGAGCTGCTGGCGGCAAGAAAAGAACCGATGGTCTTTCTTCTCTGGGGAAGAAATGCCCAGAGAAAAGCAGGTTTTGTCGGTCCGCCTCATCTCGTGCTGCAAAGTGCGCATCCAAGCCCGCTTTCAGCAAGCAGAGGATTCTTTGGGAACGGTCATTTTCGAGAGGCCAATGCTTTTTTGATGAAATATTATGGAAAGGGAATTGACTGGCAGATATATGAGTGAACACATTACTGAAGAGAGATCTTGCGGGGTCGTGCTTCTGAGCGTTTGGAATTTGGAAGAAGTCCTTTTGATCCGCCATGTAAACGGAGAACACTGGGGTTTTCCGAAAGGCCATGTTATAGAAGGAGAATCTGCGGAGGAAACGGCGCGCCGGGAAGTGTTTGAGGAAACGGGTCTTTTGGCCGAATTGGATGAGGATTTTTCCTCGCAGACAGAATACTGGATCGATGAGTCGACTCACAAGGTCGTGAAATACTTTTTAGGCTACGTTCGAAAGCAAAAATTTACTCTTCAGGAAGAAGAGATCATGGATGCAAAATGGGTTCACGTCGACAATGCGATGCGGATTCTGACATTTGAAGAAGATCGAAAGTTGCTGCAAGAAGCGATGGATTATCTTGAGCTTAGAAAAGAATTTGAGCCGGGCATGCTCTCAAAGGCCATAGGAACGGCGCTGGAGGCTCATGAAGGTCAAAAAGATCGAGCCGGAAAGCCGTATATCTTTCATCCGCTTCGAGTGATGCTGGCGATGAAGGATGAAAAACTGCAAGCGGCCGCCGTTCTTCATGATGTCGTAGAAGACAGCGCCATCACACTTTCAGAACTTTCAGCCCGAGGCTTTCCGAAAGAAGTGGTGAGGCTTGTCGGCACGTTGACTCGAAGAGAACTGGAGAATTATGACGACTATATCAGCCGAGTTCTCCTCAGTCCGGACGCATGCAGGATCAAACTGGAAGACCTAAAAGACAATATGAATCTCTCGCGGATCTCTTCGCCTGACAGTGAGGATGTTGACAGGTGGAACCGATATGAAAAGGCGCTTGAGAGAATCCGTCTTCATTTACAAAGGAGCTTGGAATGAATTTTCCCGTTCAGTTTACGACTCGATTAGATCCGAATGAATCGTTTCACTTTTTCTTTTATTCGACATTCTTTCGGACAGCCTTCTTCATGCCGTTTCTTCTGCTGGTGGGCTTCTCGGTTGCTTTTTACACTGCGTACTCAGCGGGGATTACGGATCCGGTCGCATATCTAATACTTTGGTTCTTTTTCACCCCGATTCTCAGCTTGGGAATTCTGTTTAATGTCTGGCGAATGAGCTCCAAGGCAAAGAGAAAACTGGGAGAACCCCTCTTTTATCAACCGATTCGTCTGATGCTCTATCCGAATAGAATCCGAATCAGCTATCCGGGGAAGCAGCCTTACAATCTCCCGCTGGATCGTGTTACGAGAACCATTGAGACAAAGAAGTATTTTGTGATTTACGTCTCAAAGAGTGTTCTATTTATTCGAAAGCAGGATTTGCCGGATCAGCGGGCATATGAGTTTTTGAAAAAAGAGCTGAAACCAAAAAAACTATACTTCGGCTATTGACCGAAGAAGAGCGATTTCCCGAGCATATCCCGGTATATCATTGGGGGTTTCCAGATAAAATGGAAGATCCTTGAGGAGTGGATGGGTGATAACGGCTCGTACGGTATCGATCCCTAAGGAACCCTGCCCGATTTTTTCGTGGCGATCTTTGCGGGCTCCGAGGGGATTTTTTGAATCATTTAGATGGACGGCCCAAATATATTGTGTGCCTACGATCTCGTCGAAATTCATCAAGACACCATCGAGATCCTCTCGAATGTCATAGCCGGCTTCCCATAAGTGGCAGGTGTCGATGCATACGCCCAAACTCTCGGGATTTCCCAGAGACTGTCTGATCGCGGCAATTTCTTCAAAACGCGAGCCGATTTCGCTTCCCTTTCCGGCCATTGTTTCAAGCGTCATTTTGACATCGGGAAAGATGGAAATGATCTCATCAAGAGCTCTGACGATGTGTTCGATGCCTTTTTCAACGCCTTGGCCGGTATGAGAGCCGGGGTGGAAGTTGTACATGGCTCCCTGGAGCAGCCTTTGGAGATCGATCTCCATAGCTTCGCGCGCAAAAGAACGAACCTCGGGCTTGGCAGAGGCGAGGTTGTAGGTATAAGGCGCATGGCAGAGAAGAGGGCCGAACTCATTTTTTTGAGCCAGCTCGAGAAATGCAAGTTCATCTTCTTCATCGCGCTTTTTCAGTGCGCTACCTCTGGGGTTTCGCGAGAAATACTGGGCCGTGTTGGCTCCAATGTCAAGTCCTTGTTTTCCCAAAGAGAGAAAACCGCCGGATATACTTAAATGGGGACCTAAGATCATGACGACTCCTTTAAAAAGTGCGGAAGATATCATAGCCAAAATGAGAATTATTTGTTCGATAATCTTAGAATTAGACGAGTGAAGCGCTTAACGCGAATGCAAGCCCTCAAGAGACTTTGTGTCATTATAAAGAACACAAGCAGTATAAGTAATGGTGTTTTTTCCGTAGTAGTAGGGAAGCCCCGCTTCTTTACAGACGTGGATGACAAATAGTCCGTATGCCTCCATGCTTGAAAGGGCTCGATCCGGAAAGCGGCAGGGATTGGGATAGGCGCATGTCTTACAGACTTGGCAGGGCCCGGCTCCCAGGCACAACGAGTCGGGATAGGTTTTGCGAATCAGGTCGGAAAAAGAGGAAAAATTTCGCTGATGGCGCTCTCCCGTCAATTGATACATTTTTGAATCGAATGTCGTCTTTAAATGACCGGTCGTCTGAAGCAGTAGACCGTTTGCAAACCGAGTCATTTTTTCTTGGCACTCCTCGATCGTGCCGCATGCCGGAGGACAAGTCCAGCTCTTGTTGTAGGAGTGACATTTATCGGCAGCACACATCTCCCGCACGTCTTCTCTGGCTTGCAGAGTCTGCGGATTAAAAAACGCGGCGGCGTCAAACCCCAAATCCTTCGCTTTTTTTATCCAGTCCATTTTTTACTCCCTATGACTTAATCTATACAGACAATCACGCAACTCCAAACGATCTCGACTTCATATTGGCAAGTCCATGTTAAAAAAGTGCCGATAATGTCAGATGAATCTCTATTCACTCATGCCGTATACAGAGTCGACAGGCTGGGTGAAAATGATGCCTTTTCCGGGTTTGTCGATGCCGATTTTATTGAGAATGGCGTCGATGATGGGCTGAGAGCCCTCCTCCGTCATAAGCATGAGAATAATATCTTTTTCCGGCATGATGGGAATATTAAAAATGCTCTGTGTTATTTGTGTTCCGGCTCCTCTGCCTTGCATGATCGTTGCACCGCGAGCGCCGGCAAGTGTCGCTGTGTCGATAACTTCTCGGCTGAGCTCTTGATCGACGATGACGTTGATCAGAATATATTTGCTTTGCACTTTTTCTCCTTCGCATGATTTGCAGTCGCTGAGTTCTTTCATTCCATAGCAGTTGATGACACTTTGGAGCGCAAGAATACCTTGACCCGGCTTGCTCAATTCGAGCTTATCCGCCAATTCCTCTGCGATACTAGCGGCTTTTTTCTGAGGGGCAAGAATTAAGAGGATCTCTTTTCTTACATCATCAAATCCGAGCAGTTTGAGCAGTTGATTTTGGGAAGTGCCTTCTCCGTAAAGGATGGTACCTCCTGTAGCCCCCGCTTCCTTTGCAAGAGAGTACGCCTTTGAGGCGGTTGAGGTATTGGCAATAAGTAGAAGTCTTTGCATCTGGGACATTTTTTTCCTCGCAAATGATTCATAGAAAGGACCGACGAGAGACAACGAAAGAAGTCTGTGGAAATGAGGCTGTTGCGCAGAGAGAGCGCTATACTCGATACAATACTAAGATATAGAGCGTATAGGATCGAAGGACAGTCCGCATTTCTTCTTTTTTTTGGGAACCTCTTTTCTCAACACTATCACAAAAAAGTGTGTTCGGCACAAAAATAATGAGTCATCCATTTAGATAGCCGTCAGGAGATGGAGCACGTATGGCGAGATAGCTCTGAAGCAGTATTTTACATTGTGGTTGTAGGTGTCGTAAAAAGCCTCTTCTTATTGGCGGGGCAGACATCTTTTTGATGTAGATACGGATATTGTTTTACATAAATATTATGAAATCTACGCAAAAGGACGAATGACTCAAATGTTTAACATTCTTGACAATGCATGAATGTCTCATATAATGTACTTATACATAATAATTAGTCATATAAAGTAATTCTTCGCATAGATTACTATTTATGCAATATAATTTTCTGTTTCTTACTCAATATTGGAGGATGTTAATGGATTACCAAATCGAGCTGTATCAGAAAGTGTTTGCGGAAATGTCGCGTGTATGCTTCTTACTACAAAATGAGTTTGAAGATCGGAAAGACTTTCATAGATGTGATAAGGTAAAAGAATTTTTTTCTATTCTCAGTATTGAGGAAATTGTCGATTTGTATGAATTGATGGAATTGCTCTAATTTTATGCTACACTCGGAGAAAACAAGTAAGTTTGAGATGAGCAAAGATGAGTGTAAAAGATAAACTGCTTCTTTATTTATACCAAAGCTTCTCGAGAAAAGTCCCGGTTAAAACGCTGGCGGATCTGCTAGAGACATCACAGCATGCTATCCATGAGGCAATTGTTTTGCTGCGAAAGGAAGGGTTTGTCATAACCTCTTCAAGTAAAAACGGATATGCTCTTACTTGTGTCAATGACCGGTTTGTGCTGCCTTATATTGAATACATGTTGCAGAGAGAAGATCCGAGTTTTCGCCTTTTTTTTGAAGAAACGATTGACTCGACGAATACGGAAGCAAAGAGGCGGTTAGCGAAGGGAGAGCCGACTCCGTTTTTGATCATTGCAAAAAGTCAGAGTGCGGGAAGGGGCCGTTTGGGAAGGGATTTTTACTCTCCTGACGGAGGATTGTATATGAGCCTGGCGCTCTCCGATATCCCGGTCTTCTCTGAAGGTGTTCGATATACTGCCGCCGCTGCGCTTGCGGCAGCGGAAGCTCTGGAGTCATTGACAGGCGAAGCGATCTCTATCAAATGGGTCAACGATCTCTATTACAAAGGGAAGAAAATCTCCGGAATATTGACAGAGGGCATCTTCGATGCGCAGAGCTCAAGTCTGGCTCATCTGATTTTAGGCATAGGCATCAATCTGAAGGAAAATGCATTTCCTGAAGAACTGCGTGCAAGAGCAACCCATATCCCGTTTGATTCGAATCAAAAAAGTGTGTTGGTCGTTGAAATCGTCAAGCGCATCGCAGATTATTTTTCAACGCTGGATAATCCCGCGTTTCTCTCCGGCTATAGAGAGAGGTGTTTTGTTCTCGGTGAAAGAATCACCTTTACAAAAGGCGGACAAGAATACAGCGGAGTTGCAATAGAAGTCGATGATTGGGGAGGTCTTGTCGTGATGACAACGAAAGGGCGCCAAACTCTACAGTCCGGCGAGATATTCCTTAGGGGGGAGGAAATGGTCGATTATAAACTGAGGGTGGATCCTGAAGCACATTCTAAATAGGCGCGCTACAAAAGAATCCGAGAGATGGATGAAAACAAGGAAGCAGGTTTTAGAGCCCGATCTGCTTCTTTTTTGTTTTGGTCGCAGCAAGAATGAGGACGGCGCCCATGGCCGAAACAATAAATGCTGTCTTCAGCATAAAGCGCACTCCGAAATGGTCAAGAAAGACGCCGCCGAGAAGTGCGGAGATGACGTTTCCAAGCGTAGCGGCACTTGTGATAAAAGCCTGCCCTTTTGAGCGGTCGTAGGAATGGACCATCTCCTCCACAAAATAGACAGAGGAGGTGGAATAGAGGCCGAATGAAAGCGCCTGCGTGGTCTGCGCCAGATAGAGCATGGGCATGGAGCTGCTCATCAGGATTAGGAATGTCTTGACACCGTAAAAAACGGCGCTGATCTGAAACAGACGAGTGGCTCCGTAACGGCGAAAAAGATAGGAGAAGGCCATCATAGCGGGGACCTCGCTGACGGCGGCTATAGCAAGAGCCGTTCCGAGCTGGGATGAATTCCCTCCGAGATTTCTCACAATGTGGATAGCGTAATTGTTGAATATCCCATAATTAAAATAGATAGCCACGATCCCGATGAGAACCGGAATAAAAATGGGATAACGATGAAAAAAATGACTTTGGCCTTGCTTTTCGTCGCTGCTGCTTTGGAGAGGGTCCAGTTTCGGACGGAAAAAGAAAAGAGCAAGGAAGAAAAGCATTCCGAAGAGGAGCATGGCTGCCGGGATCGTCGGCATGCCAAAGCGAACGAGGATGGAACCGAAAGCGAGTGTTGCAATGGAATAATAGAGGGATGAAGTGGCGCGTGCGATGCCGAAATTGACATAAGCGCCGCGGGACATGATGTCGACCGCCATGGCATTTACGAGCGGCTGCATCGTATATAGAAGGATGATGCAGATGCCGAAGGCAATAGCATGAAGCCAAACGGGGAGCGGGAAAAGAAGAAGAATGAGACAGTGCAGACAGATCGTGAAGATGTGTATCAGAATCAAAGTCTTATGCGTGTGAACGCGGCGGTCGGCAATGGAAGCGACGAGCGGCTGAGCAATGACGGCGATCAGGTTCGCCAATGCCAGCAGCAACCCGATCTTTGAGTTTGTCAGCCCTAAATGTAACAGGTATACAGTTGTATAGGCAAACACCGGCATAAAAAAGACGGAATATAGCCCGTTGATATTAGCCAAAGGAAGAGTATAGTTGCGCTTCAATCGAGACCTCCAAGGATAGTTTATCATGAGAAATGAAGACTGTGGGAAGAAACTGTGATAGGGAAGAAAGTTCTCTGCCTTTCACAGAAGCTGGGGAACGTTCGAGCCGGGAAACCGTATGCGTTTCATATAAAAAAGGCGGCCGTTTCAAGCCGCTATTTTTAGATGTTTCGGTAAACTTATTGACTCGAGTGATGGTCTTGCCATGTGCTGTAGACATTTTGGACATCGTCATTGTCTTCAAGGGTGTCGAGGAGTTTTCGCATATCTTTGATATCCGACTCATCGATACGCTGCAGTGTTTTGGGAAGGTAGGTGAGTTCTGCCATAGCAAGTGGATATCCTTTTGCGACCAATGCATTGCGCACCTGTGCGAAGTCCGAGACGGCCGTATAGATTTCATACTGTCCTTCCTCAGCGACAAAATCCTCAGCCCCTGCCTCCAGCGCTTCCATCATCAATGCATCTTCATCGATCGAGTTCTCTGCTTCGACGACGAGCACACCGAGATGATCGAAGAGGTAACCGGCGGAACCGGTCGTGCCGAGATTGCCTCGGGCTTTCGTGAAGGCGGCTCGTACATCTCCTGCCGTTCGGTTTATATTGTCTGTAAGGCATTCGACCAGGACGGCGACTCCGCCGGGGCCATATCCTTCATAGCTGACTTCAAAATAGTCTTCGTCGCTTCCGTCTCCGCTCCCCTTTTTGATGGCGCGCTCAATATTGTCGTTGGGCATATTTGCCGCTTTTGCTTTGTCGATGGCGTTTTGCAGGGAGGCGTTGTACTCCGGATCCGGTCCGCCTTCCTTCACAGCCACGATGATAGAGCGGGTTAACTTGGTGAACATTCCCGCGCGCTTACTGTCTTGTTTTGCTTTTCTGTTTACAATGGTGCCGATGCGCCCCATATCTCATTCCCTTCAGTTTTAGTAACGTTTTATTCCAAGTGATGAACGATGGTGACATCGCTGCTCTCGATGCAGTTGACAAGCGCCTGATAGTTGGGGAGGAAACGAACAATATCTCCGACACTTAAAGGCGTGGCGCTGTCGGTGATGTCAAGAATCAGATGATCCGAGCTTCCGCCGACGACGGTGATGGCCTCGTCGATGGGGAAAAGAGCGTCATGAGAACCGATATCTCTTTTGCCGATGGCAAGAAGTGCCCGTTGACGATTGCCTATGTCTGTGTATTCGGGTGTATTTCCGAAAGCATCGACGAAAATGGTGCCGATCGGATAGGAAGGTTTTTCTTCAATCTCGATAATCTGCGCCTCAACCATGTAGGTGTCCATTCGCAGGCCGTCAAACGGCAATTTCCAAATGGTTTTAAGATCTCTGCCGAGGAGAATGCCTTCTCCTACTCTCAGGTGATTGATGCCCTCGGGAAGCGTGTCATTGAGAAGCATCGGAAGGGTGCTCGTTCCGCCGCCTGAGACGATGTCGAGTTTGCGGCCGATGGCTTCTTCAATTGCTTTTGCACGGCTGACGAGGAGCTTTAGATTGGCTTCGTCGGGAACGATGGAACCGTAGCAACCGAGATTGGTGCCGATGCCGAGGAGGCGCAGGTGAGGAAGTTCTTTCTCAATCCAGACGGCCGTTTCATGAAAGACATCGGGATTGAAAATTCCTTCGCGAAGATCCCCTAAATCCGTCATCAGGATGACTTCATGAATTTTATCTTGTTTGGCCGCCTCTTCTTCCATTGCGGCAAGTGTTCCCGGGTCCGACTGAAGACTTGCATCGGCGAAAGCGACGACTTTTGAGATCTCCCACATCTGGGGAATGCGAAGAAGAAGTATATGCTCATCCACTCCCATTTCTCGCATTCTCTCTATGGTTTTCATACGCGAATCGGCAAGCGATACGGTGCCTGCGCGCATCATGGCGCTTCCGATTGCTTTATATGAGTTCGAGTAATTGTCGCTGCTTTTTACGACACCGGTGATGCGCACGCCTTTTTTGGCTGCAAGCTCACAGATGTAGCGAGCGTTGGCTTCTATCCGGTTGAGGTAGACGGTCATCTTTGGATACATAGAAACCCTCCTGTACTTTTTATTCATTGTATCATGTTTTCTTGAGGCGGGAGCTCCCCTTTGCTACAATAGACGCAGATGGAGAAAATGAAAAAATGGTAAGAAAGTTTACTGCCGCGCTTCTCTTGCTTGTAATATTATTTCAGGCAATGATCGCCTCGGGGTGGATTTTTGCCCCTGTGGGAGAGGCAAAATATATCCTGGTTCTCGGCTCGGCGATCGAAGCGGAAGAACCCTCCGCGCTTTTGCGCGAGCGCATTAAAGCGGCACAAGAGTATATGAAGGCGCATCCTCATACTGTGGCCGTTCTTTGTGGAGGGACCGCTGACGGAGACAACGTCAGCGAGGCGGAGGTGATCAGGAGAAAACTGTTGGAGGCAGGTATCGATGAAGACAGACTGCTCGTTGAAGATCGTTCCGTCAATACCTGGACAAATTTAAAATACGCCTTTTCGCTGATCGAAAACAGAGATGGAGAAAAACCGGAGTCGATTATGGTTGCCACCAGCAATTATCATGTGTTTCGGGTCGGTTTTTTGGCAAAAAGACTGGATGTACAAGTGTATCCAGTGATAGCCTCGACACCGATATCGGCTGTTGTGCATGATTTTACAAGGGAAATGTTTGCGATCGTCAAGTCATTTTTATTCGATCGAGAGTAATCCGTGAGTCGGCTCAGAAGTAAGCCACGTCGGGACGGTTGGTGTCACAGATATGAATGTGAGCACAGGAGGAACGGATGGAAAAATCATATACGTATGTTAAGTCGGGAACGCCCAATATCAGAAAGAGCTGGGATCAGTATTTCATGGAATTGGCGCATCTGGCAGCTTCGCGCAGCACGTGTTCACGTGCTCATGTCGGGGCCGTCGTCGTCAATCAGGAGCATCGCATTGTGGCCACCGGATATAACGGCAGCGTGGGGAAGAAGACGCCTCATTGTGACGATGTAGGCCACGCTATGCGAGATGGCCACTGCATTGCGACTCAACACGCTGAACTCAACTGCATCAGTTATTGCGCCAAAGAGGGAATCGCCCTCGGAGGCGCGAGCATATATGTAACACACTTTCCCTGTTTGCATTGCACCAAGGCGCTTATTCAGTCGGGAATTACGACCATCTACTACGATGAAGCCTACCGGGTGGATGACTTTGCGGTTCACCTGCTTGAAATCAACGCAATCAAATGCGTACAGATATCCTTAGGAGAGGACGATGAATGAGGCTCTTCTTTCCAAGATAACATCTGCTTTTTGGGTGCTCTCAGCTGCCGTGCTCATCTTTCTTTGCATCTTGGTGATTTCGGTCATCCGAAGGAATATTTTGTATCGACGATCACCCGTAAAAGTTGTCCATGCCCGTCTTTGCAGTTTGGTGGAACCGAGAAAAAACTCGTTGCCCTATCGCGCTACGTTTACGGTTGAAGAGGGACAGACGCTTGTCCTTTTTATAGACAGAAACTCGATAGCGGCTCTCAAAGAGGGGATGGAAGGAAGGCTTGCTTATCGCGCAAACACCTTTCTTTCATTTGACAGAGAATGATCTATCGGCTGACATTTTATTTTGGAGAGGTGAAAAGATGGAGTGGAAGATTGTCCCGTTTCAAGAATTATCAGTTGAAGAATTATATGATGTGATGAAACTTCGCTTCGACGTGTTCGTTTTAGAACAAGAATGTCTGTATCAGGAGTTTGACGGAAGGGATCAGAGCGGATTTCATCTATTATTAAAAGATGGAGGCAAGTTGGTTGGCACGGCGCGAGTGCTTCCGGAGAGCGAGCGCGTCTATATGGGCAGAATTGTGCTCCTGCCGCCGTATCGTTCAAAGGGATTTGGCAAAAAAATGCTTGAATTCACCCTTGAATTTATACGAGATAATTATGAAGAAAAAGATATTGAACTTCAGGCACAGACCTATCTGCGCGGCTTTTATGAATCTCTGGGTTTTGAAGCGATATCCGGCCATTACCTGGATGAGGGCATTGAACATGTTGACATGAGGTGGGCAAGGAGATAGAAGCATCAACTGAAACAACGATGAGAAAAAAGAAAGGAGCCCACGGTCTCAAGTGGTGCTCCTTATATATTGATGATATCTTTGGCTTTGCGAAAGGCGCTGGCGATGGCAATACCGCGTAAGTCGTTGTTTTCCATCCACTCATATTGCTCTGTTTCACCCTCCAGAATGATGCGATAGAAAATCATATGCCATATTCGATGTGAAAACACATGCGAACTTTCACCGGAGTAGGTCACCTCTTTTGCTTGCAAGCCTTTTTTTTTCAAAAATGCTTCGGTTTCTTCCGCGCTTAGATGTCCTTTTGTCATCGGGAAAGAGTACAGCCCCTTTAAGAGTCCTGTCTTCTTTTTGTGTATGGCGATTTTTTCTCCGGCCTCAAGGAGGAGAACGGTGTGTTTTTCCTCTTGTTTGGGTTTCTTTGCTCTGCGCCTCGGAAATGAGGTTGCGTCGTCTTTGTCCGCGCTGAGGCACATCGCAGCGAGGGGACAATCAGCGCAATTGGCAGAAGCGGGCTTGCAGATGAGCGCGCCCAGCTCCATCAAAGCCTGGTTAAAGTCTCCGGGACGTGACGCCGGAAGAAAAGAAAGGACTTTTTCTTGGACTTCTATTTTAAGGGCAGAACTTGGGTGCACTTCTTCGAGGCGATAGAGGCGGCTGAAGACCCGAATTACATTTCCGTCTATTGCGCATACGGGCTTTTGATAGAGAGTCGAGGCAATGGCTCCTGCACTATATGGGCCGATTCCCGGAATGGTTTTTAGTTTTTCCACTTCGTCGGGCAGGATGCCTCCAAATTCGGATATAATATACTGAGCGCCCTTTTTCAAATTTCTTGCGCGTGAATAATAGCCGAGACCTTCCCAGAGTTTCATAAGTTTGTCATCATCGACATCAGCCAGATCTTCCAAGGTGGGAAGCTCTCGGATAAATGACAAAAAGTAGGGGAGGGCGGTTTCCATGCGAGTCTGCTGAAGCATGATCTCGCTTACATAGATCCAGTAAGGGTCGGGATTTTTTCGCCAAGGAAGTTGGCGCTGATTGCGACGGTACCAGTTTAAGAGGGCGTATGCAAATGTATTCATAAGGGAAGTATAACAGAGATGCCTTTGCGGTGTACAATGGGAACGGGAGGTATAATTGCTGTTTGTATATATTTTGGTCAGTTTTTGTGCGACTCTTCTCGGTTCGGTGACTGGGCTGGGCGGTGGCGTCATCATCAAACCCGCTCTTGATCTGGTGGGGAATCTGTCGACAAAGTCGATCGGCGTTCTGTCTGCGATCACCGTGTTCTCCATGAGTTTATTTTCCGTCTTCAGGTTTACGAAGATGGGGGTGCGAATCCCGCAGAGGATCGTCACTCGTGTTGCTGTCGGATCGCTTTTTGGAGGCGTGCTGGGTCAGAGCCTTCTCGATGCCGTGACGCAAAATGTTCCGATAAAAGAAGTGAAGATGATTCAGAACAGTATTTTGGCTGTTCTTCTCGTCGGAGTCTTTTTATATATGAAGTATCGACCTCTCGGCCATCGCATTCGAAGGACGGAACCGGTAGCTCTTTTTACCGGTCTCTGCCTCGGAATCCTTTCATCATTTTTGGGCGTCGGAGGAGGCCCCTTCAATGTCGTGGCATTTCTCTATCTATTTAAGTTTGATATTAAAATTGCGGGAATCAGCTCTTTGGTAAGCATACTATTTTCTCAGAGCGCAAAACTATTGACCATCACCTTCACGGAAGGCTTTGCAGGCTATGATTTGAACGTTCTTCCCTTCATGGTGGCAGCTGCTATCCTTGGTGCCCAACTGGGAGTCATGCTCAATAAGCATCTTTCAAACAAAGGAGTAGAGAGGCTCTTTATCGGGACACTGTGGTTTATTTTTGTCATCGCTATTGTCAATGTTGTGTTTCCCTAGTGGACATCTTCATACAGCTCGATTCCGTTCATTTGCAGATTATAGAGTGTAAAGAGATTCATAAGCGTTGCGTCATGCATGGCAGCGGGAAGATCGTAGGTATCGACACCTTTTGTCAACACGACGAGGCGTTTTTTCTGTTGCAGTTGATCGAAATACGTCTTTAGAGTAAGCGCTCCTTGAAGGACACAGATGTCCGTGACGACGCCTACGATGAGAAATGTTTCCCATTCGGGATGCTCATCCAGGAGATCGAGAAATCCCGGCGCATGAAGGAGATTGGTGGAGTTCTTTTTAAATATATAGGCGTTTTCAGCAAAAACTTTGAGATCGTCGACAAGTTCGCTCTCGCCGCTTCCGGCGACACAGTGCGGCGGATAGGCGCGAAATTCGACGGCATCATCCGGGTGCTCATCGAGTATGAAGATTTTGGAGAAGTCGGCAAGACGCTCGTTGAGGTCGATTACGTACGGGAGAATGGAGGCCGCTCGAGGCGAGCTGAGCGCACCGGTGTGGAGAAATCCATCGACGATGTCGATGTGAAGCAGAACGGTTTTCTCCGGGTCAAGGTCCTTTAGAGGCAAAACGGGTAGCTGAGAAAGCTCTTCTCCAATCGTTTTGAGAGTGGTGAGTGCTTCAGCGAGGTCGTTAAAGAGTGTCAAGTCCATGATTGCGTCCTTTCTAAAAAATTTGGCATTTTAATTATTTGTGTTATACTTATCCTTGCTAGGGGTGCAGATATGCTGAGAATTACCCTCGTACCTGATCCGGATAATGCCGGCGTAGGGAAGCGACCCCGTTTGGGGTTTTTTATTTTGGAGGAAATGATGTTTATCGTTACACAGATGTCATCTGCGATTTCAGGGTTGATATCGAGTCCTGTCAGTTTGGTCGTTCTTTTGGTGTTGTTTTTTTGTCTCGTTTTGGCGGCGCGCTTCAGCAAGATCCGCTTTACGCCTCGCCTCATCGCTCATATGGCGCTTGCCGTTGCGATGGCGGTCATCTTGGATATGATCGTGTTGTTTCGAATGCCACAGGGCGGGAGCGTCACACCCGGCTCCATGATACCGCTGATACTGCTCTCCCTTGCTTACGGACCTGCCGTCGGTCTCTTGGGCGGTTTTATCTTTGGCATCTTGAATCTGTTCTTGGGCGCCTACATTTTGCATCCTTTGCAGGTGCTCCTTGACTATCCCCTTCCCTTTATGTTTATCGGGTTGGCCGGAGCTTTTCCGAAGCATGTAAATCTCGGAGTGATCTTTACTTTCATTCTCAGGCTCATTCCTCATGTCATTTCCGGAGTCGTCTTTTTCCATATGTACACACCGGAAGGGATGAACGCATTATGGTACTCGTTAACTTATAATGGGAGTTTTCTGCTTGCGGAACTGGCTATGACATTAGTTCTCTTAAATATGCTGCCTGTCTCCCGGATGGTGCAGAGCGTGAACCCGTCGGTTCCCGATATCTCTCGTTAACTAAAGTGCGCGCATCCATTCACTGCGTCTCTCTTTAAGCCCGCTGCGGGCTTTTTTTATTTCCTCAAGGAGGAGTTCTTTGTCTTGGGGAAGATCTCCGGAAAGCGCCCAGTAATTCGAGGCGTGATTGCTGCGAAAAACCATATTTGAAACGTGAAGATGCCTGATGAGAATGTCAAGCTCGTCCAAGACATCGCTCGGGGAAAGAAGAGTGAGGCGGCCTTCCTGTACTTCTTTAAATATCGGTGTTTCCTTGCTGAGGTGGAGAGTGAGGAGTCCCAGATAGTCCGGATCCATCTCGGAGAGAATCTGCGCGCTGTGCAAAGCGTGCTCTTTTAGACGTTCTTTTCCTCCGAGGCCGCTGATCAGAGTAACGGAAAGAAGAATATCCGCCGTTTTTAAGCGCTGAGCATCTCGAAGGATCTCTTTGGCTGTTGAGCCTTTGCAGACTTGTTTCAGAACGACATCGTCTCCGCTTTCAAGACCAAGATAGGCGATGTCCAGTCCGTGCTTTTTAAGGAGCCTCAGTTCCTCGTCACTTTTTGTCCTGATGCTGATAGGAGAGGCGTAGATGCCGATTCGCTCAAGAAGGGGGAGGACTTGCTTTGCTTTTTCCATGATGGCGACAAGGGATTGAGTCGGCATAATGAGAGCGTCTCCGTCAGCGATGAAAAGCCTTTTATAGGGGTAGCGGTGCCGAGCGGCCTGCTCGAGGTCTGCAAGAATATCTGCCAGAGGCTTTAGGCGGAAGTTGTCGTCTTTATACATATGGCAGAAAGTACAGCGGTTGTGAGAACATCCAACTGTTGCTTGGAGTATCAGGCTTCTTGCTTCAGACGGGGGACGGTATACGGCTCCAACGTAGTTCATACAAGCTCCTTAAGGATTCGATATTCGTCTTCGAGAAGGGAGTAGACCTTCTGACTGCGGTAGAGAGTCTGCGAGAACACAGTATCTCTGAGTGTGCCTTCGTAGACATAACCCATAGATTCATAGAGGTGAATGGCTCTGTGGTTGTCTTCAAATGCATCGAGCCAAAGTCTGTGTACATTCAGCTCTTCAAAAGCCCATCGGTGAATGCCGTGCATCAGTTCTCTGCCATATCCCATGTCGGAAACGGCGAGGGCAATTCGCCGAAGTTCAAGAGAGTGATTCTTTTTGTCATGGGCAATAAGAGCATAGCCAAGCAACTCATCCTTGAGATAAAAAAGGAGGGTGTAATGTCCGGGAGACCTCATGAAGTCTCGATGTTCTTCTACAGAATATTGAAAGACGAATTGGCAATTGTCCGGCAACGACTCGATTTGCCGAATGTGATGGATATCGTCTACTTTTGCAAGCGTGGCTTGAAAACGACGAGTGCTAAACAACATAATTTTCCTCCTTGAGTCAAATTATACCACCGAAGAGGGAGAATAAAGCCTACTAATCAAATAGGGATTGTATTATTTCCGAACTCTGTTACAATAATTCGTATCTAAATGATCGAAAGGAGTCACCATGCTCATAAACACAACAAAAGAAACCGTCGATGAAATTAAAAAAGTAATTGAGGAATACCCCGAAGAGGGAAGTTGCGTACGAATTTTTTTGGCGGGGATGGGTTGTTCAGGGCCTGCTTTCGGCCTGGCACTCGACGAGCGCGGAGAAAAAGATCTCTATTACGAGAGTGAAGGACAAGGATTTGTCATGGAATCCTCCTTCTATGAAGAGTACGGAGATTTTAACATCGAATACGCTGATGGCGGATATATTGTAAGACCTGTCAATGCGCCGGCGGCATTCAACGGTTGTGCAAGTTGCGCCGGAGGTTGCAATTGAGCGCATTTTCTTTTTGCGTCATTGAAGAACAGGGGTCACCCTGTTTTTTCTTTGTTTATGAGTTACAATAAAAGAAAAGCGGAGGACAGATGAATCCGAAGATTATAGGAATTGCCGGGGGAAGTGCATCGGGAAAAACAACCATCGTAGAACAGATGAAGGAGCAGCTTGGAGACGCTGTGCTGGTCATCAAGCAGGACGCGTATTATCATCCATTTGATGCCATGACATTGGAGGAGAGAAAGCTTCTCAACTACGACCATCCCGATGCGTTTGATTTTGAGGCGATGCTGCAAGACATGATGCTTCTAAAAGATGGAAAACCGATCGATATGCCGATTTATGATTATGTATTCTATACCAGAAAGAAGGAAACGGCTCGCATCCATCCGGCTCCGATTATCTTGATGGAGGGGTTACTGACTCTTTGGTATGAGCCGATTCGGGAGTTGATGGACCTTAAGATTTTTGTCGATACAGACTCGGATGAGAGGCTTATTCGCAGAATTCAGCGCGATATGAACAGACGCGGCCGCTCGTTGGAGTCGATCATTGAGCAGTATCAGACGACCGTTAAACCTATGCATGAGCAGTTTATACTGCCGACAAAGAAATATGCCGATCTGATTATCCCGGAAGGAGCGCAAAACACGAGAGCAATGCTCATCATGAAAGAGCATTTGAAAAACTTGATGAGAGAAGCGCTCAATCGGTAATTGGCGGCAGAGGTTTGCCCGGTCTTGAAGCTGATACAAAAGGATGTGGGGGTGAGGAGAGAAGTCGAAAAGTACGGTAGACGGTACAACCTCTTTGTTTTAATAGCCTCGCTAAGCTTATCCCTCGAGTCCGGGTCTTCTGTGAAAATGTGTTGAGGCTCAAACGGGAATGGAGGATCTGAAGAAAAGAACTTTACAAGAGTTGACGGTTCGTATATATTATATTAAGTCACGACAGTTTTGCTGCTATAGCTCAGAAGGTAGAGCGCATCCTTGGTAAGGATGAGGTCAGCAGTTCGATCCTGCTTAGCAGCTCCATATAAGACGGCAAACGGAAGAAGTCCGGAGTCGTCTTTTTGTTTGAAAAAGCGGAGGTGCTTACTATACTGAACAAGAAACATATCAAGGGACAAATATCCGATTTCTCGGGTCAAAAGAAAATACCTTGCATGAAGAGAGAAAGGTGAAAAAGTGTTCTGGTGCATTGAATGGCGCCATTAGCTGTAGTATGATTATTTGGTAAGTAAAACGATTATGAATATGATATTGAGCTTGGAGTGAAGATGAATCAAGAAAATTTCAGCAACAATTTACAAGATAATGCCATTCGGCTACTTTGGACAGGGGGATGGGATTCGACATTTCGCATGCTGCAGCTAAGTGAGCTGGATCGCCGCATTGAACCGATCTATGTCCGCTATCCGGGAAGATATTCTGCTTCTACAGAAGAAGCGACGATGAAGAAACTACTTGCAAGAATACGGGCGCTTCCGGGAACGAGGGCAGATTTACAAGATGTGCTGGTGATTCCTTATGCAGAAATCCCTGCCATGCCTGAAGTGACAAAGGCGTATGAAGACGTCAACCGACGGGCACCATGCGGACCGCAATATGAATATCTTTCCAGACTCAGCTACCAGTATCCGGGAATTGAAATCGGGATTGAGCCAGGAGAAGGCCTCATCGATGATGCATTGGGCAAGAATGCATCGAGGATGCTGCGCATCGCGGAGGATGAATGTTACCATTATTACTTGATAGATCCCGAGGTGGTCGGGGAGGACATGTATACCTTCTTTAAGAACTTCCGCCTTCCTATTTATGATACTTCGCGACAGAAGATGATTGAGATCGCGCAGACAAAAGAAGGGTGGATGGACATTCTCAACTCCACATGGTTTTGTCATTACCCGGCAAACGGCGAGCCCTGCGGCTCTTGTGTGCCGTGTCAGATTGTGGTGGAGGACGGCTTGGGATATCGCATAGGCGAAAAAGGCATGAAGCGCTATCGCATGCAAAAAAAATACGAGAAGACATTCTGGTATCCCATCTATAAGAAGTTTCGAAGAAAATTTCTGCGATATTAAAGAGCCCTAGGGCTCTTTAATGTTTTAGATTCATCACTATGAGCTCGATACGACTCCTGCATCGCCACGACTTCATTTTTGCCGCTTCTGCGCGGAAGCGAGTAGCCAAACTTTGTGTGAACCCAGAGGCTTTGGGTGTTTCTCGCCATCATGGGTCTGAGGAGATTGGATTGCCACTTTTGTGCCTTCCAGCCGGACTTCTGGTAAAGGTCTATAGCTTCTTTATACAGATTCTTGCGAAAGAGGAGGTAAACGGATTGTGTAGGGGTTTGATTCCCCTTTTTTTTTGCGGGCGCACCATCGTCAATACATCATCTCTAAGCAGTGAGCCACTGAGGCGACTCCGCCTATCATGAAAGTTTTACGATCAATCAATCCGTCGTCATACTCTTTGGATATCTCGCCATACCTAATTTTGATAAAATCAAGTTCGCTTGCGAGATACCGTTCAGCTTCTTCGGCTTCAAGAACTTGCCATCGCTTCTTAAAGCCCTGTTCTACAGCTTCATAAAATTCTTCAAAAGTTGGTTTCATTATTAGCCTCCAATCAGGTCATATCTAACCTTTTGAGCCTCATCATAATCAGCAGATGCGGGAATTCTCTTACGAAAATCTGTTGCCGACTCGATTATCTCAGGCACTTCTCCAGTATAGCGATAAAAAAATGGTTCTTTCTGAAAGATAGGATTCCAATCATCAGGAGCATAGTCGTCAACCCTCTCACACCAACTTGCTGCTTCAAATACGCTTTTGACATAAAAAACATGGTTGCCTGAATAAGAATCAAGTTTTATGTCGCCATTTTTAACGGCTTCCTTGACAAGCTCAGATCCTCTTATATGGTCATCTTGCTGACGGCAAACAGAAATAATATCCCCGGAACCATCTACTGCTACCGTAGATTCTTTGGTAGTCAGATGCAATTTTGAGCCAACATAATGATCTGGGTCATAGACTGAGACGCGCCACGCATCCTCTTTTGGAGCATCTGCTTCACCTCTTCAACCTCGTGCGCAAATTTAGCGGGCGTGGTGTTTGGAAATGGCTGTTCGAAGGCGAATTGCTCAATTCGCTCTATTCGCTTTAGTGCTCGAAGGGTGATCAACCACAACCCCCCGGATCGTCTAGTGGAATATTTTCCCGCACGAGCCAGAGTGAATCCCATGCATGTGAATAAAATTGAGAATCCACCGTTGCATCTGTCTATCTCTTCCATTATAATAGAAAAGCATCAATTAC
>JAAYOV010000123.1 GCA_012520095.1 Tissierellia bacterium | reverse complement strand
TTTTCTTTCTGTATTCAATGAGGCAATGATACTACAGCACTCAAAAACAGGGCGTCAAAGAATTGTTAATTCCGTACTCGCTTAGATCAAACAGCTGAAGGATTGGATCGGTTTTGCCGAACAAATCCGGGGACTTTGCACCACCACGCTATCGCGAGCAAATCGATGCCCCGATGAGTATTATGATGTAACGCTACACAATATCGATCGTTTTATTAACATCACCCAAACGCCTTAAAGCTGCCAGAGCATGACCAATACTCTTCTCTTGTCTGAGAAAAATATTATCAGTCGCAAAATATTCACCTATACTTCCATCTACTGAAATTTCAAACTTGTCCCTAAATGATCGTGGCGTAATGCCGACCATTTTTTTGAATAAGCGGTGAAAGTAAGAAACATTCTGAAAACCCATGTATCTCGCAGTTAAGTTTGCCTTTATTCCACAGTACGCTAAACATTCTGCAGCCATACGAATCCGGACGTATTGCAAATACTTTACAATGGTGACGCCTGTATTTTGCTTAAACACATCACACAAGTAGCTTTTATTGTAACCGAAATTCTTTGCAATCATGTCAAGGGTGATGTGACTTTTATAATTATTGTCGATGTACGAAATAATTCGCCTTGTAATATTGTCGTATTGGCTTGTCTGAACATAGCGAGAGTCCCAAACGTCATCTGTCGGCACGTGGACTTGGGCGATGTAAAGAAGCAATGCATCTAAAAAACTGCTAACATTCAATATTTGCTGTGTTCCGCGAATTTTCCAATTTCTGCTAATACAGTCAATGCAGGTTTTCACAAAGCCATCATGGGGCAAAACAATTCCATCTGTATGTAGTTGAGAGGTAATAAATTGATCGTACACAATGAACTTCATTTCAAATAACCGTCCATTCTCGGTATGGTTCTCGGTAACTCCGTGACTAACATTTGGCGGAAAAAGAAGACAGTCGTTTGATTTTGCTTGAAAGGGATTTCCATTAATCAAAAACTCCGCATCGCCCGACAACAGATAAAACAAATGGTAGTACTGGTGGGCGTGATTCTTTATGACCCAGTATCTAGGCAATTTAGCAAAATCTGCCCACAATACTTGATACTTCTTTCCAGACATTTTCACCTCCTCCGCTCCTTTGCGACGATCGCTTGCCATTCAACGTGCTTTCATTATACAGAGTTCGCGCGTATCATACCTCATCAATACGGTGTAGAAGAACACTCCTTAAGATTTGCTTTAGCGTCTAAGAACACATGATTCTCCAAATATAAAGAGGCTACCTCGGTCTGCTGTAAATGAGCGATTTCGAGACAACCCCTTATATCTCAGAGAATATTGACTGATATCAAGTCTCACAAATCATACTCAGTCGTAGACCTTCTGTATTGACTGTTTGGTTAAAACCTCACCGGATAAAACATGGGTCAGGCGTCCTTCTTCCAGCGCTACATTACCGTTTACAAAAACGTATCGTATCCCTGTCGGTGGAGTGGATGGATTATTAAAATCGATGACATAGTTAAGCTTCTCCCAATCCATCAGTACGAGATCCGCTTTCATACCTTCTCCAATGTAGCCGCGTTCAGCAATACCGACCATTTCTGCAGCTTGAGTGGTAATTCTTCGGATCGCCTCTTCGGTGCTGATGACTTTACCTTCGCGACATACATCCACCAGGTAACGTATCATCGCAGTATAGGACAGCGGCGGATTTCCATAATCCATGGGGCTGAGCCACTTATCTGATTTTTCCGGAAATGAAGGAGAATCCGTCATAGGCATACCTCTGCGGTTGCTCAGTAGACGATCGGTTGCCATATATTCGCGCTTGTCACAAGTGAGTGCCCATTCCAAATCGGGGTCTTCCACGATCAGATCGAACAATACGTCCAAACAATTCGTATAGACCATTTCCGCGGTCGGTCCATCCGTGCGTTCTTTGGTAACATCCATGAGCGTCTTGTTTAGTAGCGATTCATCTTTTGCCGTAAAGAACGTGAAGCAATCTGCCCAGTATGGATCAGTCGCAGGAGAAATCATATTCATCTTGAACTTTCCGCTCTTGATGTAAACCTTTAATTTTTCACGGAATGATTGATCTTTAAGGCTATTGACTAAAATATCCGCCTCTGTATAGTTTTTAAATTCCTTGTCATAGGCGAGGCTGAGGGACAGATCATAGACCACTTTGCGTATGCCGGAAAGACTGTTCTGGTGAGGAAGTACATTGAAGTAAATCTTATACCCTTTTGCAGCGGGCTCATCCACGAACATACACATGGTCTCGTCAAGCATCGCATTTTCCATGGCCTGGCTATGAGGCATCGGCGCAAGAAATGCATTGGTTAGATGAGAGTAACATGCAGTCAATTTAGGCGTTTCTTTGAAAAGCTCCATAAACTCCAAGAGTCCATGATATCGCCCGCACAGCACGTCTCCGGGCTCACCGACATAAACACCGTAATAATGGCGTCCATCATCACTCGGCCATTGATTTTGGTGGTGACGGGTATGTGCCGTCACATAGGAACCGCGCTCTTCCAACAGTTTAAACAAGATTTTCAGCTCGCGCAGATCCGCACAGTGGCCTGCAAAACCGGGGTCAGAGGAATACGACATCCCAAACGCACCCGCATCCAGTGCTTCTTTCAGCAAAGAATTAATCTTTTCCAATTCTTCATCTGTTGCAACTCGGTTATAATCCAGCCCCATGACACTGCCGCGTATCGCATTATGGCCAACCAACGGTGCATAGTTAGGACCGATCGGAAATGATCTGACATAATCAAGCCACTCACCAAAGGATTTCCAACAGATATTTAGATATCCTTTCATCTGAAGCTGTCCCAAAACATAGAAACGAGAAAACTCCTCATTGTATGCCGGAGCAACCCCCATACCACAGTTGCCACCTACAAAAGTAGTAACGCCCTGCATAATACTGTTATCACCGCCTGGATAAACCGGTAGCGAAACATCCGCGTGACTGTGAACATCGATAAAACCGGGCGTCAGCAGCTGTCCTTCTGCTTCAATAACTTTTTTTGCTTCTGGAAGCGTTTCGTCTGCAATGATCGCGGCGATCCTGTCTCCTTTCACGCCCACATGGGCTTGATATGCAGCCTTGCCTGTGCCGTCAACAACCATCGCATTTTTAATCAGATAATCCAACATAATCGATCTTCCGAAATTCTAATGCTTATATCTTATTTCTTTTCATTTCTTTCAGAGTATCCTCAGCAACCTGGAACAGCCCGTCGATGTCTTCCTTGGTGTGTGAATACATCAGGCACAGACGCTTAACATCAGCAGGAACAATGTAATAACCTCGTTTGACGAGACCTTTTCTGAATTCGATAGCAGCTTTCATATCCGTTTCATGCAGATCATCCTGACATGTGAAGGGACCCTTGCCGAAAACGGGAATACTGATAGAAGCATAACCTGCCATCTCCGCTTCGTAGCCCTGACGCTTGAAGATTTCGTTCATACCATTTCTCAGATAGTCACCGAGATCGAACAGATATTGGTGAACATTCTCTCTCTCGAGAATTTCCATCGTCTTCAGGCAAGCTGCCATAACGAATGGGCCGGCGTTGAACGTACCACCAAAAAATACTGTACCTTTTTCCGTAGTATTGAACATATCCATGTATTCTGCCTTGCCTGCAGTCACAGCGATAGGATAAGTATTGCCGATTCCTTTACCGATCGTACAAAGGTCGGGGGTTACACCGCAAATACCTTGATAACCGTGCATGCCAACACGCACTCCTGTGATGACTTCGTCGAAGATCAGCAGAATTCCATTCGCATCGCAAAGTCTTCTTAAGCCTTTCAGGAACTCATCCTGCAATCGCACACCGCCAAGATTGTATGCGACAGGTTCCGCGATGATGGCTGCGATCTGTTCGGGGTTAGCCCTAATTTTGCTCTCGACATCTTCAAGGTCGTTGAAACGGCAGATAATCGTTTCATCAACGACGGAATCCAACATGCCCTTGGAGCCGAGATCACGGGTATACAAGGTTTCTTTTTTATTGTAAGTGTTTCTCAAAACATAATCGTGCCAGCCATGATAGCCACCTTGGAATTTAATGATTTTATTCCTTCCGGTTGCAGCACGGGACAGACGAATCGCGTGATACGTTGCTTCCGAGCCACAGGTTGAGAACAACACACGATCTGCACAGGGAAAGTTTTCAACGATTTTTTCTGCCAGTTCCACTTCATAAGTGGTTACGCCAAGACCGATCAAGTCACAATCCTTGATCGCGGCGATAACAGCATCATCAACTTCATCATAGCGATGTCCAAGAATACAAGAAGCCCACGATGCGTTCAGGTCAACATATTTGTTGCCGTCCATATCCCACATATAAGCGCCCTTGGCGGTTTTCCAACCTAAGATTGGCTTGATCTTACGCACGGAGGAGTTAACTCCACCGGGGATGACCTTTCTTGCTCTTTCCAAAAGATCCATACTTAGCGACATATGGTTCCCTCTTTTCTATAGTAATTTCTAGTTTGAAAAAGGATGTGCGTGTTTAGCGTTGCACGGCAGAAATCCTTTTCAGTCGATTTCACAGCTAATGCATGATGCACCGCATTGAGCTGCTTCGGCAACTTCTTTGCATCGATGGAGCCGCCTCGTTTTGAGACAGCCCCATCAATAATTGGTGTAAGTTTCCTTTACCTTAGCACCCCGGGGTGCTCGTTCTTTATTTTTGCTTGAAAGGTTTTGCTTGCTGCATTGCTTCCGGCCAAACGATTAATGACGTTAAGGCATCCTCCTGAATTTGACCCAGAGCCAAGTTCAAATAGCCTTCACCCGCAATAGCACAGTGGTTCTCGTCAAATACGAATCTGCCGCAAAGTCCATTGTATTCAGAAGCTTCGTACGCTTTAGACAGGCCTTCGGTAGCCTTCCACGTTCCCGCCCTCTCAATGGCTTCGAACATCATGTTCGTGACATCATAGCCAGAGACTTGACACTTCGTCACTGGTACATTGTGCATCGCTTTTATTCTGGCTGCAAAATCCAACAATTCCGGGCTATTATAATCGACTTCGATAGGTGTCCAGAAAAGACCCGCACAAGCCTTGCCAGTGTCTTCAGCATAACCGGGTTTCGTAGGATAGACGATAGCAATATCTGTCCATTCAGCACCAATTTCATCGACTTGCTTCGTGTAGGCAATACCGGAAGCGACAGGAACAAAACAAGAGACAACGATCGACGGGTTCAGCCCCTGAAGTTTAAAGATTTGCGAATAGAAATCTGTTGCTCCCTGAGGAGAAACCTCATAAGCAACTGTTGTCCAGCCGTTTGCAGCCAATATTTTTTCGGCAGCGTTGCCGTTAGAGCGCCCATAATCGGTATCCTCTAATACAAAGGCCACAGTTTTTTCTTTCGCCGTCATTCCTTGATCCATCAGATACATTGCACCTTCTGCCACGGCTTTTCCATAACTATCGGAGCTCCAGCATGCCTTGAAGAAATTGCTGTACTTTTCCGGATCACCCGCAAACTTCTCGGGAATACCCGTTGAGACGCCCTCTATCGTTGAAAATACAACGTCAGGGTATTTCGGAGCAAGGTCCATCACAGCTAAAATACATGAACTGATCAATGTCTCTGAAAAGATAACGTCAACTTTGTCTACACCGAGTAGCTTCTCTGTGGCAGCAACTGCAACTTCTGGTTTTCCTTCGCTGTCCTCATAAAGAAGTTTAATTTCATATTTTTTGCCGCCAATTTTTATGCCGCCCTTGGCATTCCATTCCGCAACGGCCAGTTCTTGCCCCTGTCTCGCTGCGATACCTGACTCTGCAGCTGCTCCTGTAAGCGGACCTACTGCACCCACCTTAATCACTCCGTCGAAGGTCACCTCTTCGGGAGGTGTAGACGGATCCCCGCCGACATCAGGGGACTGTGTCTTCTTGCCGTCGTCGACAACGCCCTTATCGCAACCTACCAAAGTAAGTATCAGGCACAATGTCAACAAAACTACTACTGCCTTTTTCATCTTTTTCTCCTTTCTTGTTGCCCAACTTAAACGACTTTTACTAGCATTTAACCAGTAAAATTAAGTTGTGATGCTCTTTTCGGATTTTTTGTTTAAATATGGCAATATTTTTAACCTAAGGGTTCCCCAAATGCCCTGTGGCAAAAAGATTACGGACAGAACAATGATTACCCCGTAGGCTACTAAACGATAGTCACCAAAAATGCGAAGGAACTCCGTTGTGATTGTTAATGCAAATGCCCCGATGATTGGGCCTGCAATTGTTGCATTGCCGCCAACAAGCACCATCGCCACAATGAGCGTCATCGTCAGTGGTCCCAAGACTGACGATGGCGTTAACACCTGCATGTAGTGAGCATAGAAACCACCGATGACACCCATCATAAAGGAACTGATGAGGTAGATAGTAATTTTTGTTTTCGTAACATTGACACCCAGACTGGCAGCAGCCGACTGAGAATCGCGAATGGCATTCATTGCTCGCCCAAGAGGGGATTTTACTATGTGATTTACGATGGTGACATAAAGGATCAAAAACACCAAGATGAGGTACCAATAAGAAGTTCGGTTACCGCCTGAAAAAGATAGTGGGCCAATGTTCGGGAAATCCTGCATGCCGGACAACCCCATCTCACCCCGCGTTACCTCCGGTGTATTGGCTACAATCAACCTAACCACCTCGCCCAAACACATGCTCGAAATAGCAATGTAGGGCATTTCCTTCATTTTTAAACTGGGAATGGAGAAAAATGCTCCTATGATCATCGAACAAAAGGCTCCTATGAAAATACCAATCCATGGAGATATACCTCGATTAATGACAAGCAAGGCGGAGACATAGCCTCCAACTCCTGCTAAAGCCTGAAAACCAAGACCAAAAATACCCGCAAACCCAGAAACTAAATTCCATGAACTTGTGTAGCAAGAGTACATCATGCACAGAATGCCAACGTGCAATATGTAGCTTTCTCTAATGATGAGGGGAAATATCGCTAATAACCCGAAGAATAATAGGCATACGATGAATCCTGGTTGCAATAAACTCAATCTCCTCATAAGTTAAACACTCCCTTTTTTGCCCAAAAGCCCCGTTGGCCTCAACCAAAGCATTGCCACGAGAATCAGGTAGGCGACAACATCTTTCCATTGTGTCCCGATAATATTGACAGTAAGGCTCTCAGCAACGCCAATAACAAGGCCACCAAGTATGGCACCTTCAACGCTCCCCAATCCCCCTAAAACACAACATGCCATGCCTTTCGTTTGCACTGCAGTTCCCATCCAAGGGTTAACCGAATAAATCGGAGCTAACATGATGCCCGCCACCGCCGCAAGCAAGCCGCTGATAACGTAAGTAGTAGCATAGACAAGCCTGACGTTCACTCCCATGACGCTGGCATAAACCCCGTCCTGTGCTGTTGCGCGAATGGCACGCCCAATTTTTGTGTACTTAATCACAACCATCAGAGCTACAATCACCGAAAACGAAGCGGCTATGATCAAAACTCGCTGACCTGCCAACGTGATCTTGCCGTCAAAGAACTTGTACGTTTTATCGATGTAATAAGGAATGTTTTGGTAGCGCTCACCAAAAATCAACAGCGCACTGTTCTGTAGCAATATAGATAAGCCCATTGTTAAAACATACGGCTTAGTGCCCAGTTCTTTCGTATCCTTTAGCAGGGGACGCACGGTTGTAAGTTGAATGACGAGACTTACAATTACGACACAGACAATTCCGATTAAAATGCTGGGGATAACGGGGATGCGACCTAGGGTTATGGCTAACCAGGCAAAATAGGCACCCAACATGTACAGTTCACCGTGGGCGAGGTTTATCATCTTAAGCGTGCCCCAAATGAGCGATATGCCAGCACCCACAAGTGCGTAAGAGAAGCCTAATGTAATCCCGCTTATTATTTGATTTGTAATGAGTCCGATTGACATAACGCCACCTTTCCGAGCTGTCTATATTCCCAGATAAGCCTTTTGAATATCTTCCGATGCGAGCAAGCCAGAGGATTTGCCCTGCAGAGTAATGCAGCCATTTTCTAGCACGTATGCGCGATCGCTAATTTCTAAAGCTAATTTTGCATTTTGCTCAATCAGCAAGATCGTCATATTATCCCGCTGACGAAGCATCTCGAAGGTATCAACGATTTGGTCAATGATCACAGGGGCAAGTCCGAGAGAAGGCTCGTCCAGAATCATAAATTGGGGACGGATCATCATGGCCCGACCTATGGCACACATCTGCTGTTCACCTCCGGATAACGTTCCGGCTAATTGACCAAATCGTTCTTTCAATCGCGGCAGTATTTGTACAACCTCTTCCAAAGCCTCATTTACCATATTCCTATCCGATATCGTATAGGCTCCCATGAGAAGATTGTCTTTAACTGTCATAGCGGGGAAAAGATGACGACCTTCGGGAACCACCGCCAGTTTTCTTTTAGCAATGGTATGGGGTCGTTCTTTGTCGATTCTTTCTCCAGCAAAGTAGATCTCACCTT
>JAAYOV010000119.1 GCA_012520095.1 Tissierellia bacterium | reverse complement strand
TGAATTGTGCGTGACGATGATTAAAGTAATTCCATGGTCTTTCGCCGTTTCTTTTAACAGCTTCAAGATTCGTATACCTGTCTTTGTGTCCAAAGCTCCTGTCGGCTCGTCACAAAGGAGAATTTTCGGTTTTTTCACGACGGCTCGCGCGATCGACAATCGTTGCAATTCGCCGCCAGACAAATTGAAAGGAAACAAAGACTTTCTCTCCCCTAAACCGACGGAATCGATGATCTCGTCGACATCGAGATGACCCTTCGTCAGAGATGTCACGATATCGACGTTCTCTCGCACCGTCAGAGAAGGAATCAGGTTGTAAAACTGGAAAACGAAGCCAATCATATCCCGCCGATATTTTTCCATTTCCGCGGCTGACTTTATGCTTATGTTTTCTCCGTCGATTTCGATCACGCCCTCACTGACGACATCCATCCCGCCGATCAAGTTTAAGAGAGTCGACTTTCCCGACCCTGATGGACCGAGAACGACGGCAAATTCACTTTTCTTGATTTCAAGGTTCACCTGATCGAGCGCTCTGATCTCGGTTGAACCACTTTGATATATCTTTGAAACGTTGCTTAGTTTTATCATGTTCACTCCTTGCGTACAAATAAAACAGTACTCGGTTAGCTAATGCTAACTAGATGATATTTTACATCAAATCACAAGTCAATGAAACGATGATCGATAATCGATTGCTCTATTTGCTTGCCGGTATGCTGTCTGTTAACATGGCGTTAGCATACACTAACTGCATTGCGGTTTACAGATCAAAAATCAGTCTATTGCCTGTAATAGGGTGCGAAAGACAGCGCACGGTGCACTCAATTGCTTTTAGCACGTACAAAGATTGATTACTAGGAGTCAGAGCGATGAATCGAGAGGATATGCTGTATTGTCAGAAAACGATTGATCAATACGACCGCACGATCGATGAAAATGAACAAATACCCGATGATCAATATCCTGCGTGGGAGAAGTTTCTCTTGCCTTATCTTATAGAAGGCGACCACATTCTTGATTTAGGCTGCGGAACGGGTCATTACAGTCTTGTTTTTCAGCGATTGGGATTCCAAGTAAGCGCGTCAGATGCGTCAGCTGCTTGTTGCCGTATTGCCTCTAAAAAACTCGGTATTCCTGTACAGAACCTCCGTTTTGATCAACTGTCGGATGTCGCTGTATACGATGCGGTTTGGGCATGCTGCTCTCTCCTCCATATTCCGAGACGAGTGATGCCGGACGCCTTTTCTCGCATTGCTGCCGCCCTAAAGTCCTGCGGGTACGTTTACGCCAGTTTTATGGAAGGCGACGAGGAAGAATGGCGAGAACAATTGGGCTCGTTCATGGCCAACATGACTGAGGAGAGCATGCGTATGGTTCTCTCCTCCGTCCCAACATTACACATCATGAACATCGCAAGAACTCCCTGCCTTTACAAGGAAGGCAGACAATGGATTCACTTCTTAATAAAGAAGGCGTGTTCTGCCTAAGACGCGTATGACGCATTTTTCAGACGGCTCTAAAGTTGATTCAACAGGCTCACAATTTCATCGTAGGTCGTCCTTGTGGCTTTGTTTATCCTGCCAATCCCGTAGCAATGGGGCATGCCGGGCTCAATATTGATCCGATACTCTGCCCCTGCCCTTTTAAGTGACTCCTCGTAGATGGGAGCTGCATAAACGAGACTCTCCTTCTCACCATAGTAAAGGAAAATCTTTCCGGCATTTCGAAAATCTCCATGTCCAGTGTGGAGCATCCAAGGATCCAAGTCCGCTCCCCCTTTTTGGATATGACCGAACGCGTCCACCCATTCTACAGGGACGATGGGGTCTATGCCCCTGTAGCTTTCGAGTCTTTCCCTTTCAACCTGATTTGCCGGCACATGGCCAGGGGATAGCCCTATCGTTAAAGCCGGCATTGGTAATTTCTCCTCATAGTAATTATTCCAGGAAATCATGGTCATAGCAGCCGTTGCCCCGAAAGACAAGCCAAGTACCCCTGTTTTATGGTGGCTATAGCGACTGAGCATGTATCGGTATGTTTCAAAGATCATCTTGTAAGTTTCCTTGATGGGATACTTTGTCGAGGGAGGATAGAACGGGTAATAGATTTCAGCATTGATCCACCGTAAGAGTTTCTTTGCGAGAATAAGCTGCAATTGGCAGTAGTCGTAAACACCTCCGCCGCCGCAAATATAGAGAACAGCCCTTTCAGGCTCTTGCCCCTTTCTCCTCATGCGTAAACAATGATAATTGCCAGAATCAGTGCGAACAATCAAATCTTCGCAATCTATATTTCTATATCTCGGAACTTTAAAGGTCTGTTTTTCATTATGCTTCTTGGCGTGAGCGTAAATGGCATCGACATCTCTAGCCGGCGGGTTCAAATAATACGACAGCCACAAAGCCCCCATAATCAACTTGTTACTGATTTTCATGAAAAGACCTCCCCAACCGCAGCAAACAACGCAGCTTAAAAAGCCATCTGATGATTAGTTTATGCTAACCAAAATAATCTGGCAAAAATATTAGTATAAAGAGAATTGCTACAAGCTTACGACGGCAAGGCTATAGACTAAATACTTAAGCTAATGAGAACGATACAGAAAACATTAACGTTTTGAGTGTTTTTACTTGAGCGTGCGCATCATTAAGCATGCAAAGATGTAGTCGTCAAGCAGGAAGTGGTGATGGCATGTCATTTTTAGGGAAGAAGTCCGATGTTCTTCGCATATTCCTGCACGGCTTCAAATGTTTCTTTCGAGATCACGTGCTCCATCTTGCAGGCGTCTTCGTCCGCCGTATCGGAACTGACACCGATGTGTATCAGGAACGACCGCATCAGGACGTGGCGCTTGTATGTCTCTTCCGCAATCACCTCGCCCTTGGGTAGGAGCGTAATGCAGCCCTTGTCCGATACTTTGATGTGGCCAGATTCACGCAATTTTCGCATAGCAACGCTGACGGAAGGCTTGCTAAATCCCAGAAAGCGTACAATGTCAATCGAACGAACACAGTCGCTTTTCTTTCGTAACACATAGATGCTCTCAAGATAATTTTCTACAGAATCAGTGACTTGACTCATAGCGGCAACCTTTCCGGCGAATCGCTCGCCTGCCGTTATTCTATCAGTTGGGCGACGGAGCGTCCACGAGTCGATTCTACTTTTGAGTGTATTGAATGATGCATAGCTGCATAAATGAGCGGTGTCCATCACTGGTGGACAGGTGAGGACATTGTTTTAGCAGGATTATGCCTTTAAACGAGCCTGATTCTGCATAATCGGGGTCACGTACTTTGTAAAATGGTAATTAAGCGTCGTGGAATCGTCCTTTCTTGGAAGGGGTAACAGATATCATTTAAGCTTGTAACAAAGCTACGATAACTGGGGAAAGTGGTTAAAAAGCGAAAAAATAAGAGAGCTTTGCCGTTATTGAACCATTTGGCAGAGGTTATACATGCGTTTCTTGTCGTGGAGCAGATCGAGAAGCGCGTCCGTTCCAACTATTTTCATGGCAGTTGCCAACGCCGTATTTCTGATCAAGCGGATCGATTTTCTGAAAGTGACAGCGAACCTATTGCTCATATGCAATCACAATCAGATTTGCGAACTTGATCTACCGATGTAGAAGGAAGAGTCCCGTATGGGTCCAATATGGAGTATAATGAGAATGCAAAAAATCATCACGGAGGGTTTCATCATGAAAAGAAACATCGTCCTCGCCCTGTTCTGCTCTATTTTTCTGCTTACGCTAGCTGTAATTCCCGGTACGTCTGTTCAGGCTGCCGATGTTGCCGTGTACGACACGGTGAAATACTGCAATGTGCCCGCCGCCAACCCCGGCGAACCCTCCTACAGTGAAATGGACGCAAAACAAAACACCTACGGCTTCGGATGCCAACACAATTTCGATTATTGGCTGGCTGAAACCTTCATCCTAGAAGAGGAAGCCTCCATCAAGTCGGTCGAGCTGTTCGCCTACCAAACGAACTCGGGCACCACCCCAACGTTTACGGGCGCTTACATGATGATCTACGACGGCAATCCGGCAGACGGCGCCAACCTCATCTGGGGCGATGAGGTGACTAACCTTTTTGATTCTGCTGAGTTCACTGGCTGCTACCGCGTGGTCAATGGTGTTAGAAATGCGGAGCGCCCGATCATGAAGATTGTGGTCGATATCAGCAAGGGCACTAGCCCGGAGCTGAAACTGGCTGCGGGCACCTATTGGCTTGCATTTTCCCTGGATGGTTCGCTCATTAGCGGTCCTTGGGGCATACCCAATATTCTTGATACGACTTATACGGCCGGCACGGCTATTCAACGTGCTGATGGTGAATGGAATATTATAAAAGATGGTCAAACACACGTTCAGTCAAGCATCCCCTTGCGCTTGCTTGCTGAAGAGAAACAGCCTCAGGCCGCACCGCCCGCACCTGTTGTCGCTACGCTGACAGACACCAGCGTGACGCTGGAAGTGATCGCCGGTGCGGAATACAGGCTGA
>JAAYOV010000035.1 GCA_012520095.1 Tissierellia bacterium | reverse complement strand
TATTTTATGGAACAAAAAGAGAATTTTATGCTGTGTTAATCAGTTTTATCACAGTCAGCATAACCAGATTGGTAATGCAAGCAACAAAAAAATAGAAGAAAAATTATACTGAAAAACACTAGCTATTGCTGGTGTTTTTATTTTTATAAATATATCTATAAATAAGACGATTAATATGTATAAAACATAGCGAAAATATCTTGTGTAAGCTCTGAGCCCCTAAAGAGAATGCAAAAGAGGATCAACTCTTGTAGAATTTTGTTAACAAGGCAAAACCGCTACACGAAGGAGACCCTCTCATGCATGATTTTACCACAGAACTTATTCGTTGTTTATCTTCGGATATGGATCTCACAGAACTTTTCAGAAGTCATTTAGAAAAGGCAATCCATCATCTTTTGGAGACAGAGTGAACCGCTTTTCTCGACTGTGAAAAATAGGATCCTATCGGCTATAACTCAGGAAACTCTCGCGAGCGCATACTACACCCGCAGCCTCAAGACCATCTACGGCACCTTAGAGCTTCAGATCTACCGAGACCGTTTGGGAGAATTCCATCAACAGACAATTCCGCCTCACAAACAGCGAGCCGAAGACCCGGAGCGAAATCCAAATCCAGCTGTATCAAAAAGGCATTACCACTCGGGAAATTGCCGATCTAATCGAAAAAATGTATGGCCACCACTGTTCTCCGGCTACTATCTCAAACATTACCAAGCTTGTAGATGAAGATGTTAAAGCTTTCCATGCTAGAAGTGTTCAGGAAAGATATGTCGTTGTTTTTTGTGACGCAACCTTTATCCCCGTCCATAGAGATACTGTCCAAAGGGAGGCCATGCACACCTTAATCGGGACCGAAGTGTCTTTCATATCACATGAAAAATAGAATCTTTCATTGTATTCTCTTTGCATGATATACTGATACTGACTTTTGAATCAGGAGGTCTTATGAAAAACCGAGCCAGCGGTCTTCTTCTTCCGATCAGCGCCTTGCCCTCCGGGTGGGGAATGGGTTCCTTCGGTTCCCAAGCGTATGATTTTGTGGATTATCTTGCTTCGGCACGACAGTCATATTGGCAGATCCTGCCGCTCGGTCCGACAGGTGTGGGAGACTCTCCTTATCAGACCTTTTCCAGCTATGCCTTCAGTCCATATTATATCGATGTGGATATTCTTCAAGAAGAGGGGTTATTGACATCATCTGAACTCATCGAGTACGACTGTAATACGGAGAATGCAAACATAGACTACAGTCTCATGTACTCAAAGAGAATCCCTCTGCTTCGCCTTGCAGCAAAAAAATATAATAATGAACTCCTTCGCGCTTTTGCAAATAAACATGCGTGGGCAGATGATTTTGCTCTTTTTATGAGCATCAAAGACGCCTATGGAGGACTCCCATGGTATCACTGGGATGAAGACCTTCGCTTTCGAAAGGCAAGTGCCTTGGAGGCTTTCCGACGATCACATAAAGATAATTATTATTTCTGGGTATTTACACAGCTTCAAGCGTGGCAACAGTGGAAAAATTTGCGCGCATATGCTGCAGAACAGGGGATTTACTTTATTGGCGACCTCCCCTTTTATGTGGCGCATGACAGTGTAGACGTCTGGAAAGATCCGAAATTCTACCTGCTCGACAAAGAAGGAAAATTGTTACGAGAAGCAGGGTATCCGCCGGATGCATTCTCTGACGACGGACAGCTCTGGGGAAATCCGATATTTAACTGGAAAGCACTTAAAAAAGTGCACTACGCTCCATGGATCTCCCGCCTCTCTCACCATTTGAAAATGTACGACTATGTGCGGCTCGATCACTTTTTAGGCTTTGTGAACTACTGGAGCATCCCGGCGGGTTCTCACCCGAGCAAAGGACGCTGGGAAAAGGGACCGGGCTATGATCTGTTTGCCTGTGCCCGAGAAGCTCTCGGAGAGCTGAATTTGATCGCTGAAGATCTGGGTCTAATAAGCCCCGATGTCATCCGCCTTCGAAAAGATCTCAACATTCCGGGAATGCGAGTTTTACAGTTTGCATTTGATCCACATTCGGACAATGAGCATCTTCCTCACAATTATGAACTTGACAATGTGGTGTATACCGGAACGCATGATAATGATACTTTTGTAGGCTGGTGGGAACACGCCGGCAGTGAAATCAGACAATTTACAAAGAAATACCTGCGCCTGGAAGAGGGCGGTGAGCCGGTACAAAAAACGGCTCATCTCACCCTTATGGCTTCCATCGCTCGAACATGCATCCTCCCTGTCCAAGACCTTCTGGGAATAGGACGGGAAGGGCGGATCAACATCCCCAATACACTGAGCGGCAATTGGATCTGGCGAATGAGCGAGATTCCCGATTCACAAAGCGCCGCCGAACTTGCCGAATGGACAATAATTTACAGGAGGACTCCCCTTGAATCTGTTTAGTAAAGACGATTTTATTTTTAATGTAAAAAGCACACTGCGAAGTGACTACGCCGTCAGTCTGGAGCGTGCAAAGCCCTATGAGCTCTACAATGCCATCTCTAAAGTCATTATGAGAGTGGTTGGTCTTTACTGGACCAGTGATATTGAGTCAAAGAGACGACGCAACGCCTATTATCTCTCCAGCGAGTATTTGATGGGGAGAGCTCTTGGAAACAACCTTCTCAATCTCCAGATCTATGACACGGTGCGCTCAGCTCTGGAAGAAATCGGACTCGATCTCAACGCAATTGAAAATGTCGAGCAGGATCCGGGGCTTGGAAACGGAGGACTCGGAAGGCTGGCCGCCTGTTTTCTCGATTCTGCGGCTACACTCGGCTATCCCCTGAATGGATATGGCATCCGCTATGAATATGGGATCTTCGCTCAGGATTTTGATGAGCAGGGAGCCCAAGTGGAAAAGGCGGACAATTGGCTTCGTTACGGAGACCCCTGGTCTATTCGCCGCGAAAGCGAGCGCCGCATCATTCGCTTCAGCGACCAGGAAGTCTATGCCATCCCCTACGATACACCGATCATCGGCTACAATTCGCCTGTCATCAATACGCTCCGCCTCTGGCGAAGCGAGCCTTTGGAAGAGTTTGATTTCACTCTATTTAATAATCAGGAATATGATGCTGCCATGCATGAAAAAAACCGGGCAGAAGATATTTCGCGCGTCCTATATCCAAACGACAGTCGAATGGAAGGAAAAATTCTGCGCCTGAAGCAACAGTATTTCTTCGTCTCCGCCTCTATTCAGGACCTGATCGGAAAGCATCGGTTTAAACATGGCACGCTGAGCAATTTTCACGAATTTAATGCACTACAGCTAAATGACACGCATCCTGCCGTCGCCGTGGCGGAATTGATTCGGATTCTAATGGATGAAGAAAAGTTCAGCTTTTCAACATCCCTCGAAATCGCCAAAAAAACGTTTAGCTACACCAACCACACCATCCTCTCAGAAGCTCTTGAAAAGTGGGATGAAGAACTATATCGGCAGAAACTTCCCCGCATATACGAAATCATCTGCCTGATCAATGAACATCTGGTTCAAGAACTGAGAAACAAAAAAATCCCGGAAAACCAAATCGATTCCATGCGCATTCTCCACCACGGCATGCTCCACATGGCTCACCTGGCGATTTACGGCTCCCGCTATGTAAACGGAGTCGCAGAACTTCACACACACATCCTCAAGGAGCGCGAGCTCAATAACTGGTATCAAGTCTATCCCGAGAAGTTTCAAAGCAAGACAAACGGCATCACACAGAGGCGCTGGCTTCTTCTCTCCAACCCGGAATTAGCTGAGCTGATCAGCGACACGCTGGGGCATTCTCGCTGGGTGACGGATCTCGAAGAGTTGCGGTTACTGGAGCGCCATAGCGACGATCCTCGTTTTCGAGAGAAGTTTCGCTACGTCAAAAGAAAGAAAAAAGAGCAGCTGACCGATCTCATTCTTGAGCGCGAGGGAATCCGCATTCATCCGGACAGCATTTTTGATATACAGATCAAAAGATTGCACGAATATAAGCGCCAACTTCTCAATGCCTTTGCCATTCTCGATCGCTACTATACCATCCTCGATGGAAATGGAGACGATTTTGAGCCGAGAACATACTTCTTCGGAGCAAAATCGGCTCCCGGTTACCGCAGGGCAAAGGGAATCATTCAGTTTATCAACCAAATCGCAAAGAAGATCAATGAAGACCCACGCATTGGCGGAAAAATCAAAGTTGTCTTCGTCACCAATTACAATGTCTCCTATGCTCAAAAGCTATTCCCGGCTGCAGATGTATCTGAGCAGATTTCCACTGCAGGAAAGGAAGCTTCCGGCACAGGTAATATGAAGTTTATGCTCAACGGCGCACCGACACTCGGAACCCTCGATGGAGCCAATGTAGAAATCGTTGAAGAAGCGGGAGAAGAAAATAATTTTATCTTCGGACACACTTTTGAAGAACTGGAAGAATTGCGTAAAACGTATAATCCCTATGAGTATTATGAAACAGTGCCCGGTTTGAAGCGGGTCGTCGACTCCCTTATCGACGGAACATTCAACGATGGAGGAAGCGGCGTATTTCGCGAGATTTACGACTCCCTGCTGCAAAACAGCTGGGAAAGTGCAGACAGCTACTTCGTCCTGGCGGATTTTGAATCATACAGAGAGGCTCAGAAGAAGATCGACGAAGCCTATCGCGCCGCGGATGATTGGACAAAAAAATGCATTCTAAATATGTCTCGAGCAGGTAAATTCAGCAGTGACCGCACCGTTCACGAATACGCCAAAGAGATCTGGTTTATCACTCCATTGGGTGTATAGTTGCTAATTGATATAACAGAGAACATGCCCGGATGGACACGGTACAATCCGGGCATGTTTTATTTATGAAGTATACTGTTTCATGTGATACATCGTATGAGATTTCAAAAAATAGCAAGCTCTAAGGGTGCCTTGTTAATCGGATTGTTTCTGCTCAAAAAACAGTTCCACTGCCTCTTCCGCACTCAGGTCCAGTAACTTTTTCATGCGTTCGATCTCTCCGACGGTAAACTCATGCGTGCCGGCAAGCTTTCTGCTCAAAGAAGCCGGACTTACACCCAGAGCTGTACTGAACTCTTTTTGGGTAAAGCCCTTTGCCCGTATTCTTCCCTTAAGCTCTTGCTTCTTCATGGTGCTCACTTTCGCATTAATATATAATTATTATACATGAATGCAAATAATTGCGTTAATATGTTCCGATATTCAGAATTTTTGTTGCATTTATGAGAGTATTATGCTATCTTGTAGGCAAAAGGAGCACATATGAGCATAACAAATCAATTGCGAAAAAAGAGAAAAGAGAAAAACCTCGCCGTGGCTGATATCGCAGATCAACTGGGGATTGCTCGAAGCACGTACTATCGTTATGAACAGGGAGTGATCGAGAATATGTCTTCCAGCACGTTGATGGCTCTTAGCGAAATTCTTGACACGACGCCGCAAGAGCTTTTGGGCTGGAAGAGCGAACCGGTCATCAGTGTGGAAAACTCCGCTGAATTTCTTACATCTGCAGAATACGAAGAACTTCATCAATTTTTACTCTATCTTTTGTATCGCCGCACTCTTGTAAGATAATACACCACTCTCCCTCTTGTGCACCTTTTGTGTGTTTAATTTCCAAGAAGGGGTCTCTCGACATGTTCTAATGATATAATTGCCATAGAATATTTCCAGGGGATTAATATGACATCCAATTATGATCTTCTGATCGTCGGCGGAGGCGCCGCCGGTCTCATGAGCGCTACCATTGTTCAGAATAAGGGCCTGCGCGTCGGACTTCTGGAACGCAATGCCCGCATAGGAAAAAAGCTTCTTGCTACGGGAAACGGGCGTTGCAATTATACAAATATATACACTTCACTCGAGGACTTTTCCGGTGAAGACGTCAGCTTTGCGTCGACTGCACTTGAAACATTTCCGCCTCAAACTATTCTCTCCTATTTCCGCTCCCTGGGAATTGAGCCGCAGATTGAAGCAAACGGAAAAGCCTTTCCGTCAAGTGAACAGGCGAGTAGCTTTCTCGACCTTTTTCTCCTGCGCTTGCGCAATGGAGACATAGATATTCTTACAGACACATTTGTGAAGGGTATCCGCAAAAAAAAGGGCCGATTCATCGTCACTACAAATGACGGCAGAAACCTGACGGCAAAAAAAGTTCTTCTATGCACCGGGGGCAAGGCTATGCCCTCAAGCGGCTCCGATGGAAACGGATACTCTCTTGCAGCTTCGTTGGGCCATTCAATTACCCCCCTCTCTCCTTCGCTGGTGCAGCTGATGTTGCAGGGGAATTTCTTCCCTAAGATCGAAGGAGTTAAGCTGCGCAGATGGCTCCACCTCGGGCTCGGTGATGAATTTCTCCAAACAGAAGAAGGGGATTTGCTCTTTGCCAATTATGGCATTTCAGGGCCGCCCGCCCTTCAGCTCAGCCGCCTTGCAGGCGCTCTTCTCGCACAGGGAAAAACCCCTTGGGTTTCGATTTCTCTTTTCAATGAACCTCTGCAAGAAACATATGAGCGGCTGATGGAGCGCTCCTCGTTCTTTCCCGATCGAAGCATTCATGACGCATTGATCGGCCTCGTTCACAAACGCCTGATCCCGGTCATCATCCAAGAGGCGGGAATCGACAATATCCGAAGGACCGTTTCTTCCTTAACTAAAAAGGAGACATATTCCCTCGCTCGGCTTCTCACCGACTGGCGCATTCCCATAAGAGGGCTCAAAGGTTGGTCAAGCGCACAAGTGACAGCCGGAGGTGTAAACACAAAAGAAGTTGATCCCGCAAGCATGGAATCAACCATTATCAGCGGTCTGTACTTTGCAGGAGAGATCCTCGATATAGACGGCAGAAGCGGCGGCTTTAACCTGCAGTGGGCTTGGAGCTCTGCCGCGATCGCATCTCGCGCCATCATATCTGACTGTCAATCATGAATAGAAAGAAGGTTTCAATGGATTTCATTTCCCTTGTGGAAGCTCGACAGAGCACAAGAAAATTTGACCCGGAGAAAAAGGTCAAACCGGAGGATATATTATTTTGCCTCGAGGCGATGCGGCTTTCGCCCAGCGCCAGCAATGCGCAGCCCTACTTTTTCCATGTCTGTGAAGCTGAGAAGGCAAAGCAGGTCGCAAAGGCTACTCAGAGCGCAGGACTCAATCGCTTTTCTACAGACGCACCGGTACAAATTGTCATCTGTGAAGCGCCCTATAATGCCACAGCCTCTCTAGGCGCTCGCTTTCGTAACCAGGATTATCGCTCGGTTGACATCGGCATCGCTGCCATCCACTTTGTTTTAGCCGCTGCAGAAAAAGGTCTCGGGACCTGTATGTTGGGCTGGTTTGACGAAAAGCGTATTCAAGAAATCCTGGGTGTCAGCGACAGAATCAGACTGGTCATCTCCGTTGGATATGCAAAAGACGAGCCGCTCAGAAGAAAAAAACGAAAATCTCTCGATCAATTGACAGATTTCATAGCAAATAAAGAAGTGTCATCTTCTCAATAATCTGCCTCATCAAAGCACGCGGATCAATGATGCGCTTCTTTTTCTTGACATTCGCTTTTGAGTTGCAATTCGCCGAAGCCTCGTTTAGTATTGAAGTGTATCGATTATAAGGGGGTTTTATGGATAAGTTTTTTCGCCTTAAAGAAAATCACACCGATGTGAAAACGGAGATTTTCGCCGGCACAACTACATTTCTGACGATGGCATACATTCTGTTTGTCAATCCTCAGATTCTATCTCTGACCGGGATGGATCAGACGGCCGTCTTCATCGCTACGGTCTTGGCCGCCGTCATCGGCACACTCGTCATGGGGCTTGTCGCCAACGTTCCGTTTGCCCAGGCTCCCGGTATGGGACTCAACGCTTTCTTCACGTTTACGATCGTCTTCGGCATGGGCTTCACCTGGCAGCAAGCGCTGGCCATGGTGTTTATCTGCGGGCTGATTAATATTTTGATTACCGTCACAAAGCTTCGCAAAATGATCATGAGAGCCATTCCGGAATCACTTCAGTATGCCATCAGCGGCGGCATCGGACTGTTCATCGCATATGTTGGACTTATAAATGCAGGTTTTCTCCAATTTCTTGGGGAATCTCCCATCGGAGAAAACACCGGCATGTTTGCCAAAGTCGTCCCTTCTCTCGTGGATTTTACCAATCCCAATGCCTTGGTGGCGCTTGCAGGACTCATCATCACCGTTGCTCTGATGCTCCTCAACGTAAAAGGAGCCATCCTTTTAGGCATTTTGTTGACGACGGGAATTGCCGTCGTAACAGGCGTTGTTCCGCGTGAACTGATCAACTTTTCCGCCACAAATGTAAACCTCGGCAATCTCAAACACACATTCCTTAAGATGGACATTCCGGGACTGTTTGCAGACCCGAGCAAAATACTATTAGTGCTGACGACTATTTTTGCCTTTTCTCTCACAGATACATTTGACACCATCGGCACTTTCTTGGGAACCGGACGCAGAAGCGGCATCTTCGATGAAAAGGATCTCCAAAAGTTTGAGGAGGGCCACGGATTTTCCTCGAAGCTCGATAAGGCACTTTTTGCCGACGCAACCGCCACTTCCATAGGAGCACTTTTGGGAACCTCCAATACGACAACCTATGTTGAAAGCGCAGCCGGAATTTCCGTAGGCGGTCGAACCGGCCTCACCTCCGTGGTGACTGCCGTTCTGTTCCTGCTTTCACTCTTCCTTCTTCCGATTATTGGCATCGTCCCCGCAGCAGCTACTGCCCCTGCGCTCATTGTCGTAGGTATCCTGATGGCCGAGAGCATCGGAAAGATCGATTGGGAAGATCTCACCGTTGCCATTCCCGCTTTTTTCACCTTGGCGATGATGCCTCTTGCTTACTCCATCACAACAGGAATTTCGACAGGATTTATCTTCTACTGCCTTTCAATGATCTTTACCGGAAAAGGAAAAAAGGTTCACCCGATCATGTACATCGTGACGGGGCTCTTCATTCTCTCCATGGTTCTGACGGCAATCGTCAAATAGTTTTGCATGATAATAAAGCAGACCCTCGACATAGAAGGTCTGCTTTTTAGTTTCTTTGACTTTTGTGTACTCGTTGAAAGAGCATAGTCTCTATTATTTCTCCGTCTCAAACAGACGAATTTCTTCCGGATTGTCAGCATACACAAAGCCGGAGAGCCCTCTCTCCTGCATTCGATTGATCAATCTTCCGACTTTTTTTGGTCTTTCAAATAATGTGACTTCATATTTCTCTCGAAGAGATTCGGTGTGAAGGATAGCCTCGGTGATCATTCCGGCATCATAGATGACCCCTATGCGCTTCTTCTCCTCAGGGATAACGTATCCCGCCTCGTTTAAAATGGAGAAGATTCTCTCAAACCCGATGGAAAATCCAACAGCCGGAACATCTTCTTCGATAAATTTTTCGATGAGTTTGTTATATCGACCGCCACCGGCAATTGAGCCCGGAAAATCAGGTGTCGTTATTTCAAACACTGTCCCTGTGTAGTAACCCTGGCCGCGGATGAGACTCAGATCATACATAATCTTATACTTGCCGCCGCTCAGCTTCTCACTGGCAGCGATGATTGCCCTAAGAGATCGGGCCGCTTCTTGATCTCCCACTAAGGACTCTACCCGTTCAAGTGTCGCCTCACCCGGAACGAGAAGCCGCGAAAATCCCTCTACAGCCTCAGGGGAACATCCTTTCTGCAGCAATTCTTCTGTGACGCCTTCAAGGCCCACTTTATCAAGCTTATCAAGTGTAATGGAGACCGTCTCGTATTCTTCTTCTGAAAAGCCGAGCTTCCCAAGCAGAAGTTGGTGAAGCCTTCGATCGTTGATATGAACCACAAAATCTTTCATGCCGATTGCCAGAAGCGTTTTGCCCATGACATAGATCAGCTCGATCTCGCACTCATAAGAATCGCTTCCAAGGATATCGATGTCACACTGCACAAACTCTCTCATTCTTCCCCTTTGGGGGCGTTCTGCCCGATACACTCTGTCGAGTTGTATCACTTTAAAAGGAAGATTGAGATTTGACTTATTGTTTGCGTAATAGCGACAAAGCGGAAGGGTCAAATCGTAACGCAGACCGACATCGCTGAGCTCATCATATTTCTTCTCATCGATGGCGCGCTCAAGCTTGTCTCCGCGCTTCAGTATTTTAAATATCAAGTTGAGATTTTCTCCCCCCTCGCTCTTATCGAGGTTCTCCACATCCTCAAGCGCAGGTGTGAGAATGCGCTCAAAACCGTTTTGAATATAAGTGTGGAGAATCTTCTCCTGCAAATAATCACGAAGTCTTGTCTCCTGAGGCAAAAAATCCCGCGTACCTCGGACAGGTTGAACTCTCATCATGGAACTCCTTTAATGAATAAAAATATGGATAAATGCACTGAAATCGTATCATAGGAAACTGCGCAAATCAATTCCATCCGCTATCGCAGAGCTCATGAGCTCATCAAAACTCCTTCAAAATCGGCCAAAATCATATCTTTGATGACAAGACAGCAAAAAAGACTTGAAGAATGACCGCATTGTGATATGATTCTCTAATCTGTTTATTTAAGAAGAAAGTGAGTACAATGATTAACACACAGAAGAAAAGACATGCTACTTCGGTGACAGAACGAAGAGAAATGATTTTGCACGGGAATACTTTTCATGTGCTATGGCGCCTCTCCATTCCTACGCTGATGATGGCTGCCGTATCGGCATTGATTCCTTTAAGCGACGGCCTGTTTCTTAATAATAGCGCCGGTCATATCGTTGCAGGGGCGGTCGGCTATTCTCAACCGATCATACAGATGGTAAACGCCCTCTCACTCGGCTTAGGTACAGCAGCTATGGCTATTCTCGGGCAATTAAACGGGCAAGGCGATATGAACGGCATTCGCCATTTCTCTACACAGATGATGGTCTTTAGCACCTTTTTGGGGGTTCTGCTGGCTCCCGTCATGGTTCTTGCCGCCTTCCTTCTCACCAATCGAATGGATCCACAGCTTGCTCCGTTGGTGTTTACCTATCTAAGTCTGTACGCCTTGGTCATTCCGTTTTTATTCCTTGCGGCAATTTTCAATTCATTTAAAAATGCTACCGGACAACCAGAAGCAACTTTCTACAGAATGATCATACTGCTCATCTTAAAGATCATCTTTAACGCACTGTATCTCACCGCGCTGAAATGGGGAATCGTCGGAGCCGTTATGGCCTCCTTCTCTTCATACCTCATCATCGGCATATGGATGTACTATGATCTGTTCATCAAACAAGGAGAGCTCCGACTCTCTCTAAAAGGATATCGCTTTGATAAGGCGGCCATAAAAAGACTGGTCCGTCTGGGAGTGCCCACGATGATCAGCTCCTTTATGATGAACCTCGGCTTCTTTCTCATCAACCAAGAAGTTGTATCATTCGGTCCGGTCGCTCTCAACGCCCAGACGATTGCCAGCAATATCAATTCCATGGAATTTACTCTTCCCTCATCGATCGGCACGACCATCACAACCATGGTCAGTGTCAATATTGCTGCCGGGCGCGAGGAGAACGCCAAAAAAATCTTCTTTCAAGGCTGCATACTCACCTTGATTCTCTGTGCGCTGATGATTGCCGTTTTCGTCCCCTTGTCTCCGACATTGGTTCGACTCTTCCTCAACAACCCCACTATGTCACAGGCCGTTAAAAATGAGATCTTTTCGATCGCGGTGCCCGCTATGAATATCTATACCGCATCGATCGTCGGTTTCGGCATCTTCATGGCGGTTCAAGGCGCCTTTGTCGGACTTGCCAACACTCGAGCCCCTCTCGTAGCCGGAGTCCTGCGCATTTGGATACTCCGCTACGTCTTTATCCTCTTTACAAAAGAAGCGCTGGGCATTTTCTCCATCTTCTGGGGCAATCTGTTCTCAAATATCATCGCTGCGATCATCTTCTTTATATGGCTTATGAGAACCGACTGGTCGCAAGGCCTCATGAGAAGTGCCGGAGTCAATCTGGATCGCAAATGAATAAGTAGCCATCCAAAAAGTCAGACGTTTCACAATTAAAAGAAAAGTCTTGCATTAAAACAAAAATTCGGTATCATAGAGAGAGCAGTCGGGCTCGTAGCTCAGCTGGGAGAGCGCTGCGTTCGCAACGCAGAGGTCAAGGGTTCGAATCCCTCCGGGTCCACCAATCGAAAGACAGCCATCCATACAATTATTGTATCGATGGCTTTTTTCCTGTTTATCTCAAAACACCGCTGAAAATTCGATGTTTTCAACTGTAACGTGATAAGGCATATGTTGCAGAAATAAATAAAAAAAGAGGAAGAATCCGATACAATAAGCTTCACCACAAAACCCGGTATCAAAAATAAGTCTCTTCATGAAGATAATAATAGAAGAAATGAAAAGCCTCGCCCTTCGCTCCAGGAGGACTCACAATAGCCCCAATGCTCATAATAGAAGGTGAAGAGAAACAAGGTCTACGGCCCGGCTGAAGTCTATGTGCGCTGCAAGAGTAAAGGTTACAAGAGAAGATACTATAAAACAGCAACGATATCATTGAACTTTAAAAACCCGAATCAGATTGTAGAAGAGTATTTCTCAAAGTATAAAATATGTCTCGCGAACGAAGACGAGATGCAAACTTGAAACAAAAAATAGCTGGCAACTTGAGACAAAGCATGATAAAATAATTGTGTTCTGCTGATGTAGCTCAGCCGGTTAGAGTGCCTGCCTCACATGCAGGAAGTCGGGGGTTCGAGTCCCTCCATCAGCACCACCGTATCACCCAACTTGTGGATCCTTCCGGACACTGCCAGCACGTCAAAGAAGCCCATCCGACACTCGTCCTGGAACACCACAACACTATGAACTAAGATCCGGATGATCTTCTTTTGATCAGCCAGATCTATTTCTTTTATATCCTCATACTGCGATAAGTACTTTTGTAAAAAGATCAAAGGTATCTCAGCACGCTGAACATAAGATACCGGCTTCAAAGGAGCCAACTGCAGGCATGATTGGCACCCTTATTTTGAGGGTTCTGAGCGCATGTGGACTAATAAAGAACTTCAGAATATCGATAATCCTCCGTTTGAGTATGATGGTAAGACATACACGCATTATGAGGCCACCCAGCGCATGCGGCAGCTTGAGCGGAATATGCGCAAGACGAAGCGAGAGCTTATTGGTTATGATGCAGCGGGACTTAAAGACGATTTTACAGCAAAGAGTGTACTTCTTCGCAGGCAACGTGAGCAATACCTTGATTTTGCACGGACAGCCGGTCTTAAGCCGCAGCTGGAGAATGTCGGGGTTTTCGAGTATAATCGAAGTACAAGTAGCAAGAGTGTTTGGGCGATTAATAAAGCCACCTATAACAAGTATAAGGACTATCTTGAACCTCTTGGATATAGACGGACTATGGACCGGATCCGTGCTATTGAGCTTGCAGGAGATACGTGGCTTTTAGATGGATTTGTGAATGCGGTGAAAAAAGGCGATATTCATGTCCTAACCGGAATTGATCTGTATATTAATACAGCCAGAGCGATTGAGAGTCAACTACTCGGTCTTGTAGTTGACGGGACAAAACTTACCGGTTACGTCCCACACTTTATTGATAGAATACTTGGGTCATCCGCCCATCCACACCCGTGCAAAAGAACAGGGGTTCCCGTCAAGAACGTGAAACAAATATTGCTTGACCCGACGTCCCGAAAAACGTATCGTACAGTTAATGGCCACAATCGAGTGACCTGCGAAACTGATCTAGGCAAAGTCACCGTGGAGCTAGACACAGCTCTTCTTATTCAGACAAACCCTCAAAGGAGATAAAAATGAGTCTAAAAATATCAGATGAACAGCGTCTGTTTATAAGTAAAAATGTTCCTGAGATTGATATGGAATCAAATGATCTGAATGATATTCTCAGGCCTCTTGACATCTTCATCTCCGACATTGGATTGGATGACAACTACGAGCTAACTGACTTGGGACGAAAAGCACAACGAATATACGATGACATCTATCTAAACAATTAACCGCCCCCCCCGAGGCGGTTTTTTCATGCCAAAAAGGGAGGTTAAAATGCCGGACTATACTAACGGATAGAAAGGCAGGTGATCTTCTTATCTCGCCCTTGACACGGCGTTAAGCGGAGCAGAAGCTCTCAAGAGTTCAAAGGCAAAAGATCCGGAATTTGTTGCCTTGACAATGTTGACTCATTGTTGATTTTGCTTGAATATTTAATGTTGTTGTGATATCTTTTACGTATCCTAAATCGTCAATTTAAGTGAAGCACTTCGTGAGCTTTCTTTGCAATATCCATTCCGATGTGATACATGTTTTACACCATATTATCTAGAAATGTTGCAGAGAGGCTATCTTCCGAACTCTACAGGAATTTTACTTTCTCGTAAATACAGGAAGAGACTCCCATGTGGATTCAAATCCTGCTGAAAAGCTGAAGCGTCGGTCTTCATTGCGAAACGAAACATTAAGGAAGGTGTGACACCCTCAACTACACGCTTCAATTGTCCCCACGTGATTTATGAAATGAACAGAAAATACCGTTAAGATGCCACGAAACTGGCGAAATTTACTTCTACACAAGGAGGTCAGTAGAATGAGAAAATCAAGAACAATAAAGACATTATTCGTCACTTTGCTCTTGCTTATATCACTTGTTCTGCAAAGTTATCTACCAATACTGGCACAGGCAGCGGATGCTTCGTTGCCTGAAACGCCGGAGGAAGAATCTGCTCTAGAAGCCGAAACTCCTCTGACAGATGATTTACATCAATACGGCGCTGAAGCCGATCCGTCAACATCCGGATTGACTCGAGCAGGCACCAGAGCCGGCGACCCAACAGTCGAATATGCAGGTCCCCTGGAAATAAAACGAAGTGAAGTTGCCAATAGAACATTTATGGACCATGACAAATGGAATTTGAATGAAGCTTGGGCAGCCTTTGGGGATTATCCGCTATGGCAGAAATCCGGTATTGTCGCCATGCTGTCCAAAGTTACCATTAACGATCAGTCTATTGAGCCACAAAGCGGTGACAATTGGGCATGGACGCGGATGTATAATGCCATGGGGGGAAGCGGTACGACATCCTTTACCAACAAACTGAGCAAAGTAGCTGTCTTGTGTCAAAAAGCGAGAAGCGTGCCCGCCAACTTGCCTCTCAGCGCCTATGAGCAGCTGACAACCGAGAACACCTATACGGCACCTTTTATCTTCAAGACAGACTATAGCGTCGATTATTCATCCTATACACCCCTTTTTAAAAATGACTTCATCTTAATTGATGACTACCGTCAGGTGACCTTTGAGTTTGCCCCATCTGCCGATGAAGAAACACACGGGCGTTTTACAGATCCGATTGAGCTTCTATCCTTGGGCGGTTACCAAAATGTAGAAAAGCCCAATAATGCTGTAGGGCTTGTTCAAGGGCAAAGCATGAATGACGCAGGACTCAGCATTCCCAACTACGAATTAGATGAAGGCTGGGAAATCAAAGAGATCAGCGACGGGACAAATGTCTACACGGAAGATGAAATTCTAAACAAAAAAGTAGATGAAAATATTACCTATACCATCAAACTGCATCAGCCTAGAATCAAAGTCGTTGTCCCTGCTATCTGGTATCCGGTAGACAAAGATACCGGAGGAGTGATCTCCGGCTTAAATTCTATTCCGACCTACCCGGACATGTATCCCCGGTCGGAAATAGCTATACTCAACGAAGATACGGACGTATATGAAATTAACCTGGCGGCCATTCCTGAGCCGCTACCCGGTAGCTATACAGAAAACAACTTTAATTTGACGGCAAGTATTTTGTTTACAGACCGATTCCATCGAGTTTCTGCTCAAGGCTACAATACATTTGCTATTAAGGATGTCAGTTCCGTTGTTAAAGTTGAATACGGTGATGTGGTTTTCGAAGATGTAGCAAACGGTATTCAAGGTGTAACAAGAACACCTTACCAAGAAGACGAGACCATGCATATGTATCTTGCTGTTCGGACTGGTGCCACCCTTTCCGAAGCAACATACAAAGAAAGTGATGTCAGCATCACCAACCGAATGACTGCAGAGGAGATTCGAAATGCCCTGCTTGGTCATATTGAAAGCGTTAATTATTATGATTTGGATCAATTGAAATTCCTTGATCTTGACGTGTCTTCCTTAGATAAACTCTTCCTCTTCCGCTATGAGGGAGGTGAAGATGGCGCCTTTATTAAGGATACAGACACCGGTGAGTATATTAACTACATGAACGTCGGTTTTGACGAGTTGCCGGACGGTAAATATGAGGCCGTCTTCCCGATTTACTGGCAGTATGACATTCCCGCTCGCTTTGGCGCAGCAGACGAGTATATACGCAATCGCTACAAACTTGATGATACGTTCCACTTCTCGTTTACAAAGATTACTCTCATGGATGTAGAAGGCAAAAAGACGTGGGATGACGCAAACGATCAGGATGGCAAGCGACCTGATGCGATCACGATCAATCTCTACAAGAAGGTTGGTGTAGCCGAACCGGTCCTAGTTGAGAGCCTGGAAGTCACACCGGATGCGGATGACAATTGGGCGTGGACATTTACCGATCTGCCCAAGTATGAAGGCGGCGTCGAAATTGTGTACAGCGTATCCGAAGATGAGGTGGAAGGGTACACAGCGACGATTGAAGGCTACGATGTGACGAACACACATACGCCTGAAACGGTGGAAGTGTCCGGCTTGAAGACCTGGTCTGATAATGATGACAAGAAGGGTATTCGACCTGACAGCATTATGATTCGCCTGCTGGCAGACGGTGTCGAGGTCGATACAAAGACCGTAACGTCTGCTGAAGGATGGGCGTGGTCGTTTACCGACCTTGCAAAATACCGAGACGGCGGCGTCGAGATTGTATACAGTATTACTGAAGATACGGTTCTAGGATACAGTTCTTCGGTCACCGGCTATGATGTGACGAACACGTATTCACCACTGAAACTGACCATAGAGGGCACGAAGGTTCTTACGGGCAGAAAGCTCAGTTCAGGTGAATTCAGCTTTGCCATCGCAAACGCATCGGATCCGGAGCACTTCATTTCCACGGCGACAAACAATGCAGACGGAAGCTTCGCTTTTGAGATTGAACTGAATAAGGTCGGGACGTACAAGTTCGTGGTGAAGGAAGTACCCGGAAGTGCGGAGCATGTAACGTATG
>JAAYOV010000034.1 GCA_012520095.1 Tissierellia bacterium | reverse complement strand
CGGAAGATTTCGAAGAGTCATTACGAGTCGAAGCACTCGCTATCACTGCGGAGAATGGCTTGGACGAATATTCTGTTGCCCTGCAGGGTAAGCGTTTAGAGCGAATTGCCAAAGAAAAGAACATACCTTATAAAGTGATACCCGGTATGGGGAAATTAAATATCTTAGCTGTTGCATTTCAAGTGGACGGATTCTCGGAAAGAGGGCATGAAGAAGGCATAGAAGCTGCGGCTAGACTATTATCTGCGTATTTGTCGGAATAAGCTTACAGCGGCTTTCCTCAAGGCCTGATCGTGACGATTAACCACATACTTGTCGGAATAAGGTTTAACTTGCTTCATGCTTGCTTCATGACAAAAGTACCCAGCTTGCCGATAATTGTCAGCCTCTGTCAAGACATACAAATATTTTTGTTTGGATCTATTAACATCTTTCCGTTTTTTCTAATTTTTCTAATACTGCTGCAACCGGATCAAGCCAATTTCCATCGAAAAGCTCAATCATACCCTTGTCACATGCATCAGAAATTTTCGGATCAATAGGTAATTTGGCAAGAACGTTTAAATTGTGCGTATCAGCAATTTTATCTATGTGGCTTTCACCAAATACCTGATAATCCTTGCCGTTATCAGGACATCTAAAGTAGGACATATTTTCAACGAGACCGAGAATAGGGATATTCATCATCTCGGCCATCTTAACAGCTTTTGATACGATCATCGATACCAACTCCTGCGGAGATGTCACAACGATAATCCCATCTACAGCAATGGATTGAAATACCGTAAGAGGAACATCTCCGGTGCCTGGCGGCATATCGATGAACATAAAATCTATATCGTTCCAGATAACATCTGTCCAAAATTGCTTCACCACGCCGGCGATGATCGGTCCTCTCCAAACAACCGGATCAGTATCGTTTTCTAAGAGCAAGTTGATCGACATAATAACGATACCGGTCTTTGTTTTAACAGGGAATATACCGAAATTATTGCCCATAGCCTTCTCTTTGATACCAAAAGCTTTTGGGATAGAGGGTCCTGTAACATCTGCATCAAGAATGGCCGTACGATAACCCATTCTGTTCATGGTGACTGCAAGCATAGAGGTAACAAGTGATTTGCCAACCCCTCCTTTTCCACTAATAATACCGATGACCTTTTTTACACTGCTCATCTCGTGCAGCTGTTCGGAAAAATCCGTTATCTGTTCTTGCCTTTCTGCGCAGTTCTCCGAACAACTGCTGCAGTTTTTATCGCATTTTTCGCTCATAACGATGCTCCTTAACAAATTCTCTTTGATGTCACACGTATTGAAATTAGTGTCCGGTAAACAAATGAAACAATGTGAAAACCGTACCCGCTATAAATGCAACGGTAGAGTGACTTTTTTCGTGTTCGCTTGATTCAGGCAATAGATGTGATGCCGAAACGTATATCAAAACACCTGAAACAAATCCCAACGCAAATCCTAAAACATCATTGGAAAATTTTTGAACAAGTGGGTATACAATAAAAGCACCGATTGGGGTTGTTAATGCAGCAACAAGGAAAGCATAAACTCCGGCTTTCTTTCCACTGATTCCACCTTTAAGTAATACGGAGTAAGTTATAATACCTTCAGCAAACTCATGAATGACTAATCCGACACCGGTAAGCACTCCTATTGTTGCACTTGTACTAAAAGTGACCGTATATATAACTCCATCCATCAGTGAATGAATAGCAATTCCTTCTAAAGCCGTAATTCCAAATGCCAACTCTTTTTGCTTCGTTTTATACTTAATAATCTTATTGCTAAAATACATAAACATAAAACCTATAAGCGCGGCAAATCCGGCATAGGAATTTTTCTGTAAGGCATAAGGCAAAGATACAACTAATGGTGAGGAAATAAGTGTTCCCGCGGCAAAACACATACAATATTCTTTTGTTTTTTCCGCCCATTCGCGCTTCTTGTAAATGGCTAAGATTCCAAAACTGTTTACAAACATTGCACCCAGTGCAAAAATTGAAATCCAACTAAACGTACTAAGCTCTTTCATGTATGTTCATCTACCCATTCTATGACGATCGATGCCATATTATTTTCATGCGTTACGTATCTATTCTAGGCGATCAGCCTTCGCGTATTGTGATCACTTTGGCGTTAACCGTAAACGTTATGTAACTAATGGTTGTGCAGCTACTGTATGATAAATCTTTTCTCAAAGCTCCCGTTCTCTTTTCGGTCTTCTCTTTAATATGATCATACGCCTTTTCGAATAAATCACCAAAACTCCATCTCGAGCAGCTTTATGTGGAAATCTCAGCCACCGAAGGCCATACTGGCCTTCTGCGAGCGCGATTTCCATTTATGTTTGCCATCTTTGATGATGATATCTTGCCCGTCAAGTTCACGAACACGCTCTGGATGAGTACTGTGGACACGGTAACGGTGAAGAACGATAAAACTTTGCATTACTGCTTCCAAGCGGAGTCGGAATGCAATGTGCTCACAAGTGCGG
>JAAYOV010000005.1 GCA_012520095.1 Tissierellia bacterium | reverse complement strand
TGACGATTTAAAATGGTCAACACCTGATCCATATACAACTCGATATCCGGTAAGCGATCCCAATCGATAAGAGGAACTCTTTTTTCTTGTGACATATGACCTCCCTTGATGAGCAGTTTACAAAATTAAAAAGAAAGAATCAACCTTTTCTTGACACATTCCTCACTCTATCATATAGTATTGATAACCACATTAGGAGGTGGCTTGAAGTGTTTCACGTGTTTGGGGATTCTATCACAAAAAGCGTCGCTCTTGAGGAAGACGGTAACTTGCGCACTGTAAGCGACAATTTTATTTTTCGCGCAACAAAGGCAGCCGGTCTCCCTTTAAATAATCGTTCTTTATTCGGAGCTACTTTAGCAAAAGGAAGGCAGTTGTTAAAGCGCTTTGCCTCTGATCTCTCCCCCGGAGATACGGTTCTCATTGCCTACGGAGGCAATGATTGCAATCTCCCCTGGGATCTGATATCTGAAAACCCGGAACTTCCCGCCATGGCTAAGATGCCTCTTGCCGACTTCACCCTCCAACTCAATGAAGTAATCGACGAGCTCCGTGAAAAAGGACTGAAACCCGTATTAATGAACCTTCTGCCTCTGCAACCAAATCGCTTTTTCAAAGTCATCAGCAAAGGCTTAAAAGCTGACATTCTCTTGAACTGGCTCGGAGACCTCGGCGCAATCTACCGCTGGCAGGAAGGATATTCTCTTGCCATTATGGAGACAGCGGCCAGAAAATCCGTCCCTCTTTTTGATGCAAGAAGCGTCTTCCTCTCGCACCCGCATTATGAAAAGCTTCTTTGTAGCGACGGAATGCATATGAACGACGAGGGACAGTCCCTGCTCACAGAAGCATTTACTGAATTCCTTAAAAAAATAGACTAAAAAAGAAGGCTTGTAGCCTTCTTTTTTTATATCTTCCGATCAGTACCAGCCCTTCAACTTCATCGCTTCAGCTACCTTCTTTACGCTGATCAGATAAGCCGCTTCTCGCATCGAGCAATTGTACTGTTCTTTCAGCTCCCAAATATCGCGGAAAGCGGAGACCATCGCCATCTCTTCTCTCTTTTCAACTTGTTCTTCCGTCCAATAGTATCCATAGATATTTTGAACCCATTCAAAGTAAGAGACAGTGACGCCCCCGGCATTTGAAAGAACATCGGGAGTGAGGACGATGCCTCGCTCATTGATGATCTTGTCGGCCTGCGGAGTCGTTGGACCGTTAGCCGCTTCCACCAGGAGCTTGCAATTGAGATTGTTGGCTTCCTCTTCCTTGATGGCGTTTTCTAAAGCGGCAGGGCACATGATGTCAACTTCCAATTTGAAGAAATCCTGCAAGGAAATCAATTTGGCACCGGGAAACTCACGGAGATGCTTATGCTCGGCGACATGAGCCACCAGCTCGTTATAAGAAAAACCCTCTTCATTGTAAATTGCATAGGTGCCTCCAACAGGCTCCCATTCTCCGACGGCGACAACTTTTGCCCCTAATTTCTCCAAATTTTTGACAGTGAAGCTTCCGACGTTTCCAAAACCCTGCACAGCGACGGTTGCTCCTTTTAAATCGATGCCCAGTTTTTTCGCCGCTTCACGGGCGATAACGGCGACCCCAAAGCCTGTCGCTTCGTTTCTCCCTTTGCTACCTCCGATTCCAAGAGGTTTTCCGGTAAATACACCGATATTTTGAGATCCGTGCAATTGCAGATATTCATCTACCATCCAACCCATGACTTTTCCGCTCGTACCCACATCCGGAGCTGGAATATCCGTCTTTTCTCCAAGCATCTGATGCATGCCGCGAACGTAGCCTCTGGAAAGTTGCTGCAGCTCTCTCTCGGAAAGCTTATGTGGTTCCACACAGATACCGCCTTTGCCGCCTCCATAGGGAATACCGACAATGCCGCATTTAAACGTCATCCAGATGGAGAGCGCTTTGACTTCTTCCGGATTGACATCCGGGTGAAAGCGAATCCCTCCTTTGTAGGGACCCATTGCATTGTTATGCTGGCTTCTCCAGCCTTTAAATATCTTGACCGATCCATCATCCATGCGCACCGGAATGGAAACTTCAATCACGCGCTGCGGCTCTTTTAGCAGTTCATAGACAGCCGATTCCAAACCAAGAGTCGCGCAGGCCTTTTTGACCTGCAGCTGAGCATTCTCCAAAGGACTTAAGACTTCTGTGGACAAGATAGACCTCCTTTATGGATTGTTATGTTACTGTTAATATAACACAGTTCAACCCTCTGCTTAATAGATTCTGAGAATTCAAACAGGATCAACTATTTTGCAAATCATTCTTATTATGGCTCTTTTCACTATCTTTTCAGAAATAACCTTGTCCTTCACATAGACTCCTCATATAATAGGGGCATCAAGTAACAAGGAGGAAATTATGGCATTTTTCATCGAAGATAGTTGCATCGCCTGTGGCGCATGCCAGCCTGAGTGTCCTGTCGACTGCATTTCGGAAGGTGATGTGTTCGTCATTGATGCCGACAGCTGCATTGACTGCGGCGCCTGCTCCAATGTATGCCCCGTCGGAGCACCTGTGCAGAAATAATCACAAAAAAGAAAGACGCCTTGGCGTCTTTTTTTTTTGCAGAGTTGACAATCACTCATTCTTGCGTACTTGAAATTTTTCGACCGTCAATTGATTGATTCGACTGATAAATTTTAGGATGCCCACTTCTTCATTATGGGAAAGACCTGTGAGAAGAAATTCCATCTTCTCTTCCAAATCACGAAGAAGGATCTCCTGCGCTCTCTCTCCCTTTTCACTGAGAAACAATTTTCTCCTTCTCAAATCCTCGGGGTCTTCTCTTTTTATGACATACCCGGCACGGATCAGGGAATCGAGAAGCGAAAGCGCCTCCGATCTCTTTACCTTATAAAACCTCGTATATTCGGTTAGAGAGGCTCCATCGGGGAACTTCAACAGAACGTGCGCCTGTTCCAGCGAGAGATCGGAAATTTTCGGCCGGTAGGCATGTTCTAAGAATATCTTGTCGAGCAGGATTCCTACCCATTTTCTGATTTCTCGGTGATAACTTGCCATTACTCGTTGAGAAGATAAGTCAGGGTCATGAGATTATCAACCAGGTGAACGTCTTCTACGACCACATCATCCGGAACAATCAAATCGACGGGGGCAAAATTCCAGATGCTTCTTGCTCCCGAGATCGCCACTCTGTCAGCAATTTTCTGGGCGACCTTCCCCGGCGTCGTAATAACAGCGATATCAACGGGATTTTTTGACATATATGTTTCTAAAATATTAATATCGATAACTTCAACGCCATGGATTATTCTCCCAATTTTCTCCGGATCGTTGTCGAAGAGCGCATCGACTTGAAACCCAAGTTTGTCAAAACCAAAATTAACTAATGCTTCTCCGAGATTGCCTGCACCGAGAACGATCAGATGATAAGTGTGCTGAAGGCCGATGATACCGGAGATTGCTTCCAATAGATCCTTAACGTTATAGCCATAGCCTTGTTGACCGAATTTCCCAAAGTTATTAAAATCCTGGCGTATCTGAGAGGCGCTGAATCCAATCGTTTCGCTCAATTCCTTGCTCGAAATCCTTTCAATGCCCTTATCTATCATATCGCTGAGACAGCGGTGATATTTCGGCAGGCGTCTGATGACCGCCATGGAGATATTGCTTCTATTCATGTCTTCCTCCTATTGTTAACGATTAAATTATACCCGAACTCCCTCTCACTAAGCAACAAGATAGTCATAATTATAAACATAACTTCACAACTAACCCTTCTGCCTCTGTGGTACACTGAATCCACCATGAATCTGATCACCATACGAGATCTGCATTTTCGATTTGCAGACAAAGAACTTTTAAAGGGAATTCATTTCACACTTCGCTCGAGCGATCATGTCGGAATCATCGGCAGAAACGGCAGTGGAAAGACGACGCTGTTTCGTCTCATACAAAAAGAACTCACTCAGGAGCGAGGCATTGTTTCGCTTGCTTCCGGACTCAAGACTGCCCATCTCTCACAGATGAGCCAAAATGAATCTCGAACCGTCTATGATTATTGTCTTGACGCATTTCGCGACGTCCTAGACTTGGAAGCTCGACTCCATAAGATTGCTGAAGAACTCAAAATCGACCCTCATTGCGAAATTCTTCTGCGAGAATACGAACAGTCATTTGCCCGTTTTGAACATCTCAACGGCTACAGCATCTATTCAAAAGTCCGCGGCATCCTCAGCGGACTCGGTTTCACAGAAGATGATGCACAGAAGAACATTTCTCTGCTTTCCGGAGGAGAAAAAAGAAGACTGGAGCTAGCTCGCCTTCTTGCCGAGCCCTGCGATCTCCTGCTCCTTGATGAGCCGACCAATCACCTCGATCTGAACGCCATCCGATGGCTTGAGGGCTTTCTGAGAAACTATCCGGGAGCCTTTCTTCTTATTACGCACGATCGCTATTTTCTTGATGCCTGTGTCGATCGCATATACGAGCTTGAAAACGGAAAGGGCATTGAATACCCGGGAAACTATTCAGAATATGTAGCCCGAAAGCGATTGCGCTATGAGCAGGAGAAGCGCGAATATGAGCTGGCAAAACGCGCCTATGAAGCGGAACTGGATAAACTCCGCACCTTTGAAGCTCGATCGGCAAGAAATCAAAAATTTGCCTCCAGAGCGAGAGATCGCGAGAAAAAAATAGACAAGATGGAGATCCCCGATCGCCCCTTGTGGCTAGACCACTCCATTCGACTTAACTTCGGAGAAAGACGCATCAGCGGAGATGATGTGTTTCATCTCATCGATCTGACAATGGGTTTTGGAAACAACACCCTCTTTCAAGATCTCTCTTTGCGCCTGTACAGAGGAGATCGACTCGGCATCATCGGCGACAACGGCACCGGAAAGACGACTCTTCTGCATCTTTTAAGCGGAGACTTGGCTCCCCTTTCCGGATGGATTCATCGAGGGGATCAGGTCGATCTGGGCGTCTATTCTCAACATCAGCATCATTTGTCGCCCTCTCTCTCCCTCATCGAACAAGTCAATGAGGCCTATCCGGCGCTTACAACGAGTGCGATCCGGAGTTTGCTGGCTTCTTTCCTCTTTTCTTCCGAAGAACATCACAAAGTGATCTCCTCTCTTTCAGGAGGTGAAAAAGCCCGTTTGAGCCTTCTGCTTCTCATGTTAAAAAAGAACAATACACTCCTGCTCGATGAACCGACCAATCACCTCGATCTTCCCGGAAAAGAAACCCTTGAAGAAGCGCTGCTCCGCTATGAGGGAACACTCATCCTCGTCAGCCACGACAGATATTTCATCGAAAGAATCGCCAAAAGGCTTCTTATCCTAAGTCCTTCCGGCTGGGAGCTCTTCGAAGGAACATACAAAGAATGGGAGGCAACACAGGCGCAAGAGGAGCCGAAGAGCAAAGAGCCGACAAAAAAGAGAGGGAGTGCAAAACCGCTTCCGAAAGAAAACACACATAATCAGGAGAGGATAAAGCAACTCGAAGAGCGACTTTTTCTGGAAGAGGAAAAACTTCATGAAATGGAACTTGCATTCGCTGAGCCTGATATCTATAATGAGGGACGAAACGTCCAGGAAATGATAATGGAATATGAAGCACAAAAGACACTCGTAGATGAACTCTATGAAGCCTGGGGAAAGGAACATGAATCATGAATATTTTTGAAACCGTCGTCTCGGTCATTGCCGAGCAGATGTCAGTAGACCCCGCCACCATCACAAGAGAGACTGATCTTCAAGGAGATTTGGGCGCCGATTCGATCGACGCAGCCGAAATGATTCTCAATATTGAAGATCTGCTGGACATCAGGATCTCCGATGAGGCTCTTACGAACATCAAAACCGTAGACGATATACTTAAGTTCCTCGGCAGCACGATCGAAGAAGATTGACAAGATGACAGCCGCCTCGAAGGCGGCTGTTTTCTTTTCGATGACCTTTTTCTTCCGTTAAGCGTTTCACCAATCCTCTCAACGATTCAAAAACCTGTGGCGCTATGTTTTCATTTTTAAATTGTTACTCTGTCATTTCACATCTCTTCGCGTTTTTATAATAGACGGGCGTCAGCCTTGCCTCTGCAGCCATCTCCTGAGCCGTTCGAAAATGGTTTCCGATCGTCTCTAGAGTATGAGCATCGCTTCCGAAGGTCACGCTCTCTCCCCCACATTCTTTAAACACTTTCAAAAACCACCGCCACTGAGCCTTTGCCTTCTCTTGAGCAAATCGTCGCGTATTGATCTCAAGCGACACATTTTTTTGAGCAAGAAGTTTAAACGTCTTGCGGATTAGATGTTCTACATCATCTAACGGGATTTCTCCTTCAAACTCTCGAATATAACGCGAAGGATAGTCAACATGGGCAAGCGCGTGGATAAATCCGTTGTCCTCGACCGCATCGATCATGCTCAACCAATACTCCTTATAATACGGAACGATGTCCATGCCATGTGATCTTGTAAACTCAAACAATTCATCATCTCTGTATGCATAGTGAAGGCTTCCGAGGAAAAAATCAAATTCTCCAAGTGCGACATGTTTTTCATGGATGCTGCGCAGCTGCGGCACAAGGCCCATCTCAATACCTCGGCTGAGATTGTCAATTCCTTTAACAATCGGATCTTTGAGAAACTCAAAGACATCAAAGGTGAAAAAACTCCCCTGCGTATGATCAAAGTCATAATGGTCTGTCAATACTCCGCACAAACCCAAATTACGAAGGGTTTGCGCAATCTTGTTCGGAGAAAGTCTGCAATCCGATGAGTAATGAGAGTGAATATGTGAATCAACCAGCACGTATATCTCCTGTTCTGTGTTCTAATGAATAAGATAGTGACGGAAGACCGTTCATTTCGATCCTTGACGAAGCCATGAGGCATTATATCATAGGAATGTAAACTCTATGTGAAGCAGGGCGGAAAAGATGGTAGGATTAGAATAACTTTAATGTAATACACAGGAGGATTTATGCTCAAAGAAATCAGGCCTAATATCTATATCTTCGATTTACCCTTGCGAAACAACCCTCTTCGCTCACTGAATACGTATATCATCAAAGGAGAGGAGAGCCTTATGATCGACTCCGGTTTCGATACGGATGAGAACATGACCATCGTGATGAATGCTCTTCGCGAGTTAAATATTTCTCCAAATAAACTTCGTCTCTTTCTGACCCATCTTCACTCGGACCATACCGGGCTTGCCGCTAGAATGGCGGAGTTGGGCACAAAAATCTACATGGGGCGCGTAGATGCCCGGATCCTCGAAGAAAGCCTCGACGAAAACAGCCAGTATTGGAAGGGCCTTGAGCAAGACGCCATCATGCAGGGACTTGAAGAAGATCAGCTCACCATCTCCGACCATCCGGGCTACGTCTATCGCCCCAAATCTATGCCTTATATCCATCTGAGCGACGACGGCGATGTTTTCCATGCAGGCCCGTATACCTTTGTTGCAACTACCTTTCCGGGACACACGCCGGGCCTTCAGGCGCTCTACGAGCCTGCCCATGGGTATCTCTTCAGCGGTGATCACATCCTCGAGACCATCACGCCGAACATCACCTACTGGGGCGAAGAATTCGCAGACGCACTCGGAAAGTATCTAAAAAGTCTTGACCAGGTCAAAAATATGGATGTCAGCCAAGTCTTCAGCTCTCACCGACAGCTTCCTGAAAATCATCTAAAGCGCATTGAGGAAATTGAAGCTCATCACGCTCATCGCTTGGCAGAATGTCTTGAAATCCTTGAAAAAAATGGCCGATCGACTGTGCGAGACGTCACGCGCAATCTTCACTGGGACATCCGCGCTAAGGACTGGAACGACTTTCCAAAGAGTCAGAAATGGTTTGCGGCAGGAGAAGCCCATGCTCATCTATTCCATCTGAAAGCCAAGGGAGAAATCAGGCAGACGAAAGAAGGAGGCATCCTCCTGTATGAGCGAATCAAAGCATAAAAAAAACGCCACAAGGGCGTTTTTTATTGATTCAAGCGTTCTTCCACGAGTGCGGCAAGCTCTTGTGCTTTCTGTTGTAAAAGCGCCTCGTCTTTTCCTTCGAGCATGACGCGCAAAAGAGGTTCTGTGCCCGAGGGGCGGATCAAAACTCTTCCGTCTTGACTGAACTCTCTTTCAAATGCTTCGATGGCATTTCGGATGACATCATCTTCAAGATAGGCTTTCTTTTTCTCCTCCGGAACTCTCGCATTGACAATTACTTGCGGATACCTGGGAATCTCTTCCCTCCAAAAACTTAGAGGTTTTTTGCTTTTTTTCACGGCTTCACACAGTAAAAGCCCCGTCAACAGGCCGTCTCCGGTCGTGGAGTGAAGAGAAAAAATCAGATGACCCGACTGTTCACCTCCTAAAGAGTAATTGCCTGAGCGCATTTCCTCAAGGACATACCTATCCCCCACTGCCGCCTGTAGGACCGATATGCCGTGCTTCTTGGCAAACGAATGAAAACCGATATTGCTCATGACAGTGGCGACGATCGTATCTTGATTCAATAGAGAGTCTTGCTTCATCTGATAACCGATGAGACCCATGATGCGATCACCATCGAATATCTCGCCTGTTTCATCGACGGCCAAACAGCGATCTCCGTCTCCGTCAAAAGCAAGTCCCAAATCATATCCTTTTTCTACGACCAGTTTCGTCAAGTCTCCCATATGAGTGGAACCGCAATTGTCATTGATATTGACTCCGTCAGGAGAATCGTGGATCACCTCTACCCTTGCCCCTGCAAACTGAAAAACTTCGGCTGCCATCGCACTCGTGGCTCCATTTGCACAATCAAGGGCAATCGTCATCCCACTCAAATCTTCGCTCAAAGATCTCCAAAGATGCTTCTCATAGGAGCTGGTCAGAAGCTCATCGGCTTGATATCTTCCCAGTCTTTCATGCGTAAACGTTTCTACAATCTCTTTATCTCCGTCGATATAGCTTTCGATTTCCTCTTCCACTTCATCGGGAAGCTTGTAGCCGTCACGGTTGAAAAATTTGATCCCGTTGAATTCAAAAGGATTATGAGATGCGCTGATGACGATTCCGGCATCAAAACCGTTCTCTCGAACTAAGAATGCAACGGCCGGTGTCGGCAGGACGCCTCCAAGCACCACATCGACGCCGACACTCATGGCGCCCGCGCTCAGAGACGCTTCAAGCATATCGGATGATATCCTCGTGTCTTTGGCGACGAGAATCTTCGGGCGATCTCCCATATGCTCCTTTGTCAACACATACGCCCCATACCTTCCTAAAGCGTAGGCTAATTGATTTGTAAGATCCTGCGCTCCGACACCGCGCACTCCGTCTGTTCCAAAATACTTACCCATTTGTTCTCTGTTTCCGGGCGCATTCCATCCCGCGCTCAAATGCATCGCGATTGATCTCCATTAAATGCGCCTTTTCCTCTCCTAATCTCTCTTCCAGCGCATGGAAGACATTCTCCGAATCGACCGCACCGGTCACTTCGATGAAGGCTCCTAGCATGACCATATTTGAGACACGGGTATTTCCGAGCTCATTTGCGATATCACTGCTGGGGATATAATACACTTCAATATCGCTACGAGAGGCCTTCCTTTCTATAAGAGAAGAATTGATCAGAAGCTTCCCTCCCGGAATCAGATCTTTTTCAAATTTTAGAAGCGAAGGAAGATTCATGATGATCTCCGAAGTCGCATTCCCCTCCACGACGGGTGAACTGATCGGCTCGGTCTGGATAATGACCCCACAGTTTGCTGTTCCACCGCGCATTTCCGGTCCATATGAGGGGAGAAAGGATACTTCTTTCCCTTCAAACATCCCCGCCTGTGTCAACAGCTGCCCCATCAACATGACGCCTTGACCGCCAAATCCGGCAAGAATCGTTCGCTCACTATTCATCAGTTGCCTCCTCTTTCGTCTTGTCGCGGAAGTTGCCAAGCGGATAGTAGGGGATCATATTTTCTCGCAACCATTTCAGCGCCAAAGGAGGTTCAATTCCCCAGTTGGTGGGACAAGTAGAGAGAACTTCCACGAGAGAGAAGCCTTTGCCCTCCAATTGTATTTCAAAGGCGCGTTTAATGGCTTTCTTTGCCTTTCTTACATTTGCCGGTGAATCTACCGATACACGCTCGATAAAGGCTGCTCCCGGAATCATCGCCAGCATCTCGGCAATTCGGATCGGGTAGCCTGCGTGCAGCGGATCTCTTCCAAGAGGAGACGTCGTCGTACGCTGGCCTGCCAAAGTCGTCGGCGCCATCTGTCCACCCGTCATTCCATAGATCGCGTTGTTGACAAATACAATGGAGATATTCTCTCCTCTGTGCGCTGCATGGACGACTTCCGCCGTTCCAATGGATGCCAGATCCCCGTCTCCCTGATAGGTAAATACAAATTTATCGGGCAAGACGCGTTTAATCCCTGTCGCAACGGCCGGGGCCCTTCCATGAGCCGCCTCTTGCATATCGCAGTTGAAATAATTGTAAGCGAGTACAGAACAGCCCACCGGGGCGACTCCGATCGCCCGATCGAGGACACCCAGTTCTTCCAAAGCCTCTGCTGTCAATCGATGGATAATTCCATGCGTGCAGCCGGGGCAGTAGTGAGTGCTGACCGGTCTGAGACCTTTCGTTCTCTCAAAGACGACAGCCATTATTCACTCCTTTCCAAGATTTCAAGAATCTTTTCCTCGATAAGTGAGGTAGATGGAATGACTCCGCCGGAGCGGCCGGTAAAGTGTATCTTTCTCTTTCCTTCATTGACGATGCGTACATCATCGATCATCTGACCCATGCTCATCTCGACAACCAACAGATGTTTCGTCGTCTCATCGAGAAGTTGAAATCCTTTTTCAGGAAACGGCCAGAGTGTAATGGGACGAAGAAGTCCGATCTTCCATCCCTTTTTGTTCAAATTATCCATCGCACTTCTGGCGATTCTCGCCGTCGTGCCATATGCGACGATGACAAGCTCTGCGCCTTCCAGGCCGGTTGCTTCCCATCGCTGCTCATTTTCCTGCATATAGGAATATTTTTTACTTAGGTGAATATTATGGCGTTCCAACTTCTCAGCATCCAAATACAGAGAGTTGATGATATTGGGTTCGCGTTTGCCTCCCGTGCCCGTCGTCGCCCAATCCTTTTCAGGCAGATTTTCGGCCGGCTTTGAGACGAATTCAACAGGCTCCATCATCTGTCCGATCACTCCGTCTCCGACGACGAGAACCGGATTTCTGTATTTGTCTGCCTTATCAAAAGCGATCTGTACGTAGTCGACCATCTCCTGGACAGAGGCGGGAGCGTATACAAGGAGTCTGTAGTCCCCATCTCCGCCTCCGCGTGTCGATTGAAAATAGTCTGACTGCGCAGGCTGAATCGACCCAAGTCCGGGACCTCCGCGCATCATATTCACAATGACACAAGGGAGCTCCGCTCCGGCCATATAACTGATTCCCTCTTGTTTAAGAGCGATCCCGGGTGAAGAAGATCCCGTCATGACTCGGGCGCCACAGCCGGCAGCCCCGTAGACCATATTGATGGCGGCTATCTCGCTCTCCGCCTGCAAGTAAACACCTCCCACTTTTGGAAGATGCAGGGACATGTATTCCGGCAATTCGCTCTGAGGAGTAATGGGATATCCGAAGAAAAAGCGACAACCTGCGCGAATGGCAGCCTCCCCAACCGCTTCGTTTCCTTTCATCAGTATTTTTGCCATCATTCCTCCTAAAACCGTTCCACAGTGATGACTTGATCAGGGCACATCATTGCACAGTTTGCGCATCCGATACATTTTTGCGGATCCGCACAATATGCCGGATTATACCCCTTTTCATTAATCGTCTCTCTATCCATCTCCAGAATCTTCAGAGGACAAGCTGATACGCACAGACCACAGCCTTTGCATAGATCCCGGGAAAAAGTAACCTTTCCTTTTGCTGCCATTGTTTCCTCCTTACATCCATTCTTCGCGTAGATACATCCCGACCGGAACAAGTTCGCCTTCTAAACCCTCCGGCAACTTTGTCAAAATTTCCGGCAGAGCAAATATGAATTTGATGGGCAGGTCTCGCTTCTTCGCGAGCTCTGCGGCCAATTCATAGCCTCTCATGACATGAGCCGGCGTCGTCTCCCGAAGCTGATGGCTCGTCACCGCCAGTCCGGTTGCTTTCAGTCCGCTGACATACTCAATTCCGTCCAGATGGTGGATCAACCCCTGCAGATCCGACGTCTGAGGACGAAAGGGGTTGACGGTATAGATCATTTCATAGCCGACACTTAGGATATCCGACTTGAACATCACCAATGCGTTCGTCCCCGCTTTATCACCGCCGACATCCAAAATGACAGTGGAAACACCGTCAAAAAAGGAGTGGCGAATCTGTGCGCTGATGGCTGGGAGATCGAGACTGGAATGATGGCCTAATATAGAGCTGACCACCTCTATGCCCATCTCTTCTAAAAATTCAGCCTTTTCGCGCGACCGAAAATAGACATTGACGATGTCGAGATCTCCCAGTGTCACTTGATGGCCTTCTTCTCTTCGCTTCACGGCAAGAGAGATGGCCGCTTCACTTTTTCCTGTTCCATAGTGTCCGACAATGACATATATTCTAGGCATATTCTTTAGCGCTTTCTTCTCCGAGAAGAACCCTGAGACCTCCTTGGTTGAGCGCTTCCATTTCATTTTCACCCGGGTAAAGGGTGACCGGAGCAATGAACGAGACGTGATCAACAATGTAATCGGTCAATTCTCTGTTGTATGCGAGACCACCGGTCAATATGATCGCATCGACTTCGCCGCTGAGTACCGCAGCGTTGGCTCCAATCTCCTTACTGACTTGATAGGCAAGGGCTTCCTGAACGAGAGCCGCCTCTTTGTCTCCCTGTGCTATCCGTTTAGACACTTCGCGGCCATCGTTTGTGCCGAGGTAGGAGACATAGCCACCTTTGCCGACGAGCATTCGCAGGACTTCTTCTTCTGAATACTTGCCGTCAAAACAGAGTTTGACAAGGGAATAGCTCGGAATGCCGCCGGCTCTTTCAGGAGAGAAGGGGCCATCACCGCTGAGGGCGTTGTTCGTATCGATCATCCGTCCCTTTTTGTGGGCGGAAACACTGATTCCACCACCCAGATGCGCAACAATCAGATGCAATTCTTCATACTTTTTTCCACATTCTTTTGCATAGCGCCGTCCTACCGCCTTTTGATTGAGCGCGTGTAAAATACTCACTCTTGGCAGGAGCGGATGGCCGCTCAGGCGGGCGACATCATCCAGTTCATCGACGACGACCGGATCGACCATATATGCAGGAATCCCGAGAGGCGCAGCTATTTTATCGGCGAGAATGGCTCCGAGGTTGGAGGCGTGTTCTCCATTTTTATTCTCATGCAAATCTTTGATCATCTGTTCATTGACGAGATAGGTGCCGCTTGGAATCGGGCGGACGAGTCCTCCCCTCCCCACCACTGCTGATAAAGATTCCAGCTCGATGCCCGCTTTATTGAGTTCTTCATTGATAATAGCTAAGCGAAAATCCACCTGATCGACGATTCTCTTAAAGGTGTTAATTGTCTTTTGATCGTGGGAAATGGAGAGCTCAAAAATTTCCGTCTCCTCGTCAAAAACGGCGACTTTTGTCGATGTGGAACCGGGATTAATTGAGAGTATGCGAACCATCAGTCCTCCTTTACTTGGCTCATCAGGACAGCGAGGGCGATCGAATGAAGCTTTGTAGGCTCATCATCGGCCCGAGACGTCAACACAATAGGACTTGCCGCTCCTACGAGTACGCCCGCTCCTTTCGAGTCTGTTAGAAAATTCAGTGTTTTATATAAGATATTTCCGGCTTCAATATCCGGAACCAGCAAAATATCCGCATCTCCTGCAACAACAGATGTCAGCCCCTTTATACGGGCGCTCTCTTTGCTCACTGCATTGTCAAGTGCCAGCGGACCGGCTACGACGGCGCCGGCAAAGCTCATCTCACTGAGCTTTTTGGCATCAAGTGTGCACGGCATCTTGTCGTCTGTCTTTTCTTTCGCCGCTAAAACGGCGACTTTTGCCTTTTCAATCCGAAGAGCTCTCGTCACCTGCAAAGCATTACGTAGAATCTGCGCCTTCTGAAAAACATCCGGATTGATGTTCATCGCCGCATCAGTGACGGTGAGAAGTTTGTGATATCGGGGGACCTCCATTACGGCCACATGACTCAAAAGAGAACTTGCTCTGAGTCCGTACTCCTTATTAAGGACTTCTCTCAAGAGAATAGAAGTGTCCACTAAACCCTTCATGAGGACTTGGGCTTTGCCGTCATGGACAAGCCGCACGGCTTTCTGTGCACACTCCTCAAGCGTTTTGGCTTCTTCAAATGTGTATCCGCTCTCCTCGATGCCGTGCACTCTCATCCGTTCTTTCGTCTTTTCCACATCTCCGACAAGAATTGCTTCGGCAATTCCCTCGCGGCGGGCCATCTCTACCGCTTCAAGAACTTCGTCGTTCTCCCCGTTAGCAACGGCTATGCGAACTCCTCCTACCTGACGAGCTACCTCCAGTACTTCATCAAAATGTCGAATCATTAACCTACCTCTTCTATATATTTTTTTACCGACTCTTCTCCCCGGAGCACTCTCAGCGCGCCGGCGGCCAGAGAGGCCATTTCGTTTTCTCCGGGATATAGATGGACCGGAGCAATAAAGCGCACTCTCTGTTCAATTGCTTGCGTGACCATGGAGCTGTAGGCAATGCCTCCTGTGAGAATCACGGCATCCACTTCTCCTTTCAGCGCGACAGCCATCGATCCGATATATTTGGCAATCTGATAGACCATGGCATTCAAGACTCTTTCAGCGTATGCATCGCCTTCTTCTATCTGCCTGATTACTTGGCGCACATCACTGGTGCCAAGATAGGCCACGATTCCTCCCTGCCCAAGGATGATCTTTCTCGCCTCCGAAAAATCTCGAAACTTCCCGGAAAAGCACAGTTTTGCCAGAGCAAAACATGGAAGACTCCCGGCACGTTCAGGCGAGAAGGGACCTTCTTCATTGGCATTATTGACGTCGATCATCTTCCCCTTTCGCATGGCTGTGATAGAAAATCCACCGCCAAGATGGGCGATGACAAAATTGCACTCTTCCATTTCTCTGCCCATATCATGTGCCGCTCTTCGGGCGGTCGAACGAATATTGAGAGCGTGAAGCAAGCTTTTTCTCGGGATTTCTTTCACTCCGCTCAACCTCGCCACATCGTCAAACTCATCGACAGACACCGGATCGACAATGTAAGCCGGTATGCCAAGCGGCGTTGCCAATGCATCGGCGATCAGCCCTCCGAGATTGGAAGCGTGCTCTCCCTGAATGCCGACTCGCAGATCTTCTTTCATCAGCGAATCCACTTCATAGCAGCCTCCCTGAAGAGGGCGCAACATCCCTCCTCTTGCAACAACGGCAGACAGCCTCGCCCTTGCTTGACGTGCAAGCCATTTTTCAATCGCCTCTTTTCGAAAATCGAACTGGGAGTGAACCGAAGGAAATGCCTTGAGAATATCAGCATCATGATCGATCTGATCACTCACCCTGACTTGCATATCGTCATATATTGCAACTTTCGTCGAAGTCGATCCGGGGTTAATAATCAATAATGTTTTTCTCAATCTTCCTCCTCTTTTATATATAGTCTAAGATACCCATACCCCTCTCGATCCATATCGTGAAGTGGGACGAATCGGAGCATCTCACCATTTATACAATAGCGACGTCCTCCATGCTCTCGCGGGCCGTCGGAGAAAACATGTCCGAGATGGAGTTTGCTCAGTGCACTGAGGACCTCCATCCTGACCATGCCATGACTTCTGTCTTCGCGCGTGATGAGCACATCTTCAGAAGCCGGTGTATGAAAACTTGGCCAACCGCACCCTGAGTCAAATTTGTCAACAGACAGAAACAGCGGCTGTGCACTTGCGATATCGACATAGACTCCCGGCTCCGAAAACTTCCATAGCGGATGAGAAAAAGGAGGTTCTGTCCCCTGTTCACAGCCGATAAAGCGCTTCTTGCCCGACAGGACCCTTCTCTTTTCTTCTACGTTGTCAAGCAAATAGGGATACTTCGGGATAAATCTCTCATCGACTAAAGATAAGTCGATATGGCAGTAACCGAAAGGATTTTTCGCAAGATAATCCTGATGATACTCTTCAGCGGGATAGAAGTTTTCAATCGGCAACAACTCGACCACGATCGGTTTCTTCTGATCTTTCTGAAGCAGGTGGAGCATCTTCTGCAAGAGTTCTCTGTCCGATGGATCACAATAATATAAGCCCGTTCGGTACTGCGTTCCGATATCGTTTCCCTGCCTATTTAATGTTGTCGGATCGATGATCCTAAAAAAGTGTGAAATCAGGACAGCCAACGGCATGATGACGGGATCAAATACCACTTCTACCGTCTCGACAAAACCTGTCTCTCCCGTAACGACTTCTTTATAATTGGGGTTCTTCGTTTTACCGTTCGCATAGCCGCTTCTAACCCTTTGTACACCAAAGAGGCTTTTCAAATAAGCTTCTATCCCCCAAAAACACCCTCCGGCCAAATAGACCGTTTTATGCATCCTTTCCATCACAAAAACCACTGCGAGAACTTCGACATTTGACCTGTAAGAAGAAGCACTCCCATACAAATGATTAAAATGCCGCCGAATCGTTTCATTTTTTGACTATGGCGCTCCAAAAAGGGCATTTTTTCCTGTGCCAAACTGGAAAAAAGTGTGAAAAATAAGAACGGCAACATCACGCCGAGAGAATATATCAGCATATAAAAGCCACCCAGCAGAGTTTCTCCTTGATAGACACTTAACCCGATGATCGCACCTAATACCGGGGAAAAGCAAGGGGACCAGGCAAAACTGAAGCTCAACCCCAGCAAATAGGCGCCGATCAGATCATTCTTCCGCGCCCTTTTAAAATTGACATTTTTTCTGTGTCCAAGAAACCCGATATTTATCGTGCCCATCTGTTGAAGCCCGAGGATGATCACAAGAATCCCCAACATTTGCATCAACCCGGGAAATTGTACCTGCGCACCGAAAAAACCCGCTCCAAAGCCAAGAGAAATGAATACAGTGGACAGACCTACGACAAAAGCAAGAGTTCTCAATAGAGCATGGGTGGAGAATTTGAGCAAGCCCCACTCCACCATATGGCCCTTTCTTTCGCTCCCCGCAAGAACTCCTACATATACAGGAATCATGGGTATTGTACACGGAGAAAAAAACGACAGAACACCTGCCATAAATACACCTCCAATCAGGAGGTCCATATTCGGCTCCTTTCCCACCATCACCATATTTTTATGGTGTCGTCCCTTCTGTAATAATGACATCGATTTGGGGAATCCGGAAACTGACACTGCTCGTCTCGGGAAGACCTTCTACCTTGATATCCGCAAGATAATTACCTGTCACTCTTTCGACGTCGATGTAAAAAACTAGGTTTTCCGCCTTAATGGTATTAATGACAGATCGCGTATCCGTCACCATAATCTGATTGCCAAGATCTGTCGTCCCCAACTCATACTTCAACGAAGCATCAATTCCGCGCACTTCTATTTCAGAATTGAGGAAATAAAATTGCTTGGTAATGAGTTGCAGAACATCGACTTGAATCGTCACGGGATCTTGATCAACCCGTCGGATTCCTTCCGGCAGATCAAAAGTCGCATTTGTACTAAAAGGCGCATTTTTATCTTCCACTTGAACCTTGCAATTGAGTTCTCGAATCGTGGAGAGCTTCTTCGTATCTCCATACAAAACGACTTTTTCAGGCACGCTTGAAATCGTTCCAAGTCGATGGTTTTCCGCTACATGACCCGTCGAGATCACATGCACAGGAACTTCTTTTGTGCCCATTATCGATAAATCGACTTCAACAAAAGGCGCAGCTAGTTCTATTTTGCTTGCATCAACAGGATTTCCCTGAGAATCAAGAGCTTGAATATCGACAAACTCAACATCGGACATCGTCCTGGAAGAAATGTCTATTTTACCGCTTAGTACGGCAATCGTCTTTAAGACATTAGAGGGACCCTGTACAGCGATGGAGGCATGACGGGGGGTGACGCCTCCCAATTCATACCCTTCAGGAAGCTCTCCAACTGTCGTAACCTCCACTTCCTTCATCTGGGTTTCGACTGCGTCAAACTGTACCTTGAGATGATTTTGCGAGAGTTCTTTGACAGTAACAGTCGCATTGGCAAGGCGAACATTGATGGGGACGGTGACTTGACCTTTTCCCGTCGCATCGACAGTGGCGCTCAGGAAAATGTCTTTTTGGGTAAAACTCATCACACTGGTCCAGTTTCCATCGATCGTAACGTCGACGAACTCACCGGAGATACTCTCGACTATGAGTCCCTTGTTCTCGAGGACCTCCAAACCAAACACCTCTACAGGAAGATTTTCAAATGTCCTGTTCTTTCGGATATTCTGATTTTCCATCACAAAAATCCAGGACAGAAACGCCAAGATCAAGCAGATGAGCTTCGGAATAGTATTTTTAAAAAATAAGCTCTTTAAAAAAGATTCAAGCCGATTCATGATTACCTCTGCATTGCGTCATAAAGTAAACCGTTTTCCGACGGATTATAGAATTCCATCAGTGCCTCTTCCAGCCTTTCCTGTGAAACGAAGCGCTCCAATTCATTGTTTGTCGTAATAGAGACCGTCCCTGTTTCCTCGGAAACAACTAAGATCAAGGCATCGCTGTTTGCGCTCATTCCGATTGCCGCTCGATGACGCGTTCCAAGCTCTCTTGATACAGAGCGATCATTGCTTAAAGGAAGTAGACAGCCTGCCGCTTGGATTCGATCGTTTCTGAGAATCATAGCCCCATCATGAAGAGGCGTGTTCGGAGAGAATATATTCTCGATCAGGGCAGAAGTGATCTTTGAGTCAATCAGAGTTCCGGTCTCTATGATGTCATTGAGTCCCGTTTTGCCTTCAAATACGATCAGCGCACCTGTATTCGTAGAGGCCAGTGAGTTAACTGCATTGAGTATCTCGTCAATTTGCTCCGGACGCTGAGGCGTCTGTCCGGAGAGAAAAGATCGGGTAATAAAAGGACTTCTTCCCAGGTGCTCAAGCGCACGCCTGAGTTCCGGCTGGAACAAAATGACAATCGCCAAAGCGACCCAAGAGACAATCGTCTCCAGGAAAAAGTTAACCATGTGAAGCTGTGCAATAGAGCTGATGCGCTGAATCAGAAAAAACAGCAGCGCCCCTTTGAGAATTTGAATCGCCCGTGTATATGTAAAGAAGGTGTACAGTCGATAGAAAATAAAGGCGACGATGAGAATGTCGATGACGTCGGTAATTCCAATTTCGCTCAAAATGGACAGCAGATAATTCATTTTGCCTCCAAGTAAACACTACAGAAAAGCTCCCGAAAGGGAGCTTATCGCTTTCTGAATTTAATTATAACACGATCGGAAGCGTAAAAAAAGAAAGCAGAGCAGGTATGCCCTGTGCTCTTTCTTTTAATAGATTTCCCGAACACCTTCCACCATATAAATGATGCGCTCGCAGATATTGGTGATATGGTCCCCCATCCTCTCAAGATAGCGTCCGGCAAGAATGAGCGGCACCACCTCATCGACGGCCACTTCACCTGCAATCAGCTGATTGAGATAGTCCAGATAGACCATGTCATATCTCTTGTCGACTTCCATATCCATCAGAGCGGCTTCTCTGGCCATCTGGGCATCTTTTTCGACAAAAGCATCCAAGGAAAGCTTTACCATGACTTGGAGTATTTTAGCGATCTCATATAGAGGCTGCACATGATGAGAAATATCCTTTGAAACCGTTATCTGTGTCTTGGCAATATTCGCCGCATAGTCCCCAATGCGCTCCAGATCGGTGATGATCTTCAATGTGCCTGTTACAATCCGCAGATCTCTTGCAATGGGCTGTTCCAAGGCAATCAGGCTGACACAGCTTTTCTCCAAGTCCAGTTCCAGATGATCAACTGTCGCATCTTTTTCGATGACTTCTATCGCCAGTTTGTCATCATTGTTCATCAGCGATTCGATGGATTTGTCTATCGCGCTTTCTACCGCCATCCCCATTTTTACAAGGCGTCTTTCAATGCGTTGCAAGCGACTGTCTAATTTTCCTCTCATCGTCCTCTCCTAACCAAAGCGTCCTGTAATATAGCGCTCTGTCTCTTCATGTTCAGGATTTTCAAAAAGTTTGCGTGTCTTGTCAAATTCTTTTACCTCCCCCAGCAGGAAAAAGGCTGTCTCGTCGGAAATCCTTCCTGCCTGCTGCATGGAGTGAGTGACAATGACAATCGTATAATCTTGCTTCAAACTCTCCATAAGCTCTTCGATTTTCAATGTCGCAATCGGATCGAGTGCGCTTGTGGGCTCATCCATAAGTAAAATATCAGG
>JAAYOV010000033.1 GCA_012520095.1 Tissierellia bacterium | reverse complement strand
ACTTAGGATTATATCCCTCCGTTTCAAAATAATCGGAATTATAGATCATTTCTGTCATTGGAACCATGTCATGGTTGATAAAGGATACTAGTATATGTCCTCCAGCTTTAACAACACGCTTTGCTTCTCTAAGTGTATGTATCCTATCTTCTTCACTTGATAAGTGATACATAGGTCCAAAGAGTAATACTATATCGAAATATTCATCTTTTAACTCTTCCATATCTAGTGAACTTTTATTTTCAACGGTAATATTGCGCAAGTTATTCTTTTTAATTTTTTCAATTAATTGTCTATAGTTATTGGTTGCAGGTTCAAAAGCAACAACTTCATTTACTTTATCGGCCAAAGGTATGCTGTAAACTCCAGTTCCTGCCCCGACATCCAGAATTTTTGAATCTTGACTAATGAAGTTAGAAATTTCTTTTAAGGTAGTAATTTTTTCAACCTGACCTGATTTACTGAAAAGTCTTTTTTCTTCGTCAAAAAATTTATACAATTCCTCATTTCTAATTAAGTCATCATCTATTTTTGAAATTTCTTCAAAATTCATTTTTTACTCCTATTATATTTTTGAAGAGAGCTCTGAAACTCAGTCCTCATCGTTACTATCTGTCGTTGTCATAATTTTGGCATGTTACCGCATGTAAAATATTATTTAGAAAGTAGGGAGTAATTTTCAAGTTGTACTTTAAATAAACGCCCATTTATTTTGATGATTTATATTTTTTTCTTGCAGAGGACTTGAAAGCCTGATTTCATCGTTACTATTTGCCGGATGTCTACATTATGACACAAAACCCCGGGTGAAAAATCTCAAGTAATATCAATGGTTCTAGAAATATATTTTCATTTGATTCAGGTTGAATGTTATCTCAAATAAACTAGACCTTATTGATTAGTTCAAAGATTTTTCCAGATAATTAATCCATTTTTTTAATGAATCAACTTCTTTAAATTCTAAAGCTTCTTTATAAATTTCAAAACCCTTCTTGTCGTATTTTAATAGCAAATCAAGACTTTTCTTAGGTCCTAAATACATCTCATTTTTAATATCAAAATATATTTCTAAACTATCCATCAATAACCAATGCCAACGATACAAACCTTCAATATCTTCTCGTTCAATTCGTTTAAGCATTTTTTTGCACCAAGAAAGTTCCATCTGCTTTTCAGAAATTGATTTCGCGTCATAGTTACTAACATATGCTTCTACTTCTCGAAGTAATTTCGCTCCTATTCCTTCTTTATCAAGTAATAAATCCCCATTTTCAATCTGCAAAATTTCACTGATATCATATTCATCAACAAAATATTCTGTTGGATAGATAAACACATCGAGTTCCGTATTATCTATAACATTATCATCATGCATTTTGTGGGATTTGCTACAAATTACTAATGCGTCAAAATCACTATGAGCATCATTTGTATCATTAGCAAATGAACCATAAACAATAATTGACGTCGGATCATATTCTTTTATAAGGTATTCAAGAATTTTCCTTTTTTTAATCATCCTTACCTCTAAATCTTCAAATAATTTTTGCATTAGTTTGCTTCTTTTGAACAAACCAATGCAAAATTCACTCTAAAACCCACATCATTTCATATTTTGTTTTTCCGGTAGAATCCCTGAAACTCAGTATCCATTGTTACTATCTGCCGTTAACATCATTATGACACGAGACCCCTTCCTCAAATCGAAGAGTTTTCTTCATGCCTTCCGCGGCGCAAAACAAAGGAGGATAGATATTTCTTGCTTCTTCCAAATATTGCGTAGGATCGCCGATAGAATGGCTAAAATGCGTAAACCACGCCTCTTTTACTTGCGCTTTTTCAGCAATCCTTGCCGCCTCCAAAAAAGTCATATGCCCGTATGTCTTTGCATGTTCCGACTTCTGCTCATTTGCATAGGTCGCATCCAAAATCAATAGATCCGCTCCCCGGGCAGCTTCAATAATTGTCTCGCTCGGGCGCGAATCGGTTGCATAGACAATGCGCAGACCTCTCCTTGGAGGCCCCATCACCATGTCGGGAGTGATTTCACCTACACTCCTGCCTGCCTGCAGCCGCGACCATTTTTCCATCGCAATGCCGAATTCACGAGCTTTTTCCGGGAGAAACTTCCCCGCTCTATTCAAAGTAAACGCATACCCCTGGGTTGGAATCCGATGAAGAAGGGGAAATGTCTCCACACAAAGGCCGATGCTTTCAAAACGGGATTGTCTCCTCAACTCAATCTTGAAGGAGAGATCTCCACAGAGCCAGAGCACCCTTTCCATCGTCTCTTCAAGACCTGCGGGTCCCGCTATCCATACCGGCACCGTCCGGCCTGCGTGCTCCATTGACTGGAGCATTCCCGGAAGACCGAAGAAATGATCTCCGTGAAAATGGGTGATAGCGATCCCGTCAATAGATTTGATGCCGCAGCCGTATTTTCTGATGGCCGCCTGCGTCCCCTCTCCGCAATCGACAAGAATCTGCCTTCCGCCAAAACGCAAAATCATCGAACTGAGATATTTATCGGGCAGTGGATTTCTGGAGCCCGTTCCAAGTATCACGATATCGATCATGGCTCATCCTTTCCGGCTGAAAGCCTATGCTTGCATAACATCTATGGCCGGGAATGAAGTATTTTTTTTAAATACTGTCCGGTGTAACTTTCTGCCACCTGCGCCACTTCTTCGGGCGTTCCTTCAGCGAGGATCTCTCCTCCTCTGTCTCCGCCTTCCGGCCCCAAATCTATGATATAGTCTGCCGACTTGATAACATCTAAATTGTGCTCAATGATGATCAGCGTATTTCCGCCTTCTGCCAGACGATCGAGAACGCCTATGAGCATCTCTACATCGGCAATATGAAGACCTGTCGTCGGCTCATCGAGAATGTATAGGGTGTCTCCGGTGCTTCTTTTGGAGAGTTCACTTGCCAGTTTTATCCGTTGCGCCTCTCCTCCCGAGAGCTGAGTGGAGGGCTGCCCCAGCTTGATATAGCCGAGCCCTACATCTCGCAGCGTCTCTAGCCGCCTTCGAATCGGCTCGTGAACGGAAAAGAACTCCAGCGCCTCGCTGACGGTCATCTCCAGCACCTCGTATATATTCTTCCCGTTATAGCGCACTTCCAGTGTCTCGCGATTGTATCTCTTCCCGTGACACGTCTCACATGTCACATAGACATCGGAGAGGAAGTGCATTTCGATCTTGTTAATTCCGTCTCCCTTGCACGCCTCGCATCGGCCGCCCTTGACATTAAAGGAGAATCTCCCCTTCTTGTACCCTCTCTTCTTTGATTCGGGAAGCTCGGCAAAGAGATCGCGGATCGGATCAAACACCTTTGTATAGGTGGCGGGATTGCTTCTCGGGGTTCTTCCGATAGGGGATTGGTCGATCGCGATGATCTTGTTGATCTGCTTCCACCCTTCGATGTCTTTATGTTTTCCGGGGCGAACGGTATGGCTTTTATAAATACGCTTATATAGCTCTTTATAAAGAATCTCATTGATGAGGCTGCTCTTGCCCGAGCCGCTGACTCCTGTAACACAAGTGATGACGCCCAAAGGAATCCTCACGTCGATGTTCTTTAAGTTGTTGGCGGCGGCACCTATGACGGTCATCTCTCCTTTTGGCTTTCTTCGCGCAAGAGGAACTGAAATATAGCGTTCTCCGCTGAGATACTGAGCCGTCACCGATTCCTTCACCTTCATGATTTCTTCCGGAGGCCCCTCAGCTACGATATAGCCGCCCTTTTCTCCCGCGCCCGGGCCGATGTCGACGATGTGGTCCGCACTTCGGATCGTCTCCTCATCGTGCTCCACAACAATCAGCGTGTTTCCCAGATCTGTGAGATTCCTAAGAGTCTGAAGCAGCCTGGCGTTGTCTCGTTGATGAAGGCCGATGCTCGGCTCGTCCAAAATATAAAGCACGCCGACAAGGCCGCTTCCGATCTGCGTCGCCAAACGAATGCGCTGGCTCTCTCCTCCTGATAGACTGGAGGCGCTTCTGGCAAGTGTCAGATAGCCGAGGCCCACATCCATTAAAAAGTTAATGCGCGCCCTGATTTCTTTTCGGATCTGCTCCGCTATCGTCGCCTTAGCTCCGGGAAGATCCAGCTTAGAGAAAAAAGCATGAACCTCTTCAATACTCAGAGACGTCAGCTCATGAATGTTAAGGCCATCGACGGTGACGGCCAGTACTTCGTCTTT
>JAAYOV010000032.1 GCA_012520095.1 Tissierellia bacterium | reverse complement strand
GTACCGATGCACAACTCAAACACTCCCGGGAAAAAATGAGCACATACACGCTGAGCCAATCTGTCAATTTTATTGGTTACGACAGCCTGCAGGCAGCCTCTTTGTGCGACCGCTTCAAGCATCTCTCGGACACCCTCATACGGCTCCGTTTTATTCCATAGGCGAGTTTCATACTCATTATTGAACATCTCAAATAAATCGACATCCGTCAAACCGTCCGGACGACTCTCCAGCGCCTCCATTAATTTCCTCGAACCGACCTCGAGGAGGTCGAAGAGCTCTTCTCTTTCTACCGCCTTGCCTCCCAAGCGAAAAATTAGCGCCTGAAGCGCGTCCATGAGATCTTCTATACTGTTGATGAGCGTTCCGTCCAAATCGTAGATAATCGCCTTCATTTCATTCCTCCGCCACTATCATAACAAAAAAAAGACCCGAAGGTCTTCAATTTGCTATTCGATTTCGATGCTTCTCTTGATCTGAGCCGCTTTCTTGGGCACACTGATGCTCAAAATGCCGTTATCAAGTTTTGCTGAAATCTTTTCCTCGTCCACTTCACCGAGATACAGTCTTCGCGCCATAGAGCGTACACGTCTCTCGCGGTGGACATAATTAGGCTCTTCCTCACTCTGTTCTTCTTCTTTTTTTACCGCAATCGTCAGAACACCCTTCATGAGGGAAAGATCGATCTCTTCCTTTGTAAAGCCGGGAACTTCAGCTTCCACAATGTATGCTCCGTCCTGATCTTTCACGTCTACCTTGAAACTGTCGCGCGAAATACTTCGAAACGCATCACTGCTGTCACCAAAAAATCCGTCAACAACATTATAAAAGTTCCAAGGGTTTCGGGTCGATAGAGAATATTTGCTCATCTTTTCGTCCTCCTTTTTCATCTTGTTATCACTCTCTACTATAGAGTGCTAATAGTATTATACCCTGTCTTTCATAAAATCAACACAATTATAATTTTTTTCTTTTCGCTTTCACATCATGAGCGATCCCTCCGATCTTATGAACAAGAAGGATTCCGCACACCGCCTGTCAACAGATCAATCCTGATCGCGCTTGGAATGCTGCACTTATTATTACAATCTATCCAATATAAAATCCCTCCACTCGGATAAAAGTAGAGGGAATTCGTTCACCGTAAGCTCATCTATTCCTCTATGCCGATACACTCTCTTAAGAAGTCTCCCGTTCCGGGCTTCCAGGACAACTCATCAAACTCTCGCACAAAATCCGCCTTCGACAGGACCGCTCCTTCATACTTTGAAAGGATCAACTGAAGCAGTTTGTCAAAGGCATCCGCCCCGAGAAATTCCCTCGTCTTTCGCAAAAGAGTCTGAGGTTCCACGCCGCAAGAAGCAAGCTGAGACGCACTCAAGACCTGCTGGAGCGACTCGCTGACCAGGTACTCCATTATCAGGCTCCGTAGAAAATCCTCTTCGCCTTCCGGACTCTCCGGCAAGCGACTGGCGTCGAAAAAACGCTCCAGTAAAAGCGGAAGATGCTCCAGATAATCAAAGGCTCTCTTTTCGACAAAAACCCCTCCGGCGGAGCTGAACCCCTGCATCGAATCAGGCAGTGACGCCAGAAATGTGACAAGTCCGTCTCCTCTGCCGAACCTCTTTGCGATCAGATCCACCGCCTCTTCAAGGGCTCGAATCGCAAGAACAGGACTCGTCTCCTCAAGAAGGAGTATCATGCCTGAAAGAAACGGGAGCTCAACGTAGCGAGCGATCGCCAAAGACCAGTCGCCCTCTCCAAAAAAACTATAGCGCTTAACTCCTCCTTCGCGAGTCAAGCTCTCCCTTTTCAGAGAAGACTGCGCGCTGTAGGACTGCGGGACAAAAAGAACTACTTCCTGCAACCCTCTTGCCTGTACGTGCGGAACAAGAACGGAAGACGGATCAATGAACAGGAAGTCCCTCTCCCCCAATCGTCCAAATAGAGAAACGCTGTATTCGAGAGTATACTCCCTAGCTCTCTCAAGGGCATAGACTCTTCTACTGCCTTCTTTTCTACCCGTTTCAAGGATCATCGGCTGATCGTCGGCCGTCATTTTTTCCAAGCGGATCGCCTCATCGAGTTCAAGCGTCTCACTTTGCATCTCCCAGCCTCTCCAGCTCACTCTCACTTTAAGGGTCAGAAGCGCCGGGTGAAAATGTATCGTATAGAGCATTATCCCTCCACTCGTACGATGCCGTCTTCCATAACTTCGATGAGCATCCCCTCTTTGACATATTCCAGGAAATCCTCACCTAAACTGTCCACGGTAGGAAGCGACGACTCTGTCCAAACGTCTGAGAGAATGGCACCGGCTGCCGCAAGTGAATCAATCGGCTCGCTGAAGAGCAGGCATGCAGGAGCCGCCCCCATAGCACTGGCGCAATAAAGCACCATGCCTCCTGTCGTCGAACCGATCGTTCGAGGCAGACAGATGGCCTTTCCCGCCAACGCCTTTCCGAAGAGATCCGGATTGTTCTGATCGGAGCAAATAGCTCTCAGGTCGCTCTTCATCAGACTTTTTTGAAAACTTGCCAGCGTATTAAATCCCTTCGTCGTGACAAGAGCCTCCGCCTTCGCCGCTCCCGGAACCACGACACGTCCTTGAAACTCTCTCATCATTTGCCTCCTGTGATTCTGGCAAGAAGTTCAGATTCTTTCAAATAATGTGCACTCGTATAAGTGCGTAATTTATTGGATGAAGTGATGACCGGCATCTTCGAGCAGAGCGGATTGTTCATATACATCAGCGGACAAATCGATGTGAAAGTGACTCCCATCTGCTTGAGCGCCTTGGCGGCCGCCCTCTTTTCAAAGACATCGAGGACAGGTTTTGCCGCACACAACACCGTTGGGATAGCCACCTTTTTCTTTCCCGCCACTCGGAGCTGGCGAGCTATTTTTTCCTTCCAGCTATGTAATTGATCGAGAGACAGATGCGGACAGCCAATAAAACAGAGTTTCGGCTCCGCATCGGCCTTTTCCCAAAGATCAGGATACGCATCGTAGATTTCCTGCAGATATGCATCGTCGATCGTCAGTTTTTTTGCTCCCTCCCGGATGATTCCGCGTCCCTGCTTCTTCGCTTCCGGCGTCAGATTCTCCACATGATAGAGCCCGACCGAGCCATTACTGGCAGCCGCCGCTCCAAAGTCTTTCAAATAGTCCCTGACTTCCGGCGTCAACTCATCGCCTAAAAAACGATTGAGCCCTTTAACATAGGGAACTTCTTCCTGCACAGCCAGCCCGATCGCCGAACCGAGAAGTTGAGCTTCCGGAAGATTGTTCGTCTGTATATCGATCTCCCATGTCGCCTCGCGCCCTTCCGGCGTCAAAAGGCCGAAATAAGGCACCTTCCCGAGGATACTGCCAAAGAGCTCGATGATGCCGCTGTTGCGATTGCATCGCGCGCCCAAAACCGAGTTTGCATAACTGACCGCCGAACTTTCCGCCCAAGAGAGCACCTGCCCCTCCTCCGGAATATTTCCGACTTCTTCCATATAGCAAGTGCAGCTGAAGGCGTCATCACCGAGCAGCCCCATCTGCTGAAGTTGTTTTTCATAGACTTTCTGCTTTGAATACATCACCTTAAAGGCAATGTTCTGCAAAAGATTTGAAGGGACATTCTTAAAGTCCATCGGCCGCGGATCAACCGTAAATTTTTGTGACGAAATCGCATTGCCCGCAATCAGCTCGTCCATTAAAGAATAGACCGGCTTCATGACGGAAATGCCGAAACTCGTGACGATATGACCAAATTCACTTTCAACCGGAACAAAATGGGAAGCCCCGAAAACATCGCCATACAAGACCATTGTCTTCATAACTTTCGCCAACGTCTCACCCTGTTCACCGTTGAGAATCGCTCGTTCATCAGCTGTCAATTGCATATTGGGCTCCTTTCGATTTGTGAGTGACATTTTTTTCAGTATAACACACGGCATTCGAGAGGACTCTCTCTTGTTGCCGGACCTCTTACAAGGGCATAATAGAGATTATTGTTTCTGCTTCCAAACGTCATCTGGCATCAGATTTTTTAAAAACTAAATTGAGGATAATCCCTGCGATTGCGGCTAGTCCCATTCCTTCAAGCGTTAAACTGATTTGTCCAAATTGAAGAGGCAGCGAGGCTCCTCCGAGTCCGAGAACTAAGATGACGGCGGCAATGATGAGATTTCTCGGTTGGCTAAAGTCAACCTGATTTTCTACCAACGTTCTGATTCCGACAGCTGAGATCATCCCGAACAAAAGAATCGAAACGCCGCCAATAATCCCAATGGGAATGCTCTGGATAACAGCTCCAATTTTTGGCATGAAGCCGAGAATAATAGCGATCACCGCAGCGATGCGCATGATCAAAGGATTCCATACACCTGTCAACACTAAAACACCCGTGTTTTCTGAATACGTCGTGTTTGCAGGTCCGCCAAACATCGCCGAAAGACACGTTGCCAAGCCGTCGCCTAATAAGGTTCGAGACAGACCCGGATCCTTGGCGAAGTCTTGTTTTACTGTCGCTCCGATCGCCACGATATCCCCGATATGCTCGATCATCGTCACCAGAGCCAAGGGAGCCACTGTAATGATGGACTGCAGGGAAAATTTGGCCAGAGTAAACGCCGGAACCGCCACCCATTTCGCTTCTTTTATCGCAGTAAAATCAACCCTGTTTAGAAGCATCGCGATCAGATAGGCGGAGATTAGACCGACAATGACAGGAACGACTCTCAGAAACCCTCTTGCGTACACGCTTAATGCAGCGACAATCGCAAAGACAATGCAAGCAAGGAGCCAGTCGTCCGAGGCATTGGC
>JAAYOV010000031.1 GCA_012520095.1 Tissierellia bacterium | reverse complement strand
GTACCGATGCCCCATTGCGCCGGAGATGAAAGTGGAGGACTTGCTTTCATAGAGGCCGGCGAGCCGGGAAAGAAGGAGACGGCGCCGAAGACAGAGCGCCGTTTTTTCTTGAACGTGCGAATGTGCTATTTTGTTCAGGACAGTCTTATACTCTTTCCCCTGTAAATTTGGCGGAACGGTTTGTTCCGGTATTGACTTTTCCGATACAATCGGAGTATTGATTAGATAGCACCTATTCTCGATTATGATCAAACCCGTGCAGATGGATATCTTCGGGATACCAATAGACATACACAGAAAGGGATTATGCCGGGGAGCCGGCATGCAGAGAAAAGATAATGGAAGAATTGGAATCTCCCGCTTACGAAATAATAGCACAGCCTTACAAGGGGAGCATTGAAGAGTGTCTGCTTTCTTTGGAGAGCGGTAAGAGCGGATTGACACAAGAAGAGGCGCAGAAGCGTCTGGTAAGATTTGGAGCCAACAAACTGGAAGAGGCTCCGCCAGATCCTCTGTGGAAGAAGATACTGGCGCAGTTCAACGATGTGATGGTCATCATTCTCATCCTCGCAGCCATCGTCTCCGGTTTTTTAGGCGATTGGATTGAGGCGCTCATCATCATTGCCATCGTCATCGTCAATGCCATTTTAGGGGTCGTGCAGGAAGGACGCGCGGAACAGGCCGTTGCCGCTTTGCAGAAGATGTCGGCCCCTCTTGCAAGAGTTTTGAGGGAAGGGAAGCAGGAACTCATCGATTCTCAGCTTGTCGTGCCCGGAGACATTGTCATTTTAGAGGCCGGAGACGTCGTGCCGGCGGACTTGCGCCTCATTGAAGCCAGCAATCTTAAAGCCGAGGAAGCGGCGTTGACAGGAGAGAGCGTGCCTGTTGAAAAGGACGCCTCTTTTGAGACGGAAGGAGAGCCGGGAATCGGAGATCGCCACAACATGGTCTTCAGCTCCACCGCCATCACCTATGGGCGCGCAACGGCTGTAGCTGTTGCCACCGGCCAAGATACGGAGATGGGAAAGATTGCCGGAAGACTGACCGGCATCAAGCAGGAGTTGACGCCTCTTCAGACCAATCTCAACGCTCTTGGTAAATATCTGGCCGCCTTCTGTCTGGTGGTCGTCGTCATCACGTTTGTCGTCGGGATTGTCAACGGCGGAGATGTCATGGATATGTTCATGACATCAGTGAGTTTGGCCGTCGCTGCGATTCCGGAAGGTCTTGCCGCCGTCATCACGATTGTGCTGGCTCTGGGCATGAATCGCATGGCTTCAAAGAACGCGATCGTAAAAAGACTGCTGGCGGTCGAGACGCTGGGAAGCGTCAATGTCATCTGCTCCGACAAGACGGGAACGTTGACCCAAAATGAAATGACGGTCACTCGCATATATGTAGACGGAGAGATCTTTGAAGTCAGCGGAACCGGCTATGATCCGGCCGGCGAGATCGTGCATCAGCATAATCATGAGCCGGTGAAGGATCATCCCATCCTCAACCGGCTGTTGGAGATCGGTGTTCTGTGCAACGAAGCCGAGCTTCAAGAGGTCGACGGTGTGTGGAGCATCATCGGGGATCCGACGGAGGGCGCCATGCTCACGGCCGCTGCCAAAGGTGGCGTCGTTCAGGCGCAATTGGCCGACGCCTACGAGCGTCTGGGAGATCTTCCGTTTGATTCCGAGCGCAAGATGATGTCGGTTTTTCATGCATATCCGCAGTGTCCTCTGTCTCTGACCAAAGGCGCCCCGGACATCGTTCTCGATCGATGCAGCCGGGAACTCAGAAAAGAAGGCGTTGTTGAACTGACGCAGGAAAGAAGAGACGAGATCATGCAGGCCAACTCCGCCTTTGCGCAGACGGCGCTTCGCGTGCTTGCTTTTGCTTTCAGTGAACATCCGGACAAAGACTTTGAGGCGGCTGAAAATGACATGATTTTTGTCGGTCTCATGGGAATGATCGACCCGGCAAGGCCGGAGGCAAGAGATGCCATCGCCGTATGTACGCAGGCGGGCATTCGCGTCGTCATGATTACAGGTGACTATAAGGATACGGCCGTTGCGATTGCAAGAGACCTTGGGCTCATGAAAGAGGGCGAGCAAGTCCTCACCGGAGCCCAGCTTGATTCGATGAGCGATGAAGAGCTCAAGGAAGCGTGCGAAAAGACAGCCGTGTACGCCCGCGTCTCTCCGGAGCATAAAGTCCGTATCGTGGAGGCTCTTCAGGAAAAGGGTCATATTGCATCTATGACAGGAGACGGCGTCAATGACGCTCCCGCTCTCAAGCGCGCCGATATCGGCGTGGCGATGGGAATTACCGGAACAGAAGTAGCCAAAGGGACGGCGGATATGATTCTCACAGACGACAACTTTGCCACGATCGTCACAGCTGTGCAAGAAGGGCGAGTCATCTACAGCAATATCCGAAAATTTGTCGGATTTCTTCTCTCTTGCAATGTCGGGGAGATCTTGGTCATCTTCATTACGATGATGGTGCTGGGGCCTTCTATGATACCGCTGATGCCCATTCAGCTTCTGTGGTTGAACTTGGTGACAGACTCTTTCCCGGCGCTGGCGCTCGGCCAGGAGATGGCGGAGCCCGACATCATGCTGCAGCCTCCCAGAAAACGCACGGATAAGATACTCAACAAAGAGATGGTTCTTTCCATCGTCTCTCAGGCGATTGCGATTTTTCTCGCCGTTTTTCTCGCCTTTCATATCGGAATTTCAAACTATGGACTCCGAGACAAAGCGGAAGACCATGCGGGAAATATCAGTGTCTATCGCCAGATCGAGGGAACGGACGATATCATCGGAGAAGACGGTACAATCTACAAAGCTTCTGAGGATTTTGGAGGAAAACAGTTCGGGCCTTCCAGAGGTGCCATGAGCTATGCGTTTATTACGCTCATTGCCGCAGAGCTTCTGAGAAGTTTCTCCTCGCGCTCGGAGCATTTTTCCGTGTTTAAAGCAGGTGTTTTTTCAAACAAGACCCTCAATAAGGCGTTGTTGATTGCGATTGGGCTTACGTTGATGGTCGTCTATGTGCCGTTTTTGCAGCCGATTTTTGAGACGACGTCTCTGGGGCTTCACGACTGGAAATACATTATCCCCTTGTCCCTTCTGCCTTTTGCAGCGGGAGAGATATTCAAGCTTGTCTATCACAGGAAAAATCGAAAAAAAGCAGCAAGATAGAAATAGCGAAGAAGAATCCCTTCACTCTTTGAGAGCGGAGGGATTTTTTATGTGTTCATGACAGAAGCGACCGCTACGCCTTGGGAAGAACGAGAGGACTCTTGTTTATGTTCGAGAAAATAATGATGATTGCGAGAGATTCTTTTCAGGCAATTTTACAGGGTAAAAAGAGGAGAAGACGGTGTTTGAGATATATAGGGTAACATTTGGAATTTCAAAGAAAAAGTGCTATAATCATTATGTATGCAGGAGAGCAAATGATCCTAAGAAATATTCATCTGAAGGACTACCGAAACTACGGCAAGGAGTCCTTTTCGTTTGATAGACAACTTCAGATTATTCTTGGAAACAACGCCCAAGGCAAGACCAATTTGCTGGAGGCGGTGTATTTGGCCTGCATGGGCCGAAGTTTTCGCTCTCCCCGCCTACGCGAGACGTATGGAGACTTTCGAAATCCCTTTGAGCTTTCCTACTTGTTTGAAGAAGACGGCAGGGAGTTGCGCCTCGAGCTTCGAGCCGGAGAAAAAAGCGGAATGAGCATGGAGCTCAATCATGTCAAGCTTGAGCGCCGCAGTGACTTATTCGGGCTCTTTCCGATGGTGCTCTTTTCCCCCGACCATCTTCGCACTTTTACTCAAGGGCCTTCGCTCAGGCGGGCGTTTTTAGATCGAGAGATCTCTCTTGTGTCCCGCGCCTATTTTCACCAGCTCGTCCGATATAACAAGACGCTTTTGGCAAGAAATGCCCTGCTGAAGAGTGATGTCGTAGATATTCGGCAGCTAGAAGTATATGAAGAGGCGCTCTCCGTGTATGGACTCGACGTCACAAAGAGACGAGGTGATTTTTTACAGAAGCTCTCCTCCTATGCGCGGAGCATGCATGAGAGACTGACGTCGGGAAGTGAAGAACTGGCGATGACGTATCTCGGCTGCGGCGCACATGACAGTGAAGAATATCTATTCAATTTGCAGCAGAATCGAGAGCGCGACAGGAGGGTCGGCTTTACGGGATACGGCCCGCATGCGGACGATCTTCGCATCAGCCTTAACGGCAAGGATTTGCGAAAATACGGCTCGCAAGGACAGATTCGACTGGGAGCACTGAGCGTGTATTTTTCGCTCGTGCCTTTTATTGAGGAGCAATTGGAGATAAAGCCCATTTTATTGCTCGACGACGTATTCAGCGAACTCGATCGACAGCGGCGCAATCAGCTGCTGGAGATCTTTACACAACATCAGAAAATTATTACGGCCACCGATTTGGACGGACTGGACAGCTCTTTGTGCGAGCGTGTAGGGACCATCTGGATCGAAGGAGGTCGTTTAGCAGGAGGAAAGATTGACAGATAAGAATAGCTATGATGCGGAAACAATACAAGTATTAGAGGGGCTGGATCCTGTCCGAAAGCGACCGGGCATGTATATAGGAAGCACAGGGCTTCGAGGGCTCCATCAGCTGATTTTCGAGATCGTCGACAACAGCATTGATGAGGCGTTAAACGGCTATGCCAAGCGCATTGACATCACAATTTTTAAAGATAACAGCGTAGAGGTCAAAGATGACGGCCGCGGCATGCCTGTCGATCTGCATCCAAAGCTCCATAAACCCGCAGTGGAGATCATTCATACTGTCTTGCACGCAGGTGGCAAATTCGACAACGTGGAGTACAAAGTCTCCGGAGGTCTTCACGGCGTGGGCGCTTCCGTCGTCAACGCACTCTCGGAGCGGATGGATGTCGAGGTCTGCAGAAATGGAAATATTTATGAGATCTCGTTTTCCAGAGGAGAGACGATTTCTCCCTTGAAGATTACGGGGCAGACCGACAGAGTCGGCTCACGCACGTATTTCCGACCCGATCCTCAAGTCTTTGAGACACTGGAATTTGACTATCCGATCCTGGAGAGGCGTTTTCGCGAGATGGCGTTTCTCAATAAGGGCGTGCACATCGTCTTTACAGATGAGCGCCATGAAAAAGTCAATCACTTCCACTATGAGGGAGGAATTGAGGAATTTGTCGCGTTTATCAATAGAAACAAGACTCCGACGCATTCCAAGATTCTCTACGCGGAAGGCGAGCGAAACGGAACGATGATCGAAGTCGCCGCACAATATACTGACACATATGTGGAAAATGTGTTCAGCTTCGCCAACAATATCAACACGCAAGAGGGCGGCACGCATCTCTCGGGTTTTCGCAGCGCCATCACGCGAGTCATGAATGAATACGCCAGAAAAAACAACTATCTAAAAGAAAACGATGAAAACTTTCTCGGAGAAGACGTGCGCGAAGGATTGACGGCGATCATTTCGATTAAAATTTCCGATCCGCAGTTCGAGGGGCAGACGAAGACGAAGCTCGGAAACAGTGAAGTTCGCGGAGGCGTCGAGTCGATGGTGGGAGAGGTTCTCACCGCGTATCTGGCTGAAAACCCCAATGATGCCAAGAGCATCATGGATAAGATCCACGGAGCCGCCAGAGCGAGGATGGCCGCCAGAAAGGCAAGAGATCTCACCCGCAGAAAAGGTCTTCTTGACGGTTTTTCGCTTCCGGGAAAATTGGCCGATTGTGAGGAAAAAGACCCGGCTTTAAGTGAAATCTTCCTCGTCGAAGGCGACAGCGCCGGAGGTACGGCAAAACTGGGAAGAGACAGAAAAATCCAGGCGATTTTGCCGCTTCGGGGCAAGATTTTGAATGTGGAAAAAGCAGGCTTTTCCCGCGCCCTTAATTCTCGAGAAATCAGAGATATGATTACAGCTTTCGGCGTGGGAATCGGGGATGAGTTTGACATCTCGAAGCTTCGATACCACAAGATCATCATCATGACCGACGCCGACGTCGACGGAGCGCATATCGATACGCTGCTTTTGACATTCTTTTTCCGATACATGCCGGAACTGATCGACAACGGCCATATTTACATCGCCCAGCCTCCTCTATATGCCGTAAAGAGCGGAAAGACGATCCACTACGCCTATAGTGATGATGAACTTCAACAGCGTCTGGAGGAAGTGGGAAGAAATGTCACCATTCAGCGCTATAAGGGTCTTGGAGAGATGAATGCCGAGCAGTTGTGGGATACGACGATGGATCCCGAAAGGCGCATTCTCTTTCAGGTCCATGTTGAAGATGCGGTGGAGGCCGACAGGGTCTTCAGCATGCTGATGGGCGAGCAGGTGGAACCGAGGCGCGAATTTATTCAGGATAACGCCACATATGTGTCGAACTTAGATATATAGAGGTGAACGGTGGAAGATACAAATAGACGAATTATAGAAAAAGACATTACTGAGAAGATGGAGCAGTCGTATATCGACTATTCGATGAGCGTCATCGTTTCGCGCGCTCTTCCGGATGTGCGCGACGGACTCAAGCCCGTCCACAGGAGAATACTCTATTCCATGTGGGAGCAGAGATTCACGCATGACAAGCCACATAGAAAGAGCGCCCGCATCGTGGGCGATGTCATCGGTAAATACCATCCTCACGGGGACTCTGCTATTTACACCTCTATGGTTCGCCTGGCACAGGACTTTTCAACTCGCTATCTCCTTGTAGACGGGCAGGGAAACTTCGGCTCGATCGATGGAGACGGCGCAGCGGCCATGCGTTATACAGAGGCGAGGCTCACAGGCATTGCCGATGAGCTTTTGAGGGATCTCGACAAAGAGACAGTAGATTTTATGCCGAACTTTGACGAGACGCTTCAGCAGCCCACGGTCCTTCCGAGCCGCTTTCCAAATCTGCTTGTCAACGGCTCCACAGGAATAGCCGTCGGCATGACGACGAGCATTCCTCCCCACAATCTCACGGAAGTCATCAATGCTTCCACTTATCTCATGGATCATCCGGAGGCTTCGGTCGATCAGCTTCTTTCGATTGTCAAGGGGCCGGACTTCCCCACGGGAGCCACGATCATGGGAACGGCCGCCATGCGAGAGGCCTATCGAACGGGACAGGGGCGCATCCGAGTCCGGGCAAAGGCGGAGATTGAAGAGAGAAAAGACGGCAGGATGCGCATCGTTGTCACCGAGATCCCGTATATGCTCTCGAAGGTGCGCCTGCTTGAAGATATTGCAAACCTTGTCAAGAATAAACGAATTGACGGAATTACAGAACTCAGAGACGAGTCCAATCGATTCGGCATCCGCATCGTTTTGGAGCTTCGCAGAGATGTCAATGCAAATGTCATTCTCAATCAGCTCTATAAACACTCGAGCATGCAGCAGACCTTCTCGATGATCTTTATTGCGCTGGATAAGGGCGTGCCCAAGACGATGAACCTGAAGGAGTTGCTGGAGAAGTATATCGAGCATCAAAAAGAGGTTGAGACCCGCAGGATCCAATATGACCTCCGAAAAGCAAGAGAAAGGGCTCATATCCTGGAAGGGCTTATCAAAGCTCTTCAGAACATCGATGAAGTCATCCGCATCATCAGAGAGAGCTATGACAATGCAAAAGAGAGGCTGATCGAGGCCTTCGGCTTCTCGGAGATTCAGGCGAACAATATCCTGAGCATGCAGCTTAGGAGGCTTCAGGGCCTGGAATATGAAAAAATCAGCGATGAACTCAAGGCGCTTCAGGAAGAAATTGAGTATCATTTGAAAGTTCTCGCGGATGAGTCGCTCCTTATGGGTATTATAAAAGACAGCTTGGAGAAGATCAGAGACAAATTCGGTGACGAGCGAAGAACGCAGATCGAACCGCATGAGGACGATATCGATATTGAAGATCTGATCGAAGAAGAGCAGGTCGTGCTGACTCTGACGCATAAGGGATACGTCAAGCGCGTACCGCAGGACACGTATCAATCGCAACACCGCGGAGGAAGAGGGATTACGGCTCTCAGTATGCGAGAAGAAGATATGGTGCAGGATCTTTTCAGCACTTCCTCACACGCCAACCTGCTGTTCTTTACGAATTTCGGAAAGCTTCTGCGCATGAAGGCGTATCGCATTCCGGAATCCTCAAGGACGGCAAGGGGAACACCCATCGTCAACCTCCTTCAGCTTGAGGAGGGAGAGCGCGTGAGTACGGTGCGCGCTGTTGAGGAGATGGACGAAAGAAAGATTCTTCTTGCAACGAAATTCGGACGCATCAATAAGTTCCGGCTATCTGATCTTGAGAGCAACCGCACAGCGGGCATCAAGGTCATCCGTCTTGAAGAAGGCGACGAGGTCATCGGGGTGCGCATTCTCCCCGAGGAGCAGCCGATCTTAATTGCCACGAAAAAAGGTATGTCGATTACATTTGACAGTGCTTCTCTTCGCACACAGGGCAGAAACACTCAGGGTGTGGGAGCGATCATGCTCGATGAAGGCGATGAAGTCGTCAGCCTCGTGATGCCTGAGCCCGAAGAAGAGATCTTCACCATCACTGAAAAAGGATATGGAAAGCGAACGGACTTTTCACATTATCGCCTGCAAAACCGCTATGGCAAGGGGCTCGTCAATTACCGCTTGACTTCCAAGACGGGTGATGTGGTCGCTTGTATGGGCGTAACGGAAGAAGAAGAGTTATTGGTTCTGAGCTCGCACGGCCAGGTCATTCGCGTGCGCGCAAGCGATATCAGCTCTATTGGACGCAACACCTCCGGAGTGCGCATCATGCGCATGGATGAAGACGCGTCTGTCATTTCCGTAGCGAAAGCCGATGAACTTGAAGAAGAGGAGGACATAGATGGCACTGAAGATTCGACATCTCTACTCGGAGAGGAGTGAGAGATGGGAAGTAAAACTGATGGGCGAGCTCGACATTGATTCGAGCACGGCTCTTAAAGAAAGATTGAGCGAGATTCTTGAGGAGAAGACGGCGGATGTCATCGTCAATGCAGAAGATCTGGAGTATATCGACTCAACGGGTCTTGGCATGCTCATCGGAGTCATCAAGCAGCTCAAGACAAACGGCAAAGAGCTTATCATCGTCAATCCTCAGGATTCTGTGAGTAAACTGTTCAGGATTACGGGCCTTGACAAGGTCTTTACACTGAGGGAGGAATAATGGACCAGTTCAAATTGACCCTTCCGAATAAGCGAGAGTATGTCATCTCCGCCAGACTGGCCGCTACCAGCATCGCCAGTGTCTTCGGTTTCGATATTGAAAAGATCGAGGACATCCGCATTGCTGTAGGCGAAGCGTGCAATAACGTGGTGCTCCATTCCAAAGAAGCCGATTCTTTTGAAATGGTCATCGAATTAAAAGATGAGACCATGACGGTCTATGTGTGCGATACCGGCAAGGGGTTTGAGGTCGACAAAATGCCACCCGTCATTGATCCGCATGATTATTCAGGTAGCGGTTTGGGGTTGTTTATCATTGAAACCCTTATGGATGAAATGAAAGTACATTCTACAGATGAAGGCACGACCATCATAATGAAAAAAAGACGCTGAATGGAGAAGTGATGGGTTCAAAATATAAAGATTATGAGACCGATGACCTCTTCAAGATGTTCAAAGATGATCGAGACAATACTGAGATCCGCGATGAACTCTATCATCGGCATATGTACATTGCAGAGATCCTTTCCAAGAAGTACCTCAATAGAGGAATTGAATACGATGACATCTATCAGGTAGCGGCGATGGGTCTTCTCTTTGCCGTCAATCGATTTGATGTCGACAAGGGGTTCAAGTTTTCCAGTTTTGCCACGCCGACGATTGTCGGAGAGATCAAAAAACATTTCCGAGACAAAGGCTGGACGATTCGTGTGCCGAGGCGCATTCAGGAGCTTTCAAAAAAGGTCACGTTGGCAAGAGAGAGACTCTATCGAGAAAATCATCGTGTGCCCACCGTCAGTGATATTGCCCAATATTTAGATACGACGGATGAGGCGATCATTGAAGCGATGGAGGCCTCTAAGGTATACTCGCCGAAAAGTCTGGATTTAGAGATGGAATCGGGTTCAGATGACAGAGATGTGAAACTGTTGGACATCGTCGGAGAGGAAGACAAGGCGTTTGAAAGTATTAACAACGTCGATTTTATCAATTATATGATGGGCAAACTTAATCCCATGGAGCAGAAGATTATCCGCGATCGCTTCTTCAACGAAAAGACGCAGATTATGGTGGCAGATGAGCTGGATGTGTCGCAGATGACCATCTCCAGGATGGAAAAGCGCATTATTGCCAGATTTCGGGAAGAGTACGATCGCTTGTTGAATGTATAGGAGGGCTCATGCAAAAGGATATTCGCGATTTTCAAAAGGGAGAACGCATTGAAGGCTTCTACCTGATCAAGACACTCAACTTAAAGACAAGTTCAAACAACAGCAAATATTTTGACCTGATCATTGCCGACTCCAGCGGAGAGATCGACTCCAAAATCTGGAGCATCGATGATTCACAGGTGGATCTCTATAAACAGGGCGACATCATCAAGTTACGTGGTGATGTGACCGAGTGGATGGACAGGCTCCAGCTGAAAATTATCAAGCACAGAAATATAGAAGAGGGAGATGAAATCGACTATTGCGACATCGTCCCCAGTGCGCCAAGAAATGAAAAAGAGATGCTTGCTGAGCTTGAAGAGAACTTACGAGCCATTACCAATCAGCAGATGCGCGAGCTCTCGATGAAGGCGTTTGAACTCTACAAAGACAAGCTCCTTTACTATCCTGCAGCCATGCGCCATCACCACGCGATACGGGGCGGGCTTCTCTTCCATCTTCTTCGCATGATGGAGACGGCAAAAGCTCTGTGCAAAATCTATGATGCCAATGAAGATCTTTTGATTACCGGCATCTTCTTCCACGATCTCCAAAAAATCGAAGAGATGGAGGCGAACGAACTGGGCATTGTCTCCGGCTACTCGAAAGAAGGAATTCTCTTAGGCCACCTGGTACAAGGGGTCAGAGAGGTTCGAAAACTTGGAAGCGAGCTCGGAACGAGTGAAGAGATCCTGCTCCTCATTGAGCATATGATTCTCTCTCATCACTATCATCCGGAGTTCGGCTCTCCGAAGCGCCCGATGTTTTTAGAAGCGGAGCTTCTGCATCACATCGACATGATCGATGCGCGTGTATATGATATGAAAAAAGCGACACGGGATCTTCAGCCCGGAGAATTCAGCGAACCGATCTTTGCGCTGGATCGAATACGTGTATACTTACCTGAACTTGAGTAATCGAGGAATGAAAAGAGCCGGTCCCTTATTGCGAAGCTATCGCGCTGAATCCTCTTTTATTAGGACAGAGGCTCGTTACGCTCTCTATAGGGGATCTGTTTTTTCTTATTGACTTCAATTAGCAAAACTATATGGGTATGCAAAACGGATACATTCTATTGGAGCAAAACGTTGTTCAGTGGTACCATATAGTCTAATGGAAACGACTTGCATAAAAATTAGTGAAAGAGAATCAAAAACGTTAAAGAAGGAGATCTTTACAACATGTCGAAACTGGAGAAGATTACAAAGCATTTCCCGGGAATGAGGATAATAAAAACAGCTCTGGCTCTTCTCATATGTGCATTGATCAATCATCTCAGAAACTCCCCTGCTTCCTATCAAGCGGGGATCTCGGCTGTCGTCTGCATGCAGCATAGCATGTCGACTACGCTCAGATCATCCGTGAACCGAGCGACAGGAACTCTTGTGTCGGGAATATACGCATACTTTTTTATGCGTTTTGCCACTGAGATTTTACAATTGCACCCGGGGAGTCTGATTTACAGTATAACGGTTTCCGTCTTTGTGATCCCGCTTATGTATCTCCTTGTAAAACTAAAAAAACCGGGCTCCGTGGCGATTGCCTGCATTGTTTTTCTCATCATCTGCATTCCGGTCGGCCAAGATCCCCCTCTCTCCTACACCGTGACCAGAGTCACCGACACCCTCATCGGCATCGCATCGGTTATTTTCGTGGAATGGTTTCCACCCATCAGGAAGTTCAGTGAATTATATATAAAAACCATGAAGCTGGAAGTTCCGGAGGCTGTTATTAAGGATTTGGAGGGGAAGTAGG
>JAAYOV010000030.1 GCA_012520095.1 Tissierellia bacterium | reverse complement strand
TGGTGGAGACGAGGGGAGTCGAACCCCTTGCCTCTTGAATGCCATTCAAGCGCTCTCCCAAGTGAGCTACGCCCCCATGCCAGAACAGATTACCCGATTTCAGAGCATCTGTCAAGATTTTATCGACATTTTACATCGTCCCCTGAAGAAACATCACCATTTTTTCTTTTGCAAATGTGATACAATTTCGCCATGAAACCTTCTTTGAATTATACTCCACACTATGCTCTCATCCAGAGTTCTTACTGGCTGACGAATATGCCCATTCTGGCATTTGGGCCCATGTATCTCTATTCCCTCGGTCTCTCAAATACTGCCGTAGGCTTCTTTTTTGCCGCCGCAAACTTGCTCTCGATCCTTCTTCAGCCGATGACCGGCTCATTGATCGATAAGGAGACACTGACCCTTCGTCAAGCTGTCTTTTCCCATGCAAGGCTTCTCTTTCTTCTCATCGGGATCCTATATCTCCCCATTACATCGATGAAAATAGGAGCGCACTTTCTGACTCTTGTCCTTGTCATCTGCCTCCAACCCATGGTCAACACCCTCTCCATTGACGCCCTCCACTCTGGCATCACACTTGACTTCGGCATAGCAAGAGGCACCGCGTCTTTGGTGTATGGCATCTCTTCTCTCATTTTAGGGAAGCTGATCGGAATTTTTGACACATCCATCATCCCTTTGATGGCTTTTTTAAGTCTGTCGACCTTTACTTTCGCCTTCTATCTCTTCCCAAAGACCATCACCTCTGCGGAAAACGACAGCAACTCTTCATCGCTCTCCGGTTTGAATCGGCCATTCTTCCTCATGCTCCTGGCCACTTTTTTCCTCTTTATCAACCATTGTATCCTAAACAATTTTCTCCTTCGCATCGTAGAAAATGTCGGCGGAGGATCGACTCAGTTCGGCATTGCACTGGGAATTGCGGCAGCGGCGGAACTTCCGATCATGGCCTCGTTTACAAAACTTCAAAACCGCTTTGGAACGGTTTCCCTACTCCGATTGTCTGCCATGTTTTTTCTTGTTAAATCGATACTCCTCATCTTCGCAAACTCCCCCACTCTTTTATACGTCAATCAGCTTTTACAAATGTTGACGTTCGGACTCTATTTCCCCGCTGCTGTCGCGTATGTTCAAGAGACGCTTCCCTTCTCTCTTCGTGCCCGCTCACAAGCTCTGCTCATATCGACAATAACGCTCGGATGCGTCATTGCCTCCCTTCTTGGTGGTGCCGTTCTCGATGCTCTCCATGTAGAGGCACTGCTTGTCATCAGCGCCATATTCAGCACCTTGGGTTTTATTTCTATCCTCTTTCTTAAAGAAAAAAAGAGCCCGAAAGCTCTGTGAACTATTGGTTCAGAGGCCTGATGAGCCTCGTATTTCCCCTCTCTATCCGGATCTCCCAGATTTCCTCTCCCACCTTGTATTTTCGGAAGGTGCCCTCCGATTCTATTATCGACGCTTCTTCCGGAAGAAGATGGATCAAGGCATCCAAATCCTCCACCCCCTCAATCTCTACGATCTGAAACTCTCCATCATCATACTCTGCTGTTTTAAGCTCATCAGCCACATCAATATTCTCTGCGCTGAACACTTCTTCCGTATTTACATCCGCTGCAACGGCTTCTTTTTGACATGCAGAAACGATATCCGCCTCTTCCGACTTTACATCAGAACCCCCCATCGCGATCGAATCCCTCGCCTGTATCACGAACCGAATCCCACCGGGCACAGCGACCGCAAGCAACAAAACAGCAAGCGCAACAACAGCCGCTCTTCTAAATTTTGGCCATCTTACCAAGACGGGCTTTGACGCTTTTTCCTCTATCGCCAGAAACATCTCTCTTTTCGTTTCCCGATCCGGAGTTAATGTGTCTATTGCTTCTCTCAGTTCTTTTCGGGTCATTGCTCTTCTTCCATTATCAATTTCAGCTGCTCCCTGGCACGCGCAAGCCTTGAGCGCAGTGTCGATTCATTGATACCATCCATTCGGGCAATCTCATTGATTCGATATCCTTCGTAATAAACGAGATACACAAGCCTTCTCAGCTCATCATCGAGCTCGTACAAAAGCGCCAATGTCTCATCATTCGGCGTTTCTTTTGCCGGCAGTGCCGCCATCTCCTCGACATCAGTGCGCTTGGAGCGATACCAGTGTTTCAGCATATTTTTGCAGAGATTGGAGGCGCAGACAATCAACCAGGCCTTTTCATGTTCTACGCTCTCAAAAGGTTCTTTTCGCACCAAAAGTTTCTCAAAGGTGCTTTGTGTGGCATCTTTTGCGTCTTCCGGATTTTTTAGATAGATATGGCACAGCCTATAGATCGTGTCTACATGGCGAAGATAGATCTCTTCGATATTCATCCCTGTATTCCTCATACAAAGCATTCGCCTCTTTCGTCCATAGTATATCATGAGATACGGGTGTACAATTAAGGGAGAAAAGGAGTAACAATGATTGCAAGCGTAACCAGAGGCGACGTGATAGATATGACCTATAAAGGCCATATCGCCGTCTGTGATACACAGGGGCGTCTCCTCTACCGGCATGGTGACAGCGAGAGAATCACTTTTGCCAGGAGCTCTACGAAGCCCTTTCAAGCGGCAGCCGCCATACTCAGTGGCGCCATCGATCACTATGGAATCGATCAAGAAGAGCTCGCCCTCGTCTGCGGCTCACATTCCGGCACAGAGTCGCACCTTCGCATTTTAAAATGCCTTATGGCAAAGGCTTCTCTGAGCGAAGACATGCTGCAATGTGGAGCCCACCCGCCTTTTGACGATGAAGCTCGTAAACTCGTTACCACTGCACCAAGTGCTCTTCATAACAATTGTTCCGCAAAACATGCGGGAATGCTTCTGAGCGCAAGGTACAAAAAAGAAGATCTCTCCACCTATATGCACCCTTCCCACCCTCATCAGCAACGGATCATAAAGGTGTTGGCAGAATTATGCGATGCAAATCCAGAAGAGTTTCACCTAGCAACGGACGGATGCGGAGTCCCCGTTCACGCTCTTAAACTCAGGAAATTTGCCACTGCCTTCGCCCGGCTTGCAGACCCCGGTTCTCTTCGTTCTCCACTTAAGGAGGCGCTTGAAAGAGTATCCTCCGCCATGCTTCGCTACCCCGTCATGGTCTCCGGAGAAAACCGCCTCTGCACTCGATTGATGCAAGTTTTTGGCGATCGCCTCATTGCCAAGGGAGGCGCCAATGCCTTCTACGGCGTCGGGCTGCTTCGCGAAGGCCTGGGGCTCGTCATCAAGGTGGAAAGTGGCGAATCCTCTCTGCTTCCGGGGATTCTTCTTCACACGCTGGCAGAGCTCCATATAATTAAGAGGCGTGAGATGGAGCCTTTTCGCTCCATGATGATGGAGGAGATCACCAATCATAGAGGAGATGTCGTCGGACGCACCCATTATCACATTCATCTTAAGGAATACAAATGAGAGAAACCGCAAAAGGATTGTTCTATGTCGTCTTGGCACAAGTAATATGGGGCCTGATGCCCGTCTATTGGAAGTACACGACATTTGTCCACTCTTTCGCACTGATCGCCCATCGAATCATCGGGAGCTTTCTATTTATGATCCTCCTTCTTGTCATAAGTGGAAAATGGAACCTCTTCATCGCTCGCTTGAAAGAATCTGCACAATTACACTACAGTCTCCCCGCTGCCGTCTCGGTCTTCCTAAACTGGTCGATCTATGTCTATGCCATTCAAAAGGGGGAGATTCTGCAGACGACCCTCGGGTACTATATCTGCCCACTGATCCTGGCTTGGATCGGCTGGACATTTTTTGATGAAAAACCCAGAAAAGCACAGTACATCGCAGCGGCTCTTTCAAGTATCGGCGTCGTTCTCCAGACAATTTCGATCGGGAAATTCCCGTTCTACGCGTTTGCCGTCGCCCTGACTTTTGCTGTCTATTCCGCCATCAAGAAGAAAACCCCCTATGACTCCGTCTTTTCCATGGGATATGAGACGTTAATCCTCCTTCCACTCGCCTCCCTGATTCTCCTATGGGCTCGCGCAGGAAACTGGGAACTTGTACAGGAGGTTTCCACAGCAAGATACTTCATCCTCTCTCTCGCCGGTCCTCTGACCGTGCTTCCCCTTCTCTTCCACGCACAGGGGATTCGCTCCACCGCCCTGAGTGTATCCGCCTTTATTCAATATCTCTCCCCCACCATGGCCATGATGCTGGGCATTTTCGTATACGGAGAACCCTTTGACATGGAGCGTTTCGTTGCTTTTAGCTTCTCTTGGGCGGCTCTTGTCATTTTTGCCTTCGATCAGTGGAAATACATGAAACATCTTCAGCATCCTCATGAAGATGAATAGACGCATTTCTCTGTTCTTAAAAAATCCATAAAGAAGAATTTGAGAGAAATCGAATATCAGCGTCTCTTTAACAATAAAACAAAAAAGAATTTTTAACTTTTTAGTTGACAAACGACTTCCCACCCTCTAGACTCTTATCAATAGGCTTTGACGGGAAAAAGTACGCGAATCATTTTGACTACAGAGAATTTGCTGAAAGCTGAGAGGCAAAGTACAGAACTCGCCGAAAGAACATCCCCGAGCCTCCGACCGAAATCAGTAGAGAGTAGACTCGGACGGAGCCCCCGTTACAGGGCAAGGTTATCGCAGCAGCCGTAACCTGGAGAAGCAAATTGGGTGGTACCACGCAGATACGCGTCCCTTTATCGGGGCTTTTTTTATTTCAGGAGGATATATACTATGACACCTTCACAACTCAGATCAACCTCTGTTCCGACACTCAGAGAAACCGCCTTTCAAATCAAACTCATCAAAGACACGTTTGAGCGAGCCCTTGCAAAGGAGCTCAACCTCACGCGTGTCAGTGCACCACTTTTTCTCGAATCCGCCTCCGGTCTCAACGACGATCTGAGCGGCGTCGAGCGGCCCGTTGAATTTGCCCTGGGCGATACGGGGACTGCGTGCCAAATTGTACAGTCGTTAGCCAAATGGAAGAGAATGACACTGTGGCGCTATGGCTTTGAACCCTACGAAGGTCTCTACACCGACATGAACGCCATCCGGCGCGACGAAGTGCTCGGGCCGCTTCACTCCATCTATGTCGATCAATGGGACTGGGAGCGAATCATTCTCTCCAAGGATCGAAATATTGACACCTTGAAAAGCACTGTACGATCCATTTACCGCGCTCTGAGGTTTACAGAGAGCGCTCTCGGAGGCGAAAGCATCCTGCCGGAAGAAATCACATTTATGACCTCTCAAGAACTCGAAGACAAGTTTCCTCATCTCTGCGCCAAAGATCGCGAACACGCCCAGCTTCGTGAATGCGGATCTCTTTTCCTCATCGGCATCGGCCATCGTCTTCAAAGTGGAAATCCCCATGACGGACGGGCGAGCGACTACGACGACTGGACATTAAATGGCGACATCCTCGTCTTCCACGAACCCGGACAATGCGCCTTGGAACTCTCCAGCATGGGAATCCGCGTCGACAGAGATGCTCTTCTTAGACAAGAAGAGTTAAAGGGGAATCCTCACGACCTCTCTCTGCACTACTACCAAGGCATCTTAAACGACGAGTTTCCGCTTACTATCGGAGGAGGCATCGGCCAATCGCGCATGTGCATGTATTTCCTGAAAAAAAGACATATCGGAGAAGTGCAGTCCTCCTACTGGCCTCAGGATATGCGCGATGAATGCCGCGAACAGGGAATCATCCTCTTATAACGCAAAACGAGGATCCCCTCTCTTTTACCCATCGACAAAAAAGGCTGCGTCCGACTCCGAAAGAGTCGAGCGCAGCAGCTTCTTATCTTTTCATTTTCTTTGCGACCTTAGAGAAGACGAAGATAATTTTTTTGCCTACAGTATCAGCTGAGCAGAAATTTGAAAATCATGTACATCCTCTTTGCTGTGGCTGATCAAAAGCAGACTCTTTCCTTCCGTGATTTCCAGTATCTTCCCGATGACCGTCTTTCTGATCTCATCATCCAGCCCTTGAATGGGCTCATCCAGTAAATACAAATCCGCCTCATACATCAGAGCTCTTGCAATGGCAACGCGTCTTTTCATCCCTCCGCTCAAGTATTTTACAGGCTCGTAGAAATTGTCCACTTTCAATTCGCGGAGCATTTCTTTCATCTCCTCATCCGGCTTGTCAGTGACCATTTTGATATTATGTAAGGCAGAAATTTCCTCGATCAGCCTGTTCTCCTGAAACACCGTTGAAATTTTTTCAAAATCATTGGTCAGTTCCCCTGCATCTGCTTGCGTGATGCCCAAGATGATATTAAAGACCGTCGTCTTTCCCGCCCCCGATTCACCTACAATCGCAAGGCGCTCCCCTGCATTCAACCGAAAACATACATTATCCACTACAAGTTTTTCGAATGACTTATAGATATTTTTAAACTCCAGCATGTCTATCACCCATGAAAAATTGTATTGCTTTTTCAAACATCATGCTCAAACCTATAATCGTGACGATCCAAGCCGACAGCTCCGCCATATTCAGGTATATCTTTGCATGATGCAGATGCTCACCTATGGAGTTTCTTTGGAGACCGATGACTTCTGCGGCTATTGCCGCCTTAAAAGTCAGACCCGAGACGGAAATAATCCCTGCCCGAAGATAGGGCAAAACTTTCACTACGTACATATACTTCATTCTTTTGAGCGCAGGCACCTGAAAACTCTCCGCCATCTCCACCAGTTTTTTGTCTGTCGAAATAAATCCTTCATAGACATTCTCATAAATAATCGGCATGCCCATTAAAAAGGAAATGATTACGGATAAATAAGATGAGTCTATCCACATCAGCAGAAATATGACAAAAGCGGCGACGGGGATGGACTTAAAAAAAATGACAACGGGATGTACAAGCGCCTTGAAGAAGGGAGAGTAAAAACTGACGACGGAAAGAGTTATCCCGACGATGACAGAAAGCATCAGGCCGATGAAAATCTTATACAGCGATGTGGCGATGGCAAGCCAATAATCCTGTGTTTGCATCAGTTCGACAAGCTTAGAGAAAACACGGAGAGGAGATGACAACAATATCTCCTCCCCGATCGCCGCACTTGCGATCTGCCAAACCAGCAGCCAAAAGACGGCCGGAACCATTTTCCTCAGTATTTTATTTTCCAAGATAGAAAAAGTCTTCACCTGGGACATTTCCTCCAACAGATTGAGAATTGGCTTCCGATAAAATCTGCAGATATTCTGTCATACTGATTTTCAGATCTTGCCCGTCCATGTAATGCAGATTCATGTTGGGTATAGCCGTTTCGGCTATATCCGGGTTCATTATATTATACTTGCCCAGAAGTTCGGAAGTCTTTTTCACATCCGCCTCGGCTTCCTTGACACTCGACTCAAACTCCTTTAAGAACGCGTCCGCATCTATCGTTTCTATGAATTCTCTTCTTCCTACCAGCACACCGGTTATCTGCGCAGAAGCATTGAGCTTGGACCATTCTTCCTGCAAATCAATCGCTACACGAGCATGCTCGCTTTGAGCCAATACGGCCGTCACCATCGGTTCGGGAAGAAGGGCGATTGTGTGTTTTCCGGACAGGAGATTTTGAGCCGCTTCCGTAGCTTCCGTTTTAAAGTCAAAATCCCAATCCACCCCTCGCTGAAGACCGTTGCCTTCCATAAGATAGGTAAATACAGTTTCAGGAGTTGCGCCTTTTCCTGAGGACATAACGACTTTTCCCTTCAGATCCTCCAGAGAGTGTATCTCTTCTCCCATCTCCACGATATAGAGAACACCCAAGTTGTTTGTCGCCAACACTTGAATCTTGCCATCTGTCTTATTGTATAAAACGGACGCCAAATTGGCAGGCACCACTGCCATATCCAAATTCCCGCTGACTAAAGACGACACAATTTCATCAGGGGTGCCTACAACGCTCTCCTCTATTTCAAAAGCGGATTGACCATTCTTGCTGTTTTCTATGAAATGGACAGAACCCACTCCCGTCGGTCCGGTCATGACGGCGTATCTGACCAGGGGCCTTTGCACATCCTGCTCTTCTTCTATCTTCGAACAAGCTGTCAAGCCAAAGATGAGCGCAAATACAACGGTAAATATCAGAAATTTATTTTTCAATATCTTCTCCTTTTGCTATTCTTGCTTTCTACCGAATGTTGCCCGTTGCGGGCATACCGGAAAAACCACCGAAGCCTATGCTGCGGTGGTTTCATCGTTTAAGACTTCTCGACTTCTTAAGCCCTAAATCTTCGGTCGCAATGTATACTTCGTGTGTAGAATTTGATGGGCTTTTTCTCCATATGGCTCGCCCAGAAATTCATCGTAGAGCTTCTTGACTTGCGGGTTTTTATGTGATTGTCGGATCGCCTTTTTGCGATCTCCCGCATAAATGGCATTCATTCTCTTTTGAATGATCTCCGTGTTGCCATGGGTATAGGGCTGGCCTCCGCCATCAATGCATCCGCCCGGACAAGCCATAATTTCAATCGCATCATAATGTGCTTCACCGCTTCGAATTCGATTCAGCAATTTGCGGGCATTTCCAAGTCCGCTTGAAACAGCAATGCTCAGCTCTCTATCCCCGATAGCGACCTTTGCTTCCTTGATGCCTTGCAGTCCTCTAAGGGCTGTAAAGTCAAGAGCTTCCAGTTCTTCCCCTGTAACCCATTCATATGCGGTTCGCACAGCGGCCTCGATGACGCCGCCGCTGCTGCCGAAGATAAGAGCGGCACCGGATGATTCGCCCATCAGCTGATCAAACTCTCCGTCAGGCAGATTGGGGAAATCGAGGGAAAGATCTTTTAACATGTGGCCGAGCTCTCTCGTCGTAATGACGATGTCGACATCGCTTATTCCTTCTTCCGTAGCGAGTTCGGGGCGAGCCGATTCGTATTTTTTTGCAACACACGGCATGACAGAGACGACGATCATATCTTCCGGATCGATGCCCATTTTCTCGGCAAGATACGTTTTGGCAAGTGAGCCGAGCATCTCATGAGGCGATTTGCACGATGAGGGGATATCCAGCATATCTCCATAATTATGCTCGATGAACTTCACCCAACTCGGGCAACATGAGGTCAGAAGCGGCAATCTTTCACCATTATTGAGCCGGTGTATCAATTCAGACGCTTCTTCGATGATGGTGACATCGGCTGCAAAGTTTGTGTCGTAGACGCGATCAAACCCCATTGCCCGCAAAGCGCTGACCATTTTGCCGGTAACGTCTGTCCCGGGCGCCATGCCGAAAAGTTCACCTAGAGCGACGCGAACGGCAGGCGCTGTTTGAACGATGACCGTTTTGCCCGAATCCAAGGCATCCCATACTTTCTCTTCGTTGTTTACTTCTGTAAGCGCGGCAGTCGGACAAACAGCAAGACACTGGCCGCAGAAAGTGCAGTTTGTTTCGTGCATAGGATTGTCAAACAGAGTGCCGACGACGGTGTCAAATCCTCGGCCGACATCTGTGAGTGTACCCACTGTTTGTACCGTGCTGCACATCGTTTCGCAGCGTTTGCACAAGATGCACTTGGACATATCGCGAATGATCGACTTGGAACTACGGTCGATCTTTGTAACCGTTCGATCACCCGGATAGCGAATGGTTCGAATGCCGACATCGGCTGCCAGAGCCTGTAATTCGCAGTCTCCATTTTTGGCACACACCAGGCAGTCCGTCGGATGATTGGACAGTAAAAGTTCAACCATGATGCGGCGAGCTTTGATGACCTTGATTGAGTCCGTCCGGATGTTCATGCCTTCACGGCAAGGTGTTGAGCAAGCCGTCAGCATTTTATCTCTTCCGACTTCTTCTACGACACAGACGCGACATGAGGTACTTTCATTGATGATTTTAAAATCAGGAAGATCGAGGTAGCACAGTGTGGGGATCTTAATGTTCAACTGCTTTGCCGCTTCTAAGATAGTCGTTCCTTCTTCTACATGAATGGGCATATTGTTAATCGTCAAATGAATCATACTTAAATCCTCCACGAATTATTCGACTTGAATGGCCTGCACGGGGCAGATGTCAACACAAGTACCGCACTGTACACACGATTCCTGATTAATCACGTGCACGCTTCTGAGTTCACCGCTGATGCAGTTGGTGGGACAGTTCCTCTTGCAGCGGCCGCATCCGATACATGCATCGCTAATGGAGTAATGCCTTAAGGCTTTACAGACACCGGCCGGGCATTTCTTATCTATAGCATGTGCCCGGTACTCATCAGCAAAATACTCCAGTGTCGAAAGGACCGGATTTGTCGCCGACTGGCCCAGACCGCAAAGGGAGGTGTCTCGAATCACGATCGACAGTTCTTTCAAATAGTCAAGATCGCGTTCACGTCCGTCGCCGTTTATGATCTTGTCCAACAGCTCAAGAATTCGCTTGTTCCCTATGCGGCAAGGCGTGCATTTCCCACAGGACTCTTCGACTGAAAAGTCCATGAAATAGCGAGCAATATCAACCATGCAGTCATCTTCATCCATGATGACCATTCCGCCGGATCCCATGATAGAGCCGACTTTTACCAACTCATCAAAATCGACAGGAATATCCAGGTTTTGCTCGGGAATGCAGCCGCCTGAAGGGCCGCCTGTTTGGACCGCCTTAAAGGGTTTGTTGTCTTTTATTCCGCCTCCGATGTCATAAATGATCGTGCGAAGAGGCGTCCCCATAGGAACTTCGACAAGCCCGGGGTCGGCAATTTTTCCGACAAGAGCAAATACTTTTGTGCCGGGAGAACCTGAAGTTCCGATGCTTTTAAACCAATCGGCGCCGTATAGATAGATCCAATGGACATTTGCCAGCGTCTCCACATTATTGACGATCGTCGGCATGCCGAACAGGCCCTTGTGAGCCGTTCGATAGCGCTTGAAGCGCGGCATTCCACGACGGCCTTCAATCGATTCGATCATCGCCGTGCCTTCACCGCAGACAAAGGCACCGGCGCCCAATCGCAGCTCCAGATGAAAGCTAAAGTCCGTTCCCAAAATATTGTCTCCCAGAAGGCCCTTTTCTTCAGCTTGAGCGATGGCTGTGCGCAGGCGTTTTACGGCAACCGGATACTCTGCACGAACGTATATGTAACCGTAATTCGAGCCGATCGCATAGCCGGCAATCGCCATGCCCTCGAGCACCGAGTGAGGATCCGTTTCCAAAATATGACGGTCCATATAGGCTCCGGGATCTCCTTCGTCGGCATTGCAAATGACATACTTGCGCTCTGCGTCGTGCGACAACGCCTCTTTCCATTTTCTTCCCGCAGGAAAACCCGCTCCTCCGCGTCCGCGTAGATGGGCGTCAATCATTGTTTCGACCACGTCTGCGGGCGGAACCTTTTTCTCGAGTAGATCGGCAAGCGCGCGATACCCATCTAATGCTATGTATTCATCAATATCAAGAGGATTAATGATTTCACTGTTGCGCAAGACGACACGTGTCTGTTTGCGATAATGATCACCCACCAAACGGTAGCCATCACCGTCCGGTTCGACGGAGGGATTTCCGGCCAAGCGCTCATCCAACTTTTTGCGCGCCATCACTTTAAGATCGCGTAATGCTTCAAACTGCATTATTTTGCCTCCTGACTTTCCATACGGTAAATATCCAAGATTTTGCTGACATCACTTGGCTCAACTCTGGAATAGACATCTTCATTGACCATCACAACAGGTGCCTTGCTGCAATCTCCCAGACAGCGAGTAGGATTGATGCTGAAGTGTCGATCTGCAGTCGTTTCACCGGCACTGATACCGAGTTGCTTTTCAAACTCATTTAAAATACTCTGAGCTCCCTTTATATAACAAGCAGTGCCTAGGCAGATGCTGATTTGGTTTTCCCCTTTTGGAACTTGAGTAAAGTAGGAGTAGAACGTCACAACCCCATATACGCGTGACGTCGGAATTTTTAATCGCTTAGCGATTAGAAACTGAGCCTCATCAGGAATATAGCCGAAATGATCTTGCGTAAAATGGAGAATTTCGATTAAGTCCGACTCCGTCAATTGATCATTGGCAAGGAATGCCTTGAGTGGCTGGAACAGATCGTTTTCTTTGCACATAGTCCTCTCCCTTGTCGTTAGTGAATTTATTGACAAACTCATACACTCGATAATATACACTTTCTGTTAATAAGTTGTCAAGTGTTTTTGCCTCAAAAAAAACCGTTTTTTTTCTTCCTTTCCCTCCATTCTTTATACTTAATCTGATATCTGTTCACAAATCATATAGAAAGGAGCAATGAGCTGTTTTATGTAAATGCATTCATGCGCAAAAAAAAAAGAGACTTGCCGTCTCTTGCCGAATATTCACCGTTCAAACCGCCCGTAAAGATCTACTTTTTAATGCGAAGCTCCTCAATACGATTTTTTTCAATCTTCTCAACTCGGAAAGAGACACCGTCGAGAAGGAGTTCCTCTCCCTCTTCCGGCAGGCCTCCAAGTTCTCCAAGAACAAAACCTCCGATGGAATCAAATTCCTCCGACTCAATGCCGAGTTCGAGCGCTTCGTTGACGAGCTCGATGCGGGTAGAACCTTCGACGAGAAATTCCCCCTCGCTCACCACTCGAATCTCCTCTTCATGATCATCGTATTCATCATTGATATCACCGACGATCGCCTCGACAAGATCTTCCATCGACACGACGCCGGATGTGCCTCCGTACTCATCAAGGACAATGGCGATCGGTATTCTCTTTTCACGCATATCTTGGAAGAGTTCGTGGTTTTTGACAAACTCATATGTGAAATAAGGTTCTCTCATGATCTCTTCGACATTGAAGTTGTCCTCCGATGCACCGAAAAGAAGGATATCTTTTATATAGAGAACCCCGATAATGTCATCAATCGTGTCTCGGTATACCGGCAAGCGCGAGAACTGCTCACTTCGAAACAGCGCAAGAATCTCCTCATAGGGAGTGTTGACATCGATGCTGACGACATCGGTTCTCGGTGTCATAATGTCATCCGCCTGTGAATCTCCAAACTCGAAGACGTTGTAAATCATCGCCTTCTCTTCTCCTTTTAAGACACCTTCCTCATGCGAGGCATCGATCATGCTCTTGATCTCATCCGCACTCAGGTATCCTTCAGAAATTGTGCGGCGAATCCCGAAGATCTTCAAAATCCCATTCGTCAGAGGCGCCAAAATATAATAGAACGGACTGAACACCACTAAAATTATGCGCAGAAACCAGTGCAGACGAAGGAGAATCTTTTCCGCTCGTTCAGCTCCAAGGCTCTTGGGAATAATCTCTCCAAATATGACCTCCAGTGCGACAGCAACAAGAACACCCACAATCGCACCGACGGATTTCAAAAGAGAAGAAAATATCCACGCTAAGACGATTGCCATCGTCATGCTCGAGAGGATATTGGCGATCATCAGCGTCCCTTGGCTTCGATCGGAATGTTCCATTAAACTCAAAATATACTGTGTTGATTCATTTTCTTCATCGAGGATATTGCGATGGCGCTGGCGGCTGAGCGCCACTAATGCCGTCTGCAACGCAGAGAAAAAGGCAGAACAAAGCAAACAAATGATGACTATTAATATTGACCAGGTACTACCGGGTTCCAATGACTATCACTCTCCTATACTGGTTCGGGAATCTTGCAACTGGAGCGCAAACTCTGATGCCAGTTTATCGACTCTGGCATTATTTGTCAATAAACGCAAAAACTCCTCTAAAGAAACATCTTCTTCTTCCTCTTTGTATTTCTCAAACCATTTCTCAAGCGTCGGACTCTCCGTGCTCAAATGCCCCTTAATTTTCCTATAGGAAATGGAGTCAAAGCGCTCTACCTGCTCAAGAAGTTCTTCCCAAAGCGCGCGATTTTCCACGGGTGTCTTAGCCTTCGTCTTCCAGCCGTTTCTTCGCCAGGCAACGTACCATTTCTCCTTTAAGCCATTTAACAGATATGCCGAATCTCCATAGACGACGACCGGAATATCGACGCGCTTAATAGCGCGAAGCCCCTCCAACATCGCCGTCATCTCCATAATATTATTTGTCGTATTTACGGTGCCTCCGCTGATCTCTTTTTCATGCTTTCCGTAAAGCAATAGGGCGCCATACCCTCCGGTATTTTCTTCTTCCTGATTTCCCTTGCAGGCACCATCACAAAACAATTCAATGCGGTTCAAAATACCTCTTTTCAAATCTGAAAAAGGCACACTTGTGTGTGCCCTTTCTCTTAGTAATTGGTCTCTTTGAGCTCAAAATGCTCTTTGGAATGTTTGCACGAAGGGCAGACAGCCGGGGGCTCAAATCCCTCATGAACATATCCGCACACATTGCATTTCCAGCGAACTTTTTCATCTCGCTTGAACACTTTGCCGTTTTCGATATTTTCAAGCAATTTCAGATATCGCTTCTCATGTTCTTCTTCTACAGTGGCGATGGCCTTAAATGCCGCTGCAACCTCAAGGAATCCCTCTTCTTTTGCAACGTCGGCAAATTGTGGGTAGAGGAGAGTATGCTCTTCATTTTCTCCCTCTGCTGCGGCTTTGAGATTCTCGGCCGTTGTACCCTCTACACCGGCAGGATAGGCAGAGGTAATTTCCACCATGCCGCCTTCGAGGAATCGGAAAAAGCGCTTGGCGTGTTCTTCCTCATTCCTGGCCGTCTCGTCAAAAATGTCTGCAATCTGATAATAGCCTTCCTTGCGGGCTATTTTAGCAAATATCGTATATCTTCCGCGCGCCTGGGACTCACCGGCAAATGCCTTGAGAAGATTTTGCTCCGTCTTTGTGCCTTTAATGGACATCTGTAAGCTCTCCTTTCAGTAATCAGATTTTAATATTCTAAGTAAAATGGTTCCTTTATTCTGTCTGCTCATCAGCACTCAGCGGAAGCGGTACCCGAGCTGCCATCTTTGAGTTCATGAGCATCAGCGCGGCACCGGTATCTCCTCCCAACTCAAGCTGGTCGACATGAAGGGAGAAGTTGGCTTCTTCTTCCACCTGTTCGACAATGAACCACTGAAGCATATCTCGAACGGCGTATTCTTTTTCTTCTTCGGCCATTTGAACCAGCTCGTGGATGGAGGCGGTAATAAATTTCTCATGCTTGAGGCCTTCTTGGAAAACCTGCAGCGGGCTCGTCCACTCGATGTCGGGCTTTTCAATCGCCTCAAGAACGACTTTTCCGCCTACTTCATGGATGAAGTTATAAATCCGCATTGCATGATAAAGTTCCTCTTGCGCCTGCGCCTTAAACCAGCTGGCAAATCCGTCGAGCGAGCGCTCTTCAAAGTAGTTGACCATCGACAGGTAGAGATAACCTGAGTATATCTCCTTATTAATCTGCTCATTGAGAGCCTTCATCATCTTCGTCATTTTTTCCCTTTCTCAAATCGTTCCTATCGTGCTTCTCGGGCGGACATGCCATCCATAGGCAAATCCTCAAGTTACATCATAAAGCGTCCGCAGGAGAACCATGTTGCACCGCCGACTTCCATTTTAAATATGCATTTCCGCAGGAAATGCGGATCTGCTCTTTCCGTTATGCACCCCCCACCATCAGGCGAGGGAGCCGAGCGACCACTAGCCTTCGTAAATCTTGAAGAATTCTTTGTCTACTCCACAGACCGGGCAAACCCAATCCTCGGGAATGTCTTCAAAAGCCGTTCCGGGGGCAATGCCTCCGTCTTCATCTCCTACCGCAGGATCGTAAATATAGTCACATGCCGTGCAAATCCACTTTTGCATCGTATTCCTCCTCATTTTTTCTGCGCAAAAAGATTCCCCTGCATCTGTGCCGGAAATATCACAACAAAGATCCGGGCAACCTCCTGGCAATTTGTATTTTAGCATAGGGCAAGTTCCGCTGCAATGCAAAGAGACGGTAATATGCGCATTTCCGGCATTGAGACAATCCGGAAAACTTTCATTTCAAAAGAAAAAAAGATAACGAGATCGTAAGAACAGGCTCAAGTGAGGCCGATGAGATCCACCGTCTGAAATCAGGGTATTCTTTCAGTTGAAATACCTTTCAATTTTAAAGAGGACTTCGACGATCATGATTCTCGAATTGTGCTCAAGTTGTCTTTTTCCAAGAGGCCAAATCCTGCCGGACGCTTTCTCCGATTGGACATTTCGACGCAATGGAATAAATTAAAGCCATTTTTTCTTTTTAAAATATGCGATCAGAGCACCTGCGATCAGAGCGCTTGCAAGCAAAAAACCATAAAATGCATGCGGGTGCCGCAAAAAAGGCATGTGTAAGAAGTTCATTCCATACATGCCGGTGAGAAAATTTAGAGGAATGAAGATCGCCGAAAACATCGTCAATACCTTCATGATGCTGTTCATCTGATTGGAGAGTTTTGCCATATTGGACTGATTCATACTCTCGATTGTATCCATCGCCCGCCCGATCTGCGCGATCGCTTGATCGACATGATCGCCTACGTCTTTAATATAGGGGAACATCTCCTCACGAATCACACTGTTTTGCTCACCTATCAATATGCCCAATAGATCATCCAACGGATAGATAGCGCTTTTAACATTGAGCAGCTCTCTTTTAATCGCATAGGCGCGCTGAATATCTATCGCATCTTCATCGATCATCAATCGCTCCATATCATCGAGTTTGCCAACAAGCTCTTTCAGAACCGCCACCGCCTCATCGACCAATCGGTCGATCATCAGATAGTAGAGATAATCCGCTTTTTCACGGCGCACTCGAGAATCTGTCTGACGAATTCTTTTTCGGATCGGAGCAAAAACATCTCCGGGATACTCCTGAAAACTGAGAACCACATTCTCAAAAAGAAACAGCACAATGCTCTCTCTATGCATCTGTGAATCCCTATATAGCATATAGTGTTCACTCATGAGATAGTTGTCAGTCATATCGACCTTGGAGTGCCGGCTGATCTGCACGATATCTTCCAAGTGCATTTCATGGATGCCGAACCGCCTCCCAAAAAAGGAAATCACCTCCGGGTCGTTGAGCCCGGTGAGATTGAACCACCAAACACTGTCTGAATCAAATTTTCTCGGAAGTTCATTTACTGTAGAATAGTGCTCTATGACATAATCTTCTTCACGAAATCTAATCATTTCAATATCGACAGGGACATCGACATACTTCCCCGTATACGTCAGCGAGCCCGGAGCTCTATCTACATTCATCTGATTCGCAAGATCTCTTTCCATTCTTTTTACTCTCCAATAGATTCCATTCTCAGTACAATCCGCCCAAAATCTATCCTCTGGATGGAAGTCGGTATATTCCCGCCAACTTATTTTTCAGCCACTCTGCATCCTTACTTTCCGATCCGAACAATAAGCTCCCCAATGCCCTCTATCTCACTTATGATCTCGTCTCCCGGCTTGAGATACTTGGGAGGTGTAAAACCCATTCCCACCCCTGCCGGTGTGCCGGTGGCGATAATCGTCCCCTTTTTTAGCATCATATAGCCGGAGAGCTCTTCTAAAATATCTCCGATATCTGAAACGAGTAGAGACGTTCGGGAATCTTGGCGCCGCTGACCGTTTACAAACGTTCGCAATGCAAGATCCGGTTCTTGATCAAACTCATCTGCAGTGACAATCCACGGGCCTATCGGACAGCTGTCTTCAAGGCTTTTTCCTGCATAAAATTGCATATGGCGGCTTTGTATGTCTCTTGCCGTGATGTCGTTTAAGATCGTGTAGCCGAAAATCGCTCGGTAACAGTCTTCTTTTCGCGCTTTATATAGATCTTCTCCGAGGATGACGGCGAGCTCCGTTTCATAATCCAGACACTTGGTCACATCATTATGAGAAGAAATCATCTCTCCTGTGGCACAGGCCCTATTGACCCGCTTGGAGAAATAGACATTGTCATTCTTCTTTTCAAACGCCTTTCCTCCAAAGTCTGCCGCTTCCTTTTCATGATCGAGATAGTTCATTCCGAGGCATATGATATCCTGCCTCGGGTGGACAATCGGTGCAAGAAGTTCTATTTCCGCTCTCTCCAGTGTATGCGTCACAATCGAGCCGATGTCATCCACCCCTCTATGTATGAGGGCACACATATCCGCCACATCAAGCACATGCACCTTCTCATCGATGATCCCGACATATTGTCTTCCATTGTGGTTAAAAGTTGCCAGCTTCATTCTCCCCTCCTGTCATATTCAGATACTCACAGTCTTGCCCATCATTGGTCAGCAAAGTATTCCGGCCGTTGTTGCGACAGTCCACCCTGCCTGAATGCATATATATGATTGGCGAATCTAAAGCAAAACGAGCCTGCTTCTCACAGAAGGCAGACTCGATATTGAAAGAGTTGTTTCTCAGTTCGTCTCTTCTTCAGAGACGGGAAGTTGCGAGGTGCAGTGAGGGCATCTCGTAGCTGCAAGAGAAATTTCGCTGGCACAGAAAGGACACGTTTTTGTGGTGACTTCTTCCTCCCCGGTCTCTTCTTCCTTCTGCAATTTATTGAGTCCCTTTACCAAAAGAAAGATCACAAATGCAATGACGACAAAAGAGATGACGGCATTGACAAAGCTTCCGTAAGCGATGACTGCCACGCCCGCTTCCCGAGCTTCAGCCAAAGTGGCAAAAGATGAACCGTCAAGCGTAAAAAACAAATTGGAAAAGTCAAGGCCGCCTATGAACAAAGAGAGGATCGGCGTAATAATATCGTTGACCAAACTTCCCACAATGGCGCCAAAGGCAGCGCCGATGATGACACCTACGGCAAGTTCCATTGCATTTCCGCGCGCAATGAACTCCTTAAACTCTTTTAGCATATAAATACCTCCACGTATTATTTTAACACGTTTTATCCGTGATAAACAGGCGTTTCAAGGCGATAGACATTAGCGACACACAAAGCACATTGAATCGAGAATAGATAGGGGCAAGGACTGCCGGTGCCGGTCATTTTTCTCTAAAAATATGTAAACCGGGAAATTCTCATTCCCGGCTAGTTTGCCAGCTCTTTGAGCAGGGCTATGGCTTCCTCTCCGGAAGTCATCCCGATTTGTACTTTCTCAATAATGCCATCTTTGTTGATAAAGACATTATGAGGAATCCCTCTGACATTATAATCTGTGGCAATCTTTACATCTTCCTTGGTCTCCATCAGAAGGACCGGAAAAGACAGGCCCATTTGCTCTACCTGCTCTTCAACCGTCTCCACGCTGTCTTGAAAGGTCGCATTGAGAGCTAAGACTTCATATCCCTCTTCCGCCTGATAGTATTCCTGCAGTTCAGGGAGTTCCATCACGCAATAGACACAACCGGTCGACCAGAAAACCAATTGAACCGATTTTCCTCTATAATCTGACAGTGAATACGTCTCTCCGTCCAACCCTTTAAGCGTAAAATCCGGCGCAAGACTTCCTTGCGTGAAGCCAATCTGCGGTGTCGATACCTCATCCGCGAGCTCTTCCGCTTCCGTTACGGAATTCGGCACATCCGCCGCTTGGCAACCGACAAGCGCCAGAAGAATCAGGGCGAGAAAGAGCGCTTGAATTTTCCTCAAAGCTTTAACGCGCCAGTTCTCTGTCGATGGCAGCTTTGTCAAATCCCTGAATCGTCTCTCCGCCGATAATCAGCACGGGAACACCCATAAAGCCTTTTTGAATCAGCTCTTTGCGGGCATCGAGATCGGTGCTGACATTCTTTTCGACATAGCTGACATTGAGGGAATCGAGATAGTCCTTGGCTAAATGGCAGTAGCCACAGGTATTGCTGGTGTAAATGATCACTTCTTTATTCATATTTTCCTCCAAATATTTTTGTGTTTTAAAAGTTTGACTGTCTTATACCCGATTTTTTCTTTATAACACGCCGCATAAAAATAGAATATTCGTTCGTTATACACATTATCAACAGACTTATCCACATTTTTTCATCTATTTGTGCATAAATGGCTGTGGTATGATTAGGCGTAGAAAAGAGGTATATATGTCTTGGAGAACGAGAGGTCACCGCGGTGACGCTCTGGAAAACGCTATTGAACTGAGCAATGATTATTATCGCCTACACGGGTATGCACGCGTTGACAAAGTAAGCGTTCCTATCACGGTCGTAAGCAGAAACGATCAGGGGCAGATTGTAAAGGCGTATTTTGAGCGTCGCTCCACCGTCGACTTCCTCGGGATCGCGCAGGGGATCTTCTTCTGCTTCGACTGCAAGGAGACGCAGGGCTTAAGCCTTCCTCTGGCAAATATCCACGACCATCAGCTCGCATATATGGAAGATATCCGAAAACAGGGCGGTGTCAGCTTCTTTATCGTTCATTTCAAGAAATTTGATGAATATTATCTTGTTCCATACGAAATAGCCGTTCATTACAAGAAGAAAATGGAGGCCGGGGGCAGAAAATCTATCCCCTATAGCGCCATGAAAAAGGCCATTCGCATCGGCCTATTTATGGACGGCCTTCTCAACTACCTCCCTTCTATCAATGTCTATCTCGACTATCTGGAAAACGACCACGACTACAATTTAGACGAATAGAAACGTTTACACCGATTTGAAAAGAGTTCGAACCCATTTACACAAAGAATAAGTAGACCGTCTCTCTTAAAAAATGATGAGTGCTTTGAAAGATCTTCATAACAATAAGTGATTCTCACTAAAAACGGAGGCGGCAGCGTCTTCGAAGACAAATCTCTGAAAGGAGCTTGATCCCATGCTTGATATTAAGATTGTCAACGGAAAACTTCTGGATATGGATCAAAACCGGCTGATAGAAGCGGAGCTGGGCATAAAAGACGGCAAGATTGACAAGATCGGCACGATAGACGAAGACGCCCGAATCATCCTCGATGCCGAAGGAGCCGTCGTCTCCCCGGGCTTTATCGACATCCATATGCATGAGGAAGAATATAGCCTCACCGAAAACGGCATCGACATCGCCATACCCATGCTTCAGATGGGAGTGACGACCGCCGTCACCGGAAACTGCGGCAACAACCGCCAAGACATTCGCACACTTCGCGAAGTCATCAAAAAGCGGGGAAATCCCGTCCACTATATGAGCTATGTAGGCCATAACTCGCTGAGAGTCCGAGCAGGCAATGACACGACCCTGGAAGCTTCGACGCCGCAGCAGATTGAGATGATGAAACGGCTTGCAAATGAAGAAATTGAAGCCGGAGCCCTCGGGATTTCCTTCGGTTTTGAATACAGTCCCGGAACGTCGATGGAAGAAGTTCTCGGTGTGACACAGGATTTAAAGGGACGCCGGGATATTCTCCTGAGCGCTCATTATCGCTTTGACGGCGAAAGAGCTCTTGAGTCAGTTGAAGAAATGGCCAATATTTGCAAACTGACAAAGATTCCGTTTCAAATATCGCATATCTCCAGCATGAGCGCTTTCGGAAATATGCAAGAAGCCCTCGATTTGATCACAAAATTCCGAGAAGAAGAAGGACTCGACCTGATGATCGACGCCTATCCCTACGCAGCCTTTTCCACTCGCATCGGGACAGAAGTATTTGCCCCCGGCTGTTTCGAAAGATGGGGCAAGAGTTGGGAAGACATCCTTCTCACCGAACCTCCCTACGAAGATCAGCCGGCGACAAAAGAAAGCTTTGAGGACGCCAGGAAGAACTATCCGGAGATGCTTGTCGTCGCCAAGGTCATGCGAGAGGAGGAAATCACTCTAGCTCTTCAGCATCCGCTTGTCATGGTGGCTTCAGACGGGATTTACAGAAACCACAAGGGGCATCCGCGAGGAGCCGGCACTTTCCCGAGATTTATCGGAAAATACTTAAGAGACGAAAAGATCCTCGACTTCTTTGAGGGGATGAAAAAAATCACCCGCATGCCGGCCCGGAGGCTCCGCTTGCACAACAAGGGAGAAATTAAAGAAGGCTATGATGCGGACATCACCCTCTTCCACTACGACACCGTCATCGACAGGGCCGATTTCGGAAGCACCTCGCAAGAGCCTCCGGAAGGCATTGAAGCTGTCATCATAGATGGAAAGCTTGTCCTTCACAAAGGAAAACTCATCGACACGACGGCGGGAAGATATTTGACGCGCGCGTAGACATTTCAAAGAGAGATTTACGTTCTAAATATACACGCATCAAAAAAGGCGGCCTAACATATGTTAAGCCGCCTTTCGTCTGTTAAGTTTTCCTATCAGCCTATCGAGCGAATTTTCTCTTCTTTCTTACAAGGAGAAGTCCCGATCCGATCAGAGACAGTCCTCCATAGAGGAAGAGGTTAAAGTCTCTTTCACCGGTCTCCGGAAGCGTCGGCGGATCATATGTGTTATTAAAGATCACATCGAGATCAGCCAGATTGCTGTCAACTATGTGCAGAACTCCGTTGTTGTCTTCTTCGACCTCAACCGTCAACAAGTACGAATTAGAGTCATAGATGACATTTGGCAAGCTTCCTTTCAGTTCTTCAATGACCAGTTTATAGGTGCCTTCCTTTTTGAACAAGATATCAAGCTGGAAATTACCGTGCTCATCATTTGTGTCGCTATCAATCATGCTATCCGGATCTGCCTCGTTGCGAACGATGAAAGTGAATTCTCCTTCTTTCAACGTTCTGCCGGCAAGCTTCTTGAGCCCTGTAATCTGGAGTTCCGTAGGTGTCGGAATGAGCGGTTTTGTCACCGTCAGTTGACCTTTAACGACTGTGATATCGTAGTTATCTTCCAACGTGCCATCATTGAGCGCGTAGGTGAACTCATTGTCACTTGCACCCACATCTGTCTGGCTGCCCGTTACTTCGTAGGTCGCACCTTCTCCATCAGCCCAGCCGTCACCTGTCACCGTTACGGTGTCATTGGTCAGCGCCGTGCCGTCATAGACCTTGCTATCTGTAGCACTCGTCAGGGTCACCTGGCGCTTCGTGATCTCTAGCGTGCCGTCGACTATCA
>JAAYOV010000029.1 GCA_012520095.1 Tissierellia bacterium | reverse complement strand
TGATTGTTGAGTTAAAAGACGGAAGCTGGGCAGGAATAGAAGTAAAGTTGGGAGAAAATGAAGTTGATAAAGCAAGTGCCAATTTAATAAAATTAGCAAACATATCCACTGTTAAACCGTCTTTACTCATGATATTAACGAATACTCAAATGGCCTATCGAAGGCCTGACGGTGTTTATGTGATCCCGCTTGGATGTTTAAAACCTTAATGGGAGTGGTTTTTGTTTAATCCGACATTCTAAATACCGGGTTGAAAAGAAGATATTATTTGGTCTTATAAAAAATACTCAACTGAACAAGGTTGACTTTAAGGGATTATTTGACTGCAAAAACAGACAAAAACGGCATATTATTCTCGACCCGGCAGCCGGGCCAGCTTCGCTATTTACAATCAGTTAAAAAACCTTTAAAAGGGAAGGTGAGGCAAGACTTCTTCAGATGTAAGAAATCAATCTTACGACCTGCTACTTGTGCAATAAATCATGTTTTTTATGACATCGAATCTGAAAAGCATGACGTTGTTCATACAGATTCATTCGCAATTCTGCTCTTTGCACCGAAGGTTTTTTTAAGGTTGTCGTGTCAAACCTTCGTACTTTATCAAATGGGATGAGGGTGTAAAATCTAATATTGCCTGTAAGGATAAGACGATTCTGCCGACGGTTGACAAGGTTGTTCGCTCTTCGAAAGAACGCAGAGGAAAGAGCTTTTTGACAACGACATTGAGCAGATGAGCTCATCCACTTCTTTTTCTTGGAATAATGACAAAGTCTGATATACTTGATACGGGACTTTTTTGAGTGATGTTGCCGATTCTGCTCATCACTACATAATTTTTGAACAAATCAAGAGAGAAGACGCTTTAATGAGGAAATAGCATGAATAAGAAAAAGCTGATAGCCAACGGACAACTGATTCTCGCCAGTGCGATCTGGGGGTTCGCCTTTGTTGCACAAAGGGTGAGTATGGGGATCGTGGGGCCGTTTACTTTCGGAGCAACTCGCTATATGCTCGGAGCTTTGACTCTCTACATGCTGATTTTGGTGCTTCGATCCAAAGGGCAGGAATACGTCATCGATAAGGGAGCTGTCAAGGGAGGCATTGCTTGCGGAGTGTTTTTATTTTGTGGAAGCTCCTTGCAGCAAATAGGTCTTGTTTACACGACAGCGAGCAAGGGAGGGTTTATCACCACGCTCTACATCATCATCGTCCCTGTTTTAGCCGGAATTTTCTTCCGGAAGAAGATCAGTCTGAAGGTGTGGGTCGGTGTCATTTTGGCGATAATGGGCTTGTATCTTTTGAGCTTTTCGGGCGCCGTCGAGGACATCAACATAGGGGACGTGCTGGTATTCGGGGGATCCTTTTTATGGGCGGGTCATATCTTTGCGATTGATCACTATGTCAATAAATACGAGCCTTTGGTGCTTTCGATGGTTCAGTTCATGTTTGCTTCTGTCGTGAGCGGAGTCATGGCTCTGATCCTGGAGACTGTGGAAATAACAGCTATCCTCAGCGCCGCCGTTCCGATCCTTTATGCCGGCGTCTTGTCGGCAGGGGTAGGGTTTACTCTTCAGATGATGGGGCAGCGTCATACGGATCCGACGATTGCATCGATGATCTTAAGTTTGGAAGCGGTATTTGGAGCCGTCGGCGGTTTCTTGCTTCTCAACGAACGGATGACGGCTCGTGAACTCATCGGCTTTGTGTTGATTTTTGCCGCCATTATTTTGGCGCAATTACCTGAGAAAAAGAGGGAATTTGAATGAAACAGTTGGATTTAACACGTCGCTTGGCCATAACTGCACTACTGGTAGCTCTGATCTTTATCGGGACGTATGCGATACAGATACCGATGCCCTTTTCACAGGGAGGACTGATCCACGCAGGAGATCTCGTGTTCTTTACCGTCTGCCTGCTCTTTCCTCCAAAGCAAGCTGCATTGGCAGGGGCCTTCGGAATGGGTCTGTTTGACCTGCTCTCTCCCTATGCCATTTGGGCTCCTTTTACCTTTGTTATTCGCCTTGTCATGGGATTTGTCATATCGACGATTGCTCAAGACAGTGATAAGTTTGTCCGTCAAGCTTTGGCTCTCATCGTCGGCCTTCCGATTCTTATCGGAGGCTATTATGTCGCCGAGGCCATTCTCTACGGAAACTGGATTACACCTGTTCACTCCATTGGCGGGAACTTCAGCCAGTGGTTGATCGGGGCAGGGGGATCTCTACCCTTGACAAAAGTTCTCCGCTCCATCCCATCGATTAATAAGCTGCGCTGATTGATAGCCGGTTTACAAAAGAGAATCTCTGCTGAAAAAGGAGATTCTCTTTTTTCATGCTCTATCCGAGGACGTCGCCCGGTTTAGCCGGAAGGTCAGGAGTGATGAGGATGACGCCACCTTCAGAATACGTTCCGAGGATGAGAACCTCCGAGAAAAAATTGCCGATCTGCTTTACGGGGAAATTGACGACACCAAGCACTTGTTTTCCGATGAGATCTTCCGGGCGATAGTGTCCGCAGATCTGTGCAGAGGAGTTTTTTACACCGATCATTTCGCCGAAATGAACTTTCAGTCGATACGCCGGCTTTCTTGCTTTTTCAAATACAGCGGCTTCTATAATGACTCCGACGCGAATGTCGAGCTTTAAAAAATCATCGAAATGTACTAAAGGTTTCAGGTCTTTCCTCATAATGTGGCCTCCTGAGAAAAAGTAGGACTAGGTATGAACCAAATTATATATCTCAGTGCTCAGTTTGTGGATGGTATTTTCCAAATCAGGCACAAAATTATTGTTTGAGGGAATCCGATACCTATTTTAATACATAATTTCGCTGTCCTCTGCGGTCCTGTGAGCGATGGGAGTATCGGGTGTTGGATTGTTGAAATCGGTTTGCAACAATCGGTAGCTTAAAAGGCTTTTTGCTGCTTTGGGAAAGTTTATTCTTTATTTTGAGACAAACAAGATGTTACGGGGAATAAATAAATAAAAACCATAGAAAAAGATTCTTCCCTGAGGAACAGGATAAGAAGTTCGGGAAAATGTCTGTCATAACAGGACGAGAGATAAGGAGAGAGCATGACCACACCGGAAGAAAAGAAGTATGTGAGCGAACTGATTGAAAGAGCGAAAAAGGCACAAAAGGTCATCGAAGGATATGATCAGGAAAGAGTCGATCATCTCATTACCGCCATTGTCTGGAATATTGTCAGACCCGGCACGATAGAAAAGATCTCCGAGTTTGCAGTAGATGAAACGCAGATGGGTAATTACGAATCCAAATATGCCAAACTAAATACAAAGCTTAAAGGCGCTCTGAGAGATATGAAGGGCAAAAAAAGTATAGGGATTGTCGAAAGGGATGAAGAAAAAGGCCTTTTTAAAGTCGCCAAGCCGGTCGGCGTCATTGCAGGAATTCTCCCGACAACAAATCCTGAAGCCACTCCCGTTCTCAAGGCTATTATGGCGGTGAAGACTCGAAACGCCCTAGTGATGTCTCCTCATCCAAGAGCGAAGAAGACGAATACCATGATCGTAAAAATTATCCGGGATGTCTTGAAAAAATACGATGCCCCGGAAGATTTGGTCATTGCAATAGAAGAGCCGACACTCGGGAAAACTCTAGAACTAATGCGTCAGGCGGATCTTGTTTTGGCGACCGGCGGAGGAGCGATGGTTCGTTCTGCATATACATCCGGCACCCCGGCATACGGAGTAGGTGTAGGAAATGCGGTGGTCGTCGTCGACGAGACGGCGGACCTGAAGAGCGCGGCGGATATGATCATGAGGAGCAAGACTTTTGACTTTGCAACAAGCTGTTCCGCCGAGAACTCTCTTGTTATCCAAGAGGGGATCTATGACGAGATGGTGAGAGAACTTGAGGAGGTGGGAGGCTACCTTCTCAGAAGTGAGGAAAAAGCGAGTCTTCAGGCAAATATGTGGAAAAACAGAGTGCTCAATAACGACGTGATTGCACAACCCGTTGAGAAGATCGCTGAAGTCGGAAAAATTGACCTTCCCGAGGGAAAGAAATTTCTGATGGTGGAAGAGAGCGGAGTCGGAGCGGAGTATCCGTTTTCCGGGGAGAAGCTTTCACAGGTTATTGCGCTATATAAATTCAATGAATTTGAAGAAGCCATCGACAGAGTCAATGAGATCACGCAGTATCAGGGAAAAGGGCACTCTTGCGGCATTCACTCGACAGATGAAAAGCGAATAGAAGAGTATGCCTTAAAGACGTATACGAGCCGAATCATGGTCAGACAGCCTCAGTGTCTTGCCAACAGCGGTGCGTGGACAAACGGGATGCCCATGACGCTGAGTCTCGGATGTGGAACTTGGGGAGGAAATATCTCAGGTGAGAATATTACGTGGAAGCATCTGTTGAATATGACATGGGTATCGTACCCCATTGCCGCCAATCAGCCCACGGATGAAGAGCTGTTCGGGGAAGTTATGAACGAGTAAGCAGATGCGAAGGGTGATGCCGGCAAGTATGAAAATTGCCGGCTCCTTTTATGTGGCTTTGCCCGCTGTTTTTCGTGTTATATTGGTGTCAGAACATATTCATCAGTTCGGGAGAAGACTATGAAGAAAAGGATCTGGCTTTCTACACTGCTGTTGCTGGCTCTTTTAGTGACGCCCGTATTTTCTGAAAGCCCTTTTGCGACTGTTTTTTTGGAAAGAGAGGCATTTTCTGAAGGGAAGCTTGAAAATCTCGAGTGGACGCAAGACGGGCTGATTCTTTCACCGGGAACCGAAAAAGGCGTGTTTGTTTCCCGGGAGTTAGACGTGCCACCTTTTGAGAGCGTGGTTCTTTCCTGGAATGCGATGACTCCGATAGGAACGGCTCTCGAAGTGGAAGCAAGACTCTTTCATGAGGACGCACAGAAATGGTCGGATTGGCTCAGCTGGGGAGTCTGGCGGAAATCTCCTGTGAAGCGCTCTGTTTCCACCGGAGACGAATTAGCCGAGATAAGCTATGATACAGCTCAGCTCAGGGGAGTTGATGCGCGCGCTACGAAGATACAGGTTCGGGCGACGCTCCAGGGAGAGGGAATCCGCCTTAGAAGAATTACTTATACTCTATATGACAGTTCTGTCCCCGAAAGAGAAGTATGCGCAGAGCATACGGGTTTTTCGCAGCTTCCCGAGGTTGCCTATTCCCAGCAGATCAGAGAGCCCGGGATTGCCTCCGTTATGTGCTCGGCAGTCACCATGTGCACGCAGCTTGTCCTATCCGGAGAAGATCTTCTTCCTGAAGAGGTCGCGTTAAGTCAATACGATGCCTATCTCGACGGCTTCGGAAACTGGAGCTATACGGCTTCTTTTGCGGGAGAACTCGGCTATAAATCATATGTGACTTATGCTGATGAAGAAGAACTATTGAGACTTCTCGATGAAGGCAGAGCGGTGGGCATGTCCGTGAAATACTCCAATACAGAAGGGGAAGCTTATCCTTATATTGAAGGAGCGCCCCTTTCAACAGCCGGGCATCTTCTGACGGTTCGAGGCTACGAATGGAGAGACGGAGAGCGCTATTACTTCGTGTCTGATTCCGCGGCAGGCAGTGATGAGGGAGCTCTTCTCAGTTATAAAGGAGGGCAGCTGATGGATGCGTGGATCAGCCGGATTCTCTATGTGGTCGAGGACAAAGAGACACAGGAAAACAGTATAGAGCGTAAAGAAATTCTATTTGCTCCTTCGAAGACTGAAGGAGAGTATATACTTCAGGGCGATATTCCATTTTCAGTAGGGAAGGATTTTCGAGGAAATGCCTTCAAACAGGCGGGAGGAGGGATCATCGCCTATATGATAGAGGGGGACTCTAATACTTATTATGACATTCAGATGACAGGCAAGAATCAATTCCGTTTTATGAATGATGTTTCGGCAGAAGATGTCACTGTCTATTTCATGAGTAATGAAGGGATGACTCTCGTTGCAAAAATGGAAGAAGAATCATCTGTATGGTCGCTGAAGGAGCCGATTCTAACTATTGTCGCTTTTGTTGCAGTTGCTCTGATAACCGTTGTTATCAAGCGAATAACAATAATAAGGTGACGAAATCCAAGTAAATATGTATTGTGATTTTGGTTGAGTTTTTGTTGTTCATTATCAAGGTTATCATCGACTGCTTTTGCAGAAGGGGACAGACTTTTCAGAGAGTTTAAAGGTGGCTTAAGTGAAAACTTTATCCTTTAGGAGTGCGTTTTTCGATCAAAAATCTCAAACAGGACGGAGACCTGTTGAATATACCGCTTTTTCTTGTCGATGAGGCGTTTTGTCTGATAGATGTTGCCTTACATGAGATGACTCAGGATGCATAGTTTTTATATTTAATCCCTTATTATTTACGTATTCAAGCATCGCTTTCTGGCGGTGTTTTTTGTATTGACAGGCGGTATGAATGCGTCTATTATATAAATACATAAACAGATGTTTATATGTTTAGGGGGTTATATGGGGTTTGAAAATCTCGATCAGATGGCGGAGTTTTTCCGGGTTCTCGGGGATAAGAATCGACTTCGAATTTTATATCTGTTGATGGAAAAAGAACATAATGTGACGGAGATCGCTTCTCAGCTGGACATCTCTCAGCCTGCAACTTCGTCCCATTTACGGATTTTAAATAGTCATTTTATTGTAAAAAAACGCAAGGAAGGCAGGGAGGTCATCTACAGCCTGGATGACGAGCATATCTATAAGATTCTCGATCAGGCGAGGGTGCACCTGAGTCATATCTACGTATGAAGACAAATTGGTATCTGCATGGTCTGAACTGTGCTAACTGTGCGCTGAAAATTGAAGAAGAGCTCAAGCAGCATCCGCTCGTTGAAGAAGCGGCCATTGACCCTGTCCGTTTCCGTCTGGTGGTAAAGAGCAAGGAAGCTCAGATTGCCTCGATTATTGAAGAGATCGTTTACCGCCATGAGAGCCATGTAGAGGTGAGGAGGGAGGCGCTTGAGAGAGAGAGTTTTCCCGTTCCCAAGCTTCTCATCGTTTCGCTTGTGCTTTTTGCCGCCTCTTTCTTTTTCGAGGGGCATTTCAAGACAGCGCTTGCAATGGGAGCCTATTTCTTTGGAGGGCATCGAGTTATCCAAGCCGCTGCACGTACATTCTTTACAAGGGATGTGTTTAATGAAAATTTCCTCATGACACTGGCGACCTTCGGGGCCATATATCTTGGTGAATTTGCAGAAGCCGCCGCTGTCATGTTGTTTTTTGAGATAGGCGAGTACTTTCAGGATCTGGCGGTGGAGCGTTCTAAGAAGAGCATTTCCGCTCTCATGGATCTACGCTGCGATCGCGCCCGGGTCGAGAGAAACGGCGAAGTGATCGAAGTCGATCCTGCGGAAGTTTCTCCGGGTGAGATTCTTCTCGTTGTTCCGGGCGAGAGGGTGCCCATCGATTCGGTCGTCTGGCAGGGAGAGACGACTCTTGATACGAGTTCAATGAGTGGAGAGGCGATGCCGGTGTATGTGGAGGAAGGCTCCGATGTTTTAAGTGGAAGCATCAATCGAACACATGCGGTAAAACTCAAGACGGTGAAGACATATCAGGATTCAGCGCTGGCAAGAGTCCTTGAAATGGTGGAAAACGCCTCTTTGAAAAAAGCGCCGACAGAGCGATTTATTACGCGCTTTGCCAGATACTATACACCGGCGGTTGTGGTTGCGGCACTTCTTCTTGTGCTCATTCCGGTTTTCTTTTTCGCTCAGGCCTTTGAGGTATGGCTGTATCGAGCGCTCATCTTTTTAGTTGTCTCGTGCCCTTGTGCTTTAGTGGTGTCGATTCCGCTGGCGTTCTTTGCCGGGATCGGGACGGCAAGTGCGCACGGAATCTTGATCAAAGGAGGAAGCGACTTGGAAATGCTTGCTTCTATCGAGACCATCGCTTTTGACAAGACGGGCACTCTGACAGAGGGACGCTTTGCCCTTCAGGAGATCCTTGCCGAGCCCGGTATCGATGCCGATGACATGCTGGAGATGGCCGCGTATGCAGAAAGTCTCTCTTCGCATCCGATCGCGCAATCACTTGTAAAGGCATATGGAAAAGTCATTGATCACACACGGCTCGGCAGCATGCGCGAATTCAGCGGTTCAGGTGTTCATGCAGAGGTTGGCGGCAGGGAAGTCCGGGTTGGAAAGAGCGGATTTGTAGGAGCCGATGACAATCTCCCGGGCATCCATGTGAGTGTGGATGCAGAGTACTGGGGAAGTTTTGTCGTTGAAGATGCGATCAAGAAATCCGCTGCTTCGACAATCGATAAGCTGAAGAAGATGGGAAGGGAGATCCTCCTTTTAAGCGGCGATGCCTCTGTGCATGTTGAACAGGTCGCCGATGCGCTGGGAATTGAAAAATTTTACGGAGGCCTTTTGCCGGATGAAAAGGTGCGACATATTGAAGAGATCGCAAGGATGAAAAAAGTCCTGTTCGTCGGCGACGGCATTAATGACGCGCCTGTCCTTGCTGCTTCCGATGTAGGAGTGGCCATGGGAGGTGTGGGAAGCGATGCTGCGTTGGAGGCGGCGGATATCGTTCTCATAAGCGATGAAATCGACAAGCTGCCCAAAGCCATAGAGATATCCCATCGCACAAAGAGAATACTGTTTCAAAACATAATTTTTGCCATCGGTGTAAAAGTATTGGTAATGATTTTGGGGGCTGCCGGCATAGCGAATATGTGGCTTGCCGTCTTTGCTGATGTAGGTGTTGCTCTTCTTGCGGTCTTGAATAGTTTGCGGGTATTTTTTGATAGAAGTGCATAGAAGATTTTTGAACGTAAAAACAGATAGAATTCGGCAAGACAGTCTCATGGACTGTCTGCTTTTCTTTATTATGTTCAACTGAAAATCGATTGCGGATAGGTTCATTCATCTCTTTTGGCCGGCATTATGCCGATTTGAGCCAAGAATGCGTTATAATTGATTTTGAATGGAGGGGGAATGGTATGAAGAGCAAGGTATTTTTTAAGCCCTGTACAATATTTGATCCGCCGCTTTTGAGCAAAGTTGCAAGAGAGTTGTTTGAAAAAATGATCGAAGAAGAGCACATTGAGCTCTTGGAAGAAGTGCCTCTCAAAGTACATTTCGGGGAGAAGGGGAATACGACCTTTTTAAGCCCGGCTTGTTTTGACGGTGTTATAGATGTTCTGGAGGAGAAAGGGATAAAGACGCGGTTTATGGACAGCAATGTCCTCTATCGAGGTTCTCGCACGACGCGTGAAGAACATCTGAAGACGGCAAGAGAACACGGGTTTACTCGCATTCCTATTACGATTGCAGACGGTCATCATGGAGAAGAAACACAAATTGTGTCCATTGAAGGAGAGTATTTTGACTCGGTGATATTGGGCAAGGCATATGAGCAATTTGATCAGTTTGTGGTGTTGGCTCACTTCAAAGGACATAATCAAGCGGGATTTGGCGGAGCGATGAAACAACTTGCGATGGGTTTTGCCAGCCGCGCAGGAAAGATGGCACAGCACGCCGGCATCCGTCCGTGGGTGAAGGAGGATAAATGCATTGCCTGCGAGACTTGTCTGGAGTATTGCGACCACAGTGCTATCACTATTGACGAGGTTGCCCATATTGATCCGGAGCTCTGCGTGGGATGCGCGGCATGCATCGCAGGTTGTCCGACGGGAGCGGTTGCCCACGATTGGAGCGGGGAGAATTTTATTGAAAAACTGGCCGAGTATGCTTATGGGGCACAGAAAGACAAGGAGATGATCTATATCAATTATCTCCTCAATATTACAGAACTCTGCGATTGCGTAGGAAGACCGCTCGATATCATTGCAGATAATATCGGCGTCTTTGCCTCTACGGATGCGGTGGCAATCGATAAAGCGTGTTTGGATACGCTGCAGGAAAGAGAAGGGAGCAAACTTTTTGAAAAAGGGAGAGCTACTCTTGTGCATGCCCATAAGCTCGGTATGGGTTCTCTCGAATATGAGTTGATAGAGATATAGGGGAAAAGATGAATATTTCGATTGAAAGAATACTTGCGCTCTCCGACGCCTTCGGTCCGTCGGGATTTGAAGAAGATGTCGTCGCTCTTCTTCGAACGTACTTTCAAGACAGTCAATATGAACTTGAAGAAGATAGACTGAGAAACCTCTATGTCCGAAAAGAAAGAAAAGGCGCTCTGTGCGTGATGCTCGATGCCCATACCGACGAGGTCGGCTTTATGGTGCAGAGCCTTCTTCCGAAGGGGACAATGAGACTGGCTCCGCTCGGAGGCTGGGGTTCACAGTTCGGTTCGTTGCGGCTGGCGGCAAGAAATTCCCGTGGGGATTTGATTGCGGGCATGGTGGTTTCACCTCCGCCGCACTTTGAAGAGGCGCGCAAAGGAGGAGATCTTTCCTCCGTGGTTTTTGATGTAGGAGCGAGCAGTATAGAGGAAGTGAAAGAAAGCTATGGACTGAATTTGGGCTCGCCCCTTGTCCCTCATGTGAAAAGCCGCTTTGATGAAGAGCGGGGGAAATTCTATGGAAAAGCGTTTGACTGTAGGATAGGATGTGCGGCTCTTGTCGAAATACTTTTAGCTCTGGAGAATAAGCGGACACCGTTTGAAATTGTCGGAAGCTTTTCTTCTCAGGAAGAAGTCGGACATAGGGGGGCAATCGTTGCGGCTCAGAATGTAAAGCCCGATATTGCTATTACATTTGAGGGGGCGCCGGCAGACGATACTTTTCCCGTCGACCAGGTTCAGTGCGCGTTGGGGAGGGGGCCTATGCTTCGCCACATGGACAGGAGCATGATCACACATCCGAGATTTCAGCGTTTTACTTTGGATATTGCTCAAAAAGAGGGGATTTGCCATCAGGAAGCTGTCCGCCTCGGCGGCGGCACAAACGGTGCCGCCATCCACCTGACGAAGCGAGGTGTTCCGACGATTGTCATTGGCATCCCCGTGCGCTATATTCACTCGGGAGAGGGGATTTGCGCGCTCAGCGACGTGGAAGATGCTGTGAAGCTCGCTCTTGCCGTCGTAGAAAATCTTACGGAAGACATCGTCGCAAGCTTTTAAATCTCTTGTACTGTATGAACATAAATGATCTGTGGAGGTGCGGTTGCGTGAAAAAGTTTCTCTTTCTTCTCAGCAGTGGAGCGGGCCGGGGCAAATCGATTCGCTATATACGTGATATCCGGCATGTTTTTACCTCTTGCGGAATGCAGGATATGCTCGAGGTTCGCCTGACGGAGCATGAGAATCACGTGATCGAGCTCGCCAGAGAGTTTTCTTGCGAGCAGGGAGAAAATGGCGTCGTCTATGCCTGCGGCGGAGACGGATCTCTCGGCGAAGCGGCAAGCGCTGTATTGGGGACGGGCTGTGCCCTCGGAGTGATTCCCTTGGGGACGGGAAATGACTTTGCCAAGTCTGTCCTTCCCACACTGGATGCCAAAAAGTTGTTTGCAGCGACACCGAATCCACAGATACGCCCGATTGACATCATTGCGCTTCGGATGAACGCAGAAGAAAAGCCAAGCGCGTATTGCATCAATGTCATGTCCTTCGGATTTGACACCTTGATTCTTGCAAAAACGTATGCGCTGCAGGAAAAGTTTCCCTTTCTTGGAGGCATGTCTTACTTTGGAGGGGTCGGTGTGTCGCTGTTTAGCAATAAAAGCTTCTTGACGCGCGTGGGCTTTACTCGAGGAGACGGTAGTGTCGTAGAATACGAAGATGATTTTATTCTTTCGGCGCTGTGCAACGGCGGCTATTATGGAAACGGATTTTATCCGGCTCCGATGGCAGAGGTAGATGACGGTGTCCTCCATCTGCTCCTTGCAAAGAGCATGAGTACGGCGCAGATATTGCCGCTGATCATAAAGTACAGAAAGGGGACAGTAGCCGGTGATCCGCGCGTTCGAATGGAGTCGGTCGTGTCGGGCTTTTTTGAAGGTGTAAATAAGCCGATCGTCGGAAATTACGACGGAACGATCTTTGAGACTCAGAGGATCGACTTTGAGATCCTCCCTCGCTCACTTCCTTTTGCGTTTTTGGATGTCTGAATCATCCTTGCTGCTTGCCTGCGGAGATGGAGTCTGCAGGCTTTTTTATTTTCGTAAATTTAAAAGCGTTGCTTAGTCTATAGAAAAGCAATTCAGATAGATATTATCTATCAGAAAAACCTGTTATTCAAAGCTTAGCGGCGCGTTTCCTTGTTATAATGTGACGCGGGGAGGGAGTATGTATTTTGATCATGCAGCGACGACATTTCCCACGCCGCAGCGTGTTATCGATGCCGTCATCGAAGCCATGAAACATGTTTCCAGTGCCGATCGGGGGAGCTCCTCCATGGCATTAGAGGCATCGAGAAAGCTCTTCGGTGTGAGAGAAAAAGTTTCCGCCGTGTTTGGAGCAAGTCCCAAGAGAACCATCTTTACGATGAATGCGACCCAAAGCCTCAATACCGTGCTCATAGGTGCATTTGTCCCCGGTGATCATGTCATCACCACTTCTTTTGAGCACAACAGCGTGCTCAGACCCCTTTATTATCTTCAATCGACAGGGGTTGAAGTCAGCATTGTTGATTTCTGCCGTCCTGAAGAGATTGTATCCGGTATGAAAAAGGCGATAAAGCCGAATACGAAAGCTGTGGTTATGACTCATGCAAGCAATCTGCTCGGATGGGTGTTTCCTATTGACGAGGCGGCGGCGCTTTGCAAAGAGAAGGGAATCCATCTCATCATCGACGCTGCTCAGAGTGCGGGTCTTCTTTCTGCGCGAATCGACGAAGGACTGAGCGCCGTCTGTTTTACAGGTCATAAGGCGCTGCTTGGCCCGCAGGGGACAGGAGGGTTTTGCCTCAACCCCGAACTCGACATACATCATTTTCTTCGCGGCGGCACAGGTGTGCAGACATTTTCCAAAGAGCATCCGGAACAGATGCCGGTGCGCTTGGAGGCGGGCACACACAATCTTCATGGCCTCATGGGTCTGGAAGCGGCGGTCGATCTTCTCCTTGAAGAAGGAGTACACAATAGGCTTAAAAAAGAGCGAGATCTCAGAAAATTATTTTATGATCTTCTGAAAGAAGAAGAGGAGATCGTATTTTACGGGCCGGAAGAAGAGGCTCTGGGAGTCATTCCCCTCAATATCGGAGACCTCTCGTCCGGCGAGGCGGGAGAGATACTCTCCCAAAAATATGGCATCATCACAAGAACAGGGGGGCACTGTGCTCCGCTCGCTCATCAATCGCTCGGGACCGAGAAACGTGGAATGGTGCGCTTTAGCTTCGGCTATTCAAATACAGAAAAAGAAGTGCATCAAGCGGCACAAGCGCTTATAGAAATAATTCATGGAAAGGACATTATATGAAAGCAAGAAAACTGTTACTTTGGGGTATATTGACGGGCCTAATTGCTGCGGCGCTGGCATATTTCGGCAATCCGAAGAATATGGCCATATGCATTGCATGCTTTGTTCGCGACATATCGGGCTCTCTCAAACTCCATCAAGCTGCGGCGGTACAATACTTTCGACCGGAAATTGTTGGCTTTGTACTTGGCTCTTTTATCATTTCGATCGCAAAAGGAGAATTCCGCTCAACGGCGGGCAGTTCACCCATGATCCGTTTTTTTCTCGCCATGGCAATGATGATCGGTGCTCTCGTCTTTCTGGGCTGCCCGACGCGCATGGTGCTGCGCATGGCATCCGGCGAGATTTCTGCATGGATTGGCATGATCGGATTTGTTGGAGGTGTTGCCACCGGCATCTTCTTCCTTAAAAAGGGCTATTCCCTAGGGAGATCGCAGATCACAAAGAAGGGAAGCGGACTCGTATTTCCTGTAATCTTTGCGTTGGCCTTTGCCGCAACGCTTGTCTTCCCGCAAAAATTTGCGTTTAGCGAGAGCGGACCGGGAAGCTTTCATGCTCCTTGGCTGATTTCGCTTGCCGCAGGCATTGTGATCGGAGTCATCGCCCAGCGCATTCGCATGTGCTTTGCCGGAGGAGTGCGCGATGCCATACTCATCAAAAACTTTGACCTTTTCAGCATCGTAGTCGGAATCTTTCTCTCCATGACGGTTTATAATGCCATTCAAGGCGAGTTCGTCGTCAGGATGTTCGGGCCGGTCGCTCACGCGCAGCATCTATGGAATATTCTCGGCTTGTATGTGGTCGGATTCTCATCGATTCTTTTGGGAGGATGCCCGCTCCGACAGCTCATTCTCATGGGACAAGGCTCGAGTGACTCGGGAGTGGCGGTTCTTGGAATGCTCGTCGGAGCGGCTGTCGCACATAACTTCGGATTTGCCGCTTCACCCGCAGCGGCAGCGACAGCGGAAGCGGCAGCTGTGGCGGGGGGGCCCGGAGTGCCCGGAATGATCGCCGTCGTCGTATGTATCGTATTTCTGTTTGCAGTGGGAATCCACGGCACAAAAAGAGAAGCTTAGGAGGCAATAATGGAAGTAGATGTGAGAGGACTTTCTTGTCCGGAACCGGTGATGCAGGTAGCTGCGGCTATTCGAAGCGGCGCAGAGGAAATCGTCGTGCTTTTGAGCGAGGCGCACTCGGTGGCAAATGTCAAGAATTATGCAATTGAACATGGATACCGAGTCCGTGAGGCGACGAAGGGGTTTGACTATCTGTTGACTCTTGAGAAATGAAGACATATATAGTGACTTTCTTCACTATTTCGGATGCCCTGATCGGTGAACGAGCGGCAAAAGAGATGGAGCTCGACGCCAGATTGATTCCCGTCCCTAGAGAAATCTCCACAGGATGTGGGATTTGTCTGAAGATGAAGACAGATGCCCCGGAAAAATTCTTGGAAACTTTAAAAAGAGAAGACGCGGAGGCACAGGCCTGCTTGGAATGGGAAGAAGGCATGGAATAATTAATAAAAGACGCTATCATAGCGTCTTTTGTTTCTTGCGCACGCTCTTGCAAGGGCGATGAGCCGCTCCTTCATAAAAAACGATTTGTATATCCAATATAAGGAATTCTTATGCGATATCTTAGATATATTCTTTACCATTTCAAACATAAGTGGTATGATTAGCTCGAAATTCGATGAAGATATTGTCTCTAAATTTGATGATCTTACCGTCATTTGCGACATCTTGTTCAATTTCTGCTTATTGATAAAACTCAGTCATCGGGCAAGCTTGTTTCCCGAATCGTCGATGAGGATATGCCGGTGAAGAGCTCAGACTTTCCACCTATCCTTATTTCTACAAGGACTGCTTCTATTTGGGCAAATCTGCCCGGCGCAATTACACATCATCATTTATGTAAAAGATCGTTTCTGTTAATCAGATAATTATCTATTTCATTCTGCAAAAGAAAAAGGAGGAAGAGTGCAGACAAATCTTGAAGAGCTAAAGCTGGCGGAGCTTCGCCAACTCGCTAAGGATCATCAATTGAAAGGCTGGAGTTCTTTGAACAAAGCCCGCCTTATTGAATTTCTAAAAGAGAACCTCAAAGCCGCAGAAGAACCGCAAAAAAAGAAGGTTCCGAGGCGCGAGCGTAAAAAGGAGCCCCTTGTCACTTCAAAGAAGAAAATAAAGAGCGTAAAAGAAGTAAAGGAAAAGGAAGAGGGGTCTGAATCAGACGTAAAAAAAGAGCCGCGCGAAATGGCGTTTCGTGAGGGGGCGGATCATGTGGACGGTTTTCTTGAGCTCGTTGAAGGCAAAGACTTCGGCTTCTTGAGGTTCGACAACTTCTCCTCTTCTGAAGAAGACGTCTATGTCTCTCCCAACTTCATCCGGCTTTTCAATCTTCGAACCGGAGACAAAATCCAGGGAGACGCCAAGAGAAATCAAGATACAGATCGCTTCCGCGCGCTTATTTACATAAAAGAAGTCAACAATGAAAACCCCTCTAAGTCTATTCACCGCAAACGCTTTTCGGATTTGACGCCCATTCATCCGAGGGAAAGGCTGCTCCTTGAAAACAGTCGAATCGAGTTGTCCACCAGGCTGATTGATCTGGTGAGCCCGGTCGGGAAAGGGCAGCGCGGCTTAATCGTCGCACCTCCGAAGGCGGGTAAGACGATTCTTTTACAAAACATCGCAAAAAGCATTGAAAAAAATCACCCCGAAGTGACGGTCATGGTGCTTCTGATTGATGAGCGTCCGGAGGAAGTGACGGAAATGAGAAGGAGCATCCACAGCGATGTCATCTCGTCGACCTTTGATGAATTGCCTTCCAATCATCTGCGGGTGGCGGATTTGGTTTTGGAAAGAGCTATGGGACTTGCGGAGATGGGAAAAGATGTCGTCATCCTGCTTGACTCCATTACAAGACTGGCAAGAGCTTTCAATCTGGAGACGGCTCCGAGCGGACGAACGCTCAGCGGCGGACTCGATCCGGCGGCCCTTCATGGACCCAAACGCTTTTTTGGAGCGGCGAGATGTCTCGAGGAAGGCGGGAGCATCACGATTCTTGCCACTGCCCTCATCGACACGGGTTCAAGGATGGACGAAGTGATCTTTGAAGAGTTTAAAGGCACAGGAAATATGGAACTTGTCCTTACACGTGCACTCTCGGAGCGGCGAATCTTCCCGGCGATCGACATTGCAAAGAGCGGTACGCGCAGAGAAGAGCGTCTTCTGACGCAGAAGGAGATGGAATTTGTCTGGAAACTTCGAAGAAACTTCAGCGAGCGCGACCAGGCGATTCTCCTTGAGGAGATGATTCACGACATGCTCCACACGGCAAACAATGATGAATTTATGGATATTTTCAGCTTGAGTCGATAGTCACTCAAGGCGGGGAAGAGGGGTGCGTAGAATAAATTCCTGCGTGATGGCGTGCATTTCCTCAGGGGTTTCTTTCATACCGCCTTGCACCCAGCTTGCCAGAATTCCCACGCTGCCGCTGGCGATATACTCAAAATAATAACTGAGCTTCGAGAGCCCTTGAGGAGAAACCTTACCGATGAACTCCTCCAGAAAGCTCTCTTTTCCTTTTTTATAGATGCGCATGACGATGTTACGATCATCATGTGTATTTAATGCCAGGGTCGCCAGATCGCTATTTTCGGCGATAAAATGATACGTCTCGAGAAAGATGCTCAATTTATTAGGCTGTGAATCGCTGAGGAGTGATTCATACCATTTTCCCTCTTCTTTCATAAAACGCTCCAATTTCTCCTCAAACGTCGTATACAGGTCTTCTTCAAGCCGGGTGTATAAATCGCGAAGATCCTGATAGTGGAGATAGAATGTCGAGCGATTGATCCCCGCCAGATCACAGAGTTCTTTGACGCTGATCTTCTCCAAAGGCTTTGTCTGCAAGAGGCGGGTGAAAGCTTCTCGAAGAAGTTTTTTTGTTCGAAGGATACGTCGATCGTAGATTTGGCTCATGTTCCCTCCAAATATTATATTTTTGTTATCTTACCACACTTAATCCACAACTGTCTATTAATAGACAGTTGTGGATATATTGGTGTTTGCTTTGAAGACGGAGCTGTTTTAGCATAAGAAGCGGAGAGAATATGAATACGATTGCTACATGGATTATCCGATTCAGGAAATTTTTGCTGGTCTTTTTTATTCTCGCGAGCGTAGCGGGACTCCTGCTTTCGACGCAGGTAAAAGTAAATTACAATTTGCAAGATTATGTGCCGGAGGACGCCGAGTCTACGAAGGCGCTTCATGTCATGGAAGAAGAGTTTGATCAGGCGATTCCCAATGTCCGCCTGTATGTTCCCGATGTCACTCCTGTCGAGGCGCTGGCTGTAAAGGAGGAGATTCTTCGCATCCCTCAAGTGAGCGGTGTCATGTGGCTGGACGACTTTTTGGACATGAAAGAGCCTCTGGAGATGCAAGATCCCAAAGTGGTGGAGGGGTTTTATGACGGAGGAGCGCTTTATCAAGTAACGACGGACCTGGATGATGCTCCGCAGACAATGCATCGCTTGCAGGAGATTGCCGGCGAGGGCGGAGCTGTCGAGGGTCAGCTGATCGACCTTGCGATGGCGCAGATGGCCGTTAATTCGGAAATCCTTATGATCATGGGTTTTATGATTCCTCTTGGACTTCTGATCCTGACGCTTTCGACGCGCTCTTGGATGGAGCCTCTGATTCTGCTGGCTACGATCGGGGTCGCCATATTCATCAATATGGGAACGAATATCCTTCTTGATGAGGTTTCCTTTATTACGCAGGCGGTAGCAGCCGTATTACAACTGGCTGTTTCAATGGATTATGCGATCTTTTTGCTCCACGCAAGAGAAGAATATCTGGCACAGGGATTCGATCGCTCGGAGTCGATGCGTCTGGCAATTATTAAGAGCTCCAATGCCATTCTCGCTTCCTCCATGACGACGGTTCTTGGGTTTCTTGCTCTCATATTTATGAGTTACAGAATCGGATCCGATATGGGGATCGTCTTGGCAAAAGGTGTCGTCTTCAGCCTTGTTAGCGTCATTTTCTTTATGCCGACCCTCATGCTGGCGATAGATGAAACACTTCAAAAAACGGCTCACCGATCGTTCCTCCCTTCTTTTAAAGGGTTGGGCGCGTTTATTGCAAAGTATGCGGTCTGGCTTCTGATTATAGGCCTTCTCTTCCCGGTGGCGTTTTTAGCTCAGAACAAAAATGATTTTATGTATGGGATGAGCGATTATGGTGCAGGCTCCAAAGAATCGGTGGACAGAGAGTTTATTATGGATCGATTCGGCCGCTATCTGTCGATGGCTTTGATGGTGCCTCAGGGAGACTGGGGTCGAGAATACGAATTGCATGAAGAGCTCAGATCGATGGACGAGGTGATCGCGATTACTTCTTATCAAACGGAGGTGGGAAGGCTGATCCCCTCTGATATATTGCCGCAAGATCAGCTGTCTATGCTTTTAAGCGACAATTACAGCCGAATCATCTTGACGGTGAACTCTGATAAAGAAGGCGATCAAGCCTTTGATCTGGTCGACACCATCCGCGACACCGCGCGAAAATACTATGGAGATGCGTATCATCTCATCGGAGAAAGCGTGGTGATGCGAGATATGAAGACGAGCATCAACCGCGACAATGTGATTGTAAACGGTCTCGCCATTGCCTCCGTTTGGCTGGTGCTTCTGATCAGTTTTCGATCATTGAGCATTCCATTCCTTTTGATTCTCACCATTGAAGGAAGTATATGGATCAATCTCGCCATTCCCTATGTGACGGGAACCAGGCTCGCCTATATAGGCTATCTCATCATCAGCACTGTTCAGCTCGGTGCGACGGTGGACTATGCGATCTTATTTACTCAGCACTATCTGAGTAACCGCATAGATAATGACAAGCGCAAGGCGATTGAGCTGACAGTGAATCAGACATTTGCAACACTGATCACCCCCGCGATGATCCTCAGTCTGGCCGGAGTCATCTTGTCGATCGTCTCTTCTCTTGAGGTAGTGTCCCAATTGGGAACGGTGTTGGGAAGAGGTGCATTCTTGTCTTTTTTGATGGTCAACTTCTTTTTGCCGGGTCTTCTCTATATCTCTGATTCACTGATAGAAAAGACGACTTGGAAAGTGAAATTTTTACGGAGGTCGCCATGAAGCGAATAGTCAGTCTTGCTATCGCCATACTCCTTCTTTTTTCCTCTGCCGTCCTCGCGCAGCCGCTGATTGCTCTTCCACAGAAGGAAGAAGTGGTGTATGCAAAAATGAATCCATCCGGCCATGTGGAGGAAGTCATTATCGTCAATGCTTTTTTAGGGCAGGGGAGGGAGCTCTTTGATTACGGCAATTACACTGAAGTGCTCAATCTCACCGATACAAGTACTCTTCGCCATGGATTTACAGAGGTATATGCGGAGACGGATGCACAGGACTTCTTTTATCAGGGGAAGGTTCGAAACAATCTGATGCCATGGAATGTCACGTTCAGATACGAACTTGACGGAAAAGTGTTTTCTCCCGAGGCCCTCAAAGGTCAGAGCGGAAACCTCGTCATTCGCGTCAAGGTGCGGCAAAATGAGGAAGTAAATCCTCTATTCTATGAAAATTACATGCTCCAGATTTCGATGAATTTCGATCAGAAATACTTCAGCAATATTGAAAGTGAAGGGGCCACGATTGCATCTTCCGGAGAGACAAAGGTGGTCAATCTCACCTCTCTTCCCGGTAAAGAGGCGGATTTTATCATCCAGGCGAAGGCAAAAGATGCCCATCTGGGCCAGATTCAGATAGCCGGACTTCCCTTTGAGCTGTTTATGGAGCTTCCCGATATCAGTCAGTACACGGGAGATTTAACGCAGCTTCAAAATGCCATTGCGATGATAGCGGGGGGAGTCAGTGAGTATGTCGGCGGAGTCGGGCAGCTGAGTGATGCGGCAGATCAACTCGAAGGGGGCATCGGAGAACTTTACGATAATCTTGGAGCCATCAAAGGTGGAATGGAGCAGCTTCATGCCGGTCGTGAACAGTTCGATGAGGGGCTGAGACAGTATTCGGAGGGAATGCAGGAGTTTAAAGGTGGAATGGATCAGCTCGTAGAAGGTATCGAGCAGTTCAGCTCCGGCATCGATCAACTTCGAGAAGGAAGTCAAGGGCTGGCTCAAGGCCTGCAGACACTTGCCTCTGAAGGCGACAAACTGGTTGCGGGCTCTCAGCAAATTTTGGCGGGATTTGAGGCGATGGACGCGCTGATGTCTTTTCCGCTCAACGATGCGGAAGTCGAGCTTTTGCTCTCGATTCTTCAGACATTTTCTGCATCCTTTGATCAATTTGCACAGACGGTAGATGCCACAGACTTTGATACATTTATCGCTCTTTTAAATGATGCCTTGACACGCTTTGAAAGCAGCATGGCTCGAATGGATGAGATAGCTGCCGCTCTTGACAGCGACGTGATCAAAGCGAACTTGGATATCTCAGGCAGCAGCAATACTCAACTGGAAGCGACCCTCTCTTATGTGGAGCACTACAGACAAAAACTCTATTCGGAGACGGCTGAACTTCGTGCCATCCACGCCTCTCTCAATGGACTCAAGCCTCTTGTGCAGGGAATGATCGACTCTTTGAGCATTCTCAGAGATGAGTATGAAGTTGTGCGGGGTCTGATTTCGAGGCTCAATACGACGATTCAGGCCTTCAATCCGGAGGAGCTCTCTCAACTCAAAGAAGGGATTCAGGTGTTCTCCGCCGCTTACGGTGAGTTTCACAACGGGCTGGAGATGTATGTCGGAGGGGTCAAGCAGGCGGCAATCGGCGCAGAGGCACTTGACAAGGAAGGTGTTGCACAGCTGCAGGCGGGCGCCGGAGAGTTTGCCGGGGAGAGTGAGAAAATCTCTTCGGGCGTCAACCAACTGGCGGAGGGATCACAAACGCTCAGTGATTCTCACGCTCAACTGATGGCCGGAGATCGGGAACTGATCAGCGGAATGGGCCAATATGAACAGGGCATGGGTTTGCTCTTCAGCGGATTTGGCAGTTTTTCGAGGGGAATTGGAGAACTGGCCGGCGGAGGAAATCAACTCAGAAGCGGTGCAAATACACTGAGAAATGAAACGAGCAATATGAGCGAGCAAATGAAGGCGAAAATTGAAGAGGCAATGGGTGATTTCATCCCCGGTGAATATGAACTGGTATCTTTTGCAGATGAGAGAAACACAGGCATCCAAAAAGTGCAGTTTGTCTACCTCACGCAGGCACAGTCACCGGAAGAGACTGTCGAAGAGGTCGTTGTCGAAGAGCCTGAAAAGAGTTTCTGGGATAAGTTTCTCGATATATTTCATTAAATGAAAACGACTGCTGTATCTTCGCGTGGAGGCACAGCAGTTTTTTGTTGCAAATAATGAAATACAATGGAACAAATCCGGGATATATACTAAATAGAAGCGGATGCACACTTCTTTCCTTCACATGTAACTTAACTATGTGTGAAAGAAAGTGTAGCAGAGCCAGGCAAGAAAATGATTTATCATAACTACTCTCCCGCCGTCCAACTGACGGGGAAAATCGGAAAGCAGTCTTTGCCTCGGTAAATTAAAGCGTTAGTGAAGGGTTAATTCTGTACTATTGTTCCATTCTCCATGATATGGATTTGATCATAGATATTGCTGTCGGCTTCAGTGTCACCATGACTGGCGATGACAATTGTTTTTCCGCTTTCCTTAGCAGAAAACAGATCTTCCAACAGCAGGGCCCGGTATTGCTTATCAAGCGCATTGAATGGTTCATCTAGGAGAAGAATATTCGGGTTTTCCATGAAAGCCTGAGCAAGCGCGAGTCGCTGGCGCATTCCCAGCGAGAGTGCCTTGACCTTTTTGTTTCTCTTATCATACAACCCGAAATGCTTCAGGTACGCATCAATAGTTTGTTTTCCGATTTTACGGTTGATATCCGCGAGGAATTTGAGATTGTAGTATGCTGATTCGTGCATAAGAAAAGAAGGATTCTCAATGATGACCCCGTACGATGGGCGCTTTGAGAAAACGATCTCTCCTGAAGTTGGACGGATTAGTCCAGCCAGTAAACGAAGGAGCATTGTTTTACCGCATCCGTTATGGCCGGTGAGAAGATGTGCGCTTCCCGGATGAAGATTTAGATAGATGGAGTGAAGTATTTCCATATTATTAAGGTGGAATGAAGCGTTGTGGACGGTAATCATCGAGTCCTCCTGGTAAGATTATTTAGTGATAGACGCCTGCCCTTCGGATCCGCTGAAGAGCAAAATACCCAAGGAAAAGTGCCGCCGGAAACAGAAAAACCTGAAGAAGCATCATCGGCAACTCTCCGGGCGGATTCGCATATAGAGGAATCAGAACTCTCAGCCATGGGATTCGGAAAGCCAACAGGGTAAGTAGAACGTAAACGACAAACAGGATGATATGCAACAATTCGGTTTTTTTCAAGACTAGGGATGCTGAAAAGTACAGGAGCGCCCAGGCAGACAGTAACCAGAAGACTTCTGCAGAAAACAGAAAACTCTGCAGAGCGCTTTCCTCTTCCACAACTAAGAACAGAAACTGTTGGACGCTAAAGATGCCGACGAAAGCCAGTGGAGGCTGAAGGATACGAAAGAAAGCGAGTATATAGGAATTATTTTGACTATCTATCCGTACAAAAAGATAGTTTTTCATTCGTAGGATACTGTCAAAGTGCATGCGCAAAGCTGAAAAAAGTATAAAGATAAAAACCAGCTGCAAGGCAAGATAAGGAAATAGGATCGAGCCGGTTTCGTGATGAAACGGAAACCAGATCTGAGGCATTACGGAGGTTAAAGAAGACTCGGATTTCAAAAGAAGAAAACAGAAGAACTGAACCCCCAGGATTACGAAAAAGTTTCTTCGCATAGGAACAGTCCTTTCGTAAGTCGCAAGTAAAGCACAAATAAGATCCCGATCTGGGCGCAGAGTGCAAGAGCGAGGAACTTGCCCGGATCGTCGAGGAGGCTAATGACTGAGAGTTTTGGTAGGAAGAAACGAATTGTCCCGAACAGCATAATAAAAAAGACATTGATTAGGATACACAGGAACAGGCTTGTATTTTCCTTTCGAATTGATAGATCCAGAGCATAATAGCCGGATATACCAAGGCATGAAAACACAAAATTCTGAAGTGCAAAGAAAGCGACCGTCCGAACCGAAAGGTTTGTCTGTCCCGCGATGAGCAGAGGGAAGAGGCTCAGTATTAGGTACATGGCGCTTAAATATGCAGCATTTTTTATGATATGCAGGAATAGATACGAAGCGGTATCAGAACTGATCCGAGAGTGAATCATGGGATTATATAACTTCACTCGTAGAAAACACACATGAAACAGTGTGAAGAAGCCAAATCGAAGGAAAACAGCATGCCAATGGATGAGCGTGGCATAGACAAACTCATCCGCCCTCAGACCGCTTTGAAAAGCCGGACGAAATTCGTCGACCATATACACAGCAAGGATTAAATAAAGCATATGGATGAGCCAGGGGCCAAGTCTTCTACTCATAAAAACCGCTTTCCAAACGTTCGCCTGTTCAGTGAGAAAAGGATGAGGGCAACGAAAATTAAAAACAGATAGAACAGCAACATCACGGAGAAAGTGGACCAGTGGAAGTTACCGGTTAATATCGTGCGCTGGATGTACAAAAGCTCATATGGGATGATTGCCAAAAAGAAAGAGCGAAGGCTTGGGAAGAGGTTTGCGATGGTACTTCCAATAATCAGCGGGAGTAAGAGAAAGCCGACAAGCGGGATTGCCTGAAGAATATAAATATTTCGAATCAATAGATATAATGCGGACGTGAGGGCATTGACAAGAAGGCTCAAGAAGATACAGAGCGCAACCGAAATCAGCAGAAAAGCGATTCCTGCCACAGGTCCGAACGAAGAACCTTGAAAGAATCCGATGCCCATTTCAAACGAGTTCAGAGCCAGCGCAAGCACGAGAATACAGAAAAAGTGTAGGAACAGTAAAATTGTCAGGTAAACGGACTGCGCGATGAGGAGATCTCGATAGAACGCGCAATATTGTGTTCTCGTCATAATCAGATTTCCATATCCACTGTTTAGTCTCTTCAGTGGCTCGGCCGAGAGGTGGATTCCGATAAAAGCGAATAGCGCCATCACAAACAGCTGATAATACTCGCTTTGAAAAATGAATCGGAACAAATAGGAAAGCGCTTTATTCTCGTGGAGAAACTGTTTGACAGCGGAAAGATTGATATCTACATCTTTGCTTTGCTCCATTTGAACGAATTCCTGATAATTTAGGTGACTTTCATAAAAGCTAAGAGAAGCAATAAAGGTGAGGAGAAGTAAAATTAGGAACGTGCTTTTTGAGAAGAAGAGTTTTTTAAATTCGATGATCACCATCCTGGGCTCCTTAGTAATATAACAGTGAGCTGTGGGTATCAGAAAGTGGTAATTAATCGGCAGAAAAATCCAATCGGATGGTATCTGTTCCCAATTGGTTCCATGCAGGCTTAATTTGGCCGTAATAATAGTAACCGATCACCCCGGAGTTTCCTGTGCCTGTGGATCTGCCTCCGACGGCAGGAACGGCAACCCAGTCACTGCAAGGAGAATAGTTCGAATTGACGAGTCGATATTCAGGGTAAGACCACATCGTTTTTGTATAGGTGTCTACTCGAAAAGTTGTAGAACTAGTAGTTTTTGTGTCACGTAGCTCTAGGCTTTCTGTCGTGTATGTCGTTGGAGACTGGCCTCTGGTCAGCTGATAGGTACCGGGATTGCTCCAAGCAAATACAGCACCGGTGAGTAGAAGGAAAAACATTAAAAAAACAAAACGAATCATAAATGAATGAGTTTTGTTCATTGCATACTCCTCGATAGAATTTCTTCAAATTATAAACAGGAAGGATCTTCCAGCAGCTCACTATTTAATATATATATAACTTATATCAATCACTATTTTCAGTATATGGTGATATATAGAATATTGTCAAGTTGTTGTACACGAACTAAAGAGTTTTGTGTAAATGTTCTTGTAGTATAAGCAGGAATAAGAGCGAGGGAACGGTTAACGGGGCGAGGAAAACATCTCTAACAAGTTTGCGCATACCGCGCCTCTTCACGAAGGAATTGCTCTTTGCTCCTTGTGACTCGCCTCAGGCGCTTATTCAGACTTTCTGCCGGGTTGTTGATGAAAAGAGAACGGCGGGTGGGTTCCGGGAAGGCGAAATAGGAAAACAGGTTGTCTTTTCTTTTGAGCATGTCCGCAAGCTTAGGTTCGTGTTTCTTCGAAGAAGAGGTCAGGGTTATACTAAAGGGGAAAACATAATGATAAAGAAGGTTTCGGTTCAGAGCCTACACAATAAGCGTGCTTATCAATTGTGTAAATGGGACAGATAGGAGAGTGAATAGGAGCATGCATCAGACTGTCATCCATCCGTTTCGGCCTCTATTTCAAGCGGATTCAAAAATTTTGATTTTAGGTTCTTTTCCCTCTGTCAAGACCAGAGAATACGGTTTCTTTTACGGTCATCCCCGAAATCGATTCTGGCCTTTGCTTGCGAGGATTTTTGACGTGACATTGAGTGCGGATCTTGAAGAGAGAAGGGCTTTCCTATTGAAGCACCGGATTGCCGTCTATGATGTCATTAATCGCTGTGATATCATCGGTTCGAGTGATTCCAGCATTCAAAACGCCATTCCCTCGGATTTAAGTCCGATTTTTCATGAGGCGGATATACAGCAAGTATTCTGCAACGGCGGAACTGCTCATCGCTATTATCAAAAATATCAAGAGCAGCAAACAGGACGTAAAGCTGTTCGGCTGCCTTCCACCAGCCCTGCCAATGCAAGATATTCTATGGAAGATTTATATAAGCACTGGAAGATAATAAAAGAGTATTGAAGAAATGGAAAGAAGTGTTTTTTGACTTTTCTCTTTCGAGTTATTAGAGATTATGCAAGTGAGCCATAAAGAAATATTGCTTAACGCTTTCGGTGAGTGCAATAGATACGACAAATTTGGTAGGGGGGATTATGAGCGTCCACAAACAACATAAAGCAAGAGAGCCGGATGATCATTTCGACAGGGGCAGACTCGAACATATAGTGGCAGGCAATGAAGGTCGAGTGCTCGATGGCAGAAGGACGCCGGGCTATATTGAAAGCTACGACAGCGAAAGTGCGATGTTTATATGGAGAATTACAGATTTTGAAGACAAGGGAAAATGCTGGATAATCCCTGCAGAAGAAATCAACAATTATCAGTTTAGAAAAGGCAGCTCTTTTTTATCACCTGCTGAAGTGGAAAGAGTATCGAAACAATGCGAGAGATTTAAGCAGAAGCTAAATATCTCTAAATCTGAAGATGTGTTTGAAAACACACATAAAGCAATTGAAAAACAGGTAAAATTCGCTGTCGAGTGGATACATCAAAACTCCGGATTTTTTAAAAAGAAAAAGCGTCTTGACATCCATTCAAAAGAAGGCGACCAAGATTTGTTTGACGATATTGCGCAATATTTGAAACAATTAGGCGTCTTTGAATTGGAAATCAAAACGGCAGAGCAATACTTACTAAACCCATATTCAGGCGAATGGATGAAGGGAATGAAAATAGCAATGGCCGAGATGGGATTGATCGATTATTTTGGAGGCGTACCGAGGACAAAAGATATTTTTGCCGATATTGGGGATAAGGTTTTAAGGAAAAAATATGTTATTGCTCGCATGGCTTTTATACGAGCTGTTTTCGGTTTGTCCGGCTTTTCAGAAGTCTCTTTATATAGAGGGATGTCAAGCGAGATAGATTTTTATCCGACGCCAAGCACGTTGCTTTCGGCAACCTTTTCTTTAGAAGTAGCGAAGGAGTTTGCCTCCATGAACAGTGAATGTAAGCCGAGAAGTGCATATTGTGTCAAGTTTGCTTATCCTGTCGATCGTCTATTTATGACATTTTTTGAAACGAAGCAATTCAATGGGAGATATCAGGAGCAAGAGGCGGTCATCTGTTACCGGCAAAAGATAAGCTTTTAAACTCCGGCGCTCTAAGCGCGGGTTTGAAGCAAACTGCGAAAATGAAAGTGCACCGATGAAGGAACTATGATACAGCGAGGCTGCAAATCAAAGAAGATCCTTCAGCATCCATCGCGGGTGACATGTGATGTCTCGGATATCACAATGGCTACAGCCAAAGACAGGGGGAGAGTGTTCAGCGTCCGTGTAGGAAAACCCTTCTTTTTCGAAGAAACCGGGAGATTTGGCGACGAGCCAGATCCGCGCAGCTCCTCGGTTGCGGGCTTCATCGACGACCTTTTGCAGAAGGCGGCTGCCGCGTTTGCTTTTTCGATATGCGGGAAGAACCGCAATGCCGTCGACGACCCAATGGCCTTCTCTGAGGCCGAGCGTGGCCGCGCCCACGAGCTCGCCGTCTTCCATATCGATCCAGATCTTTTGAATATTTCGATCGACGGGCTCATTTCCCATTTCGAGCCCCTGATCTAAAAACAGAGCATCCACTGCCTCTTGTTGTTTCGTTGTCGTGATCATTGATCGCCTCCTTGTACAGATATAATATAACGTTTGCTTCCGGCTTTCCAGCGATTGGGTGAAAATGCTTGCAAGGCAGAAAAAATGGTGCTATGATAACAAAGTTACTACTGAAATTGGAAGAGAGGTGATTTTCCATGAAAAAAGATATCCATCCGGATTACCATGAGGTCGATGTGGTCTGCGCCTGCGGAAACACCTTTAAGACGCGTTCGACCAAGGATACGATTCGTGTAGAAATCTGCTCAGCTTGCCACCCTTTCTTTACAGGGACACAAAAAGCGCATGAGCGCGGCGGAAGAGCTGAGAGATTCAGGAAAAAATACGGCATAGAAGATTAGAGGCAGCTCTAATCTTTTTTCTTCTCGAGTGAAATATGGGTTCATAGGGTAAAAATTAATTATGGCAAAATTATATTTTCGCTATGGAGCGATGAATTCGGGGAAGACCACGGCACTGTTGCAGGTGGCATACAATTATGAGGAGAGGGGCATGAATGTGCTCCTTATGAAACCGGGGATCGATACTAAGGGATCGGATCTTCTCGTCTCACGCCTTGGTGTTAAAAGAAAAGTGGATTACTTGATTGACTCGGAAGATGACATTGTCGCTTGTGTGCAGGATGCTTTGGAACAAAAGCCGATCCACTGCATCCTCATCGACGAGGCGCAGTTTCTCACGACAGATCAGGTAGACGAGCTGTTTCTCGTGGTGCTCCACTTGGACATTCCTGTCATCTGCTACGGTCTGCGTACGGATTTCTTGATGAACGGTTTTCCCGGGAGCACGAGACTCCTGCTTTTGGCACATTCTATCGAAGAGTTGAAGACGATTTGCAGATGTGGCAGAAAAGCCGTCATCAACGGCAGAAAGGTCAATGGACAATATGTCTTTTTCGGAGATCAGGTGGCGATTGAAGACGGCAGTGAGACGACGTATGAATCATTGTGCGGACAGTGCTACCTAAAGCTTCGAGAGGAGGCGGACATTGGCTAAAGTCAGCGTCGGCGGTCAAGCTCTGATTGAGGGGGTCCTCATGAGGGGCCCCTCAGGGATAGCGCTCTGCGTGCGGACGGAAGACGGAGAAATCTATTGTGAAGAACAATCGATTCTTTCTCCGCCCGCGGGTCTCTGGAGACTTCCGGTCTTTCGAGGAGTGTACTCACTCGTTCAGTCGCTCAAAATCGGTCTCGCCGCGCTCAATCGATCCGGTGAGTTTTTTGGTGCGGCTGAGGCGAG
>JAAYOV010000028.1 GCA_012520095.1 Tissierellia bacterium | reverse complement strand
TCAATTCCCATGAGGCTTTTTTTTGCGAGCGAGTGTTTGCTCCGGATAAAGATCTGGAAGCCATTATACGCGAAGGAGAAGAAGAGCTTGAAACGCTTGAGACTTCCACGCCGCTTCGCCAACTCGACATCCTCGGATTTACCCTTCAGTATGAGCTGAGCTATACCAATGTCCTCAACATGCTCAGTATGGCGGGGATCCCGATTCGCTCGCATGAGCGTGTAGAGGAGATGCCTCTGGTCATTGCGGGCGGCCCCTGTGCTTTTAATCCGGAGCCTATGGCGCCGTTTTTCGATCTCTTTGTCATAGGTGATGGTGAAGAGACGCTCGTTGAGCTTTTAAATCTCTATGCAAAGAGCAAGAGTAAGGAGAGTTTTCTAAAAAAAGCTTGTCGGATCCGAGGGGTGTATGTCCCCGCTTTCTACGAAGAAATTCATGATGGTGGGGTCTTTGGCGGCCATCGCGTGCTGTATGACGGAGCGACGTATCCCGTGCAGAAGGCGATACTGAAGTCCTTGAAGTCGAATGATTATCCTATTGAGCACATCGTGCCGTTTATGGACGTCGTTCACGATCGTGCATTTACGGAGATATTCAGAGGGTGTACGCAGGGTTGTCGCTTCTGCCAGGCGGGAATGATCTATCGCCCGGTCCGAGAAAAGAGTAAGGAACAGATCGTCGAACATGCTCTGCAGCTGATAAATAAAGGCGGATACGAAGAGGTGTCGTTGACGAGTCTTTCGAGTCTTGATCACAGTGAAATTAAAGAGATCGTTGCTGAACTTCACGAAAGGATTCAGGAGAAAAAGATTCGGATGTCCCTGCCTTCTCTGCGCCTGGACTCTTTCAGTCTCGACGTGCTCCGGCTGGTGAGCGGCCCGAAGCGCTCTTCGCTGACATTTGCTCCTGAAGCGGGCACGCAGAGAATGCGCGATGTGATCAACAAAAACGTGGAAGAAGATGATATTTTCTCCAATGCGAGGATTCTGTTTGAAGAAGGATGGAGTCGGCTCAAATTGTATTTTATGCTGGGCCTTCCCACGGAGACATTTGAAGATGTAAGAGGAATCGAGGAGACGGCAAAAAGGCTTCGCGCGCTTTATAAAGAGGTGACAGGAAAAGACAGATTGCAACTGAGCATCAGCACCGCCTACCTGGTTCCCAAGCCCTTTACTCCTTTTCAATGGGTGGCCATGGCGCCAAGACATGTCGTCGAAGAGAGGCAGAAGTATCTGGCGAAAGCGCTTCGAAGCCGACAGTTCAGCTATAGTTATCATGAGGGGGTCGTCTCAAATCTCGAGGCGGTTTTGGCAAGAGGCTCGAGAAAGTTAGCCGATGTCATCGAGACGGCCTTTAGAAAAGGCGCTTCTTTTGACGGCTGGAACACGTATTTTCGTCCGGAAATATGGGAGAAGGCGTTTGAGATTTGCGGTGTCGACATACAGAAAGAACTGGGAGAAAGAGACCTTGATGAACCTCTTCCCTGGGATATTGTCGATTCAGGCGTGAGCAAAGAATATTTGAAAAGAGAATTGCGGCGAGCGCTTGAGGAGAAGACGACGCCGGACTGCCGCAAGGGCTGCCACGGCTGCGGCATCAACACGACGCGTACGGGAGGGGTTTGCTTTGGTATGCCGGATCCGCTTTAGAAAAGACGGGCGCATGAAGTTTCTTTCGCATCTGGAACTTCAAAAGGCCTGGGATCGAGCTCTGCGACGCGAAGGGGTTCCGCTCTTGTTTAGCTCGGGATACAGTCCGCGACCGCTCATGACATTTGCTTTGCCAAGTGCCGTTGGCATCAGAGATCACGCCGGATATATGGATGTTCATGTCGAAGATGGATTCGATGTGATACGCCTGATGGAGCTGACTTCTCTCCCTTGCGGACTTGAGGTGATCGGGGCAAAGACGGTGGAGGAGACGAAGACGTCTCTCATGAGCGTCGTCCACTCTGCGGAATACATTTTGTCCGGAGATATAGGAGCGCTGGACCGATTCAAGAGCGATGAGCCTCTTGAGTTTGTACGCATAAATAAAAGAGGAAGACGCCATCAGCGCGATGCCCGTGATTATTTTTTGCATGCGCAATGGACTGAGAATGCCGTTCGTGTGCGCCTTCTTGCCGGAAGCGAGAATTCCATCAGGGTAAACGAGTTTCTTGAGGCCATTACCAAGGACGCAGACGCGCATATCTATTATGATGTCCTTAGAGTTGAAATCTATGACAGGGAGGGACGAAGCCTATGGGAGCTCTGAGTTACAGTACAAATCATTTCCTGCGGCGCATGATCGTAGAAGACGGACGGGTACTCAGTGCTGCGTATTTTGAGAAAGAGGAAGTGGAAAAGGGAATGATTTTTCTCGGAAGAGTCGAGTCTTTTCACGCTCCCCTCAAAGGCTATTTTGTGGATCTTGGTAACGGGGTATCGGGATTGTATCAAAGCAGTGAACAGGTGCTGATTGGAAAGCACTACCTGTTTGAAATCCACACCGCCGGCAGGGGAAGACCCCATCTTCTCTCGCGACGCATCGGTTTTGTCGGCAACTATGTCATCTTTCGCCCGGGTAAAAAAAGCGGATTCAGTAAATATTTGAGCGAGAAGGCAAAGAAACGCCTGTATGCCCTTTCACAAGAAAACGTATATTATCGTAAAGAAGCTGAAACAGCAAATACGATGGATATTCTTGAGGAAATCCGATCCCTAAAGGAAGTGTACGAAGAGGTCGCATCGCTTGAGCGCACGCAGAGAAGAGCTCATCCGGTCTACCGTCCTCCATATCCTCAGGAGACGGATGATCTGCTCTTTATCCTCGAGTATGAAGAAGAGATTCTACGCCTGGCGCAGAAGACAGTCTTTGACGATGAAATGACGTATTATGTTGAGCCGACACAGGTAGGGCTTGTCATCGATGTCAATTCAGGCGGAAGCAAACGATCGGTGCCTGAGCTCAACGACAGAGCCGTTTCCTTCATCAGCGACCTTCTGATTCGCATGAATGCAGGAGGGCTGATCCTGGTCGACCTCATCGGCAACGGGGAACAGAAAAATCCGATGAATCTGAAAAAGAAAGACCCTCGGATCACACATGTTGCCCTGTCTGAAATGGGAATATTGGAGATTACAAGAAAAAGAAACGGCACGAACATGTATGATGTGCCGATACTCGTTTTGCTGGCAGACTATATTCAGCTGCAGATTCAACAGAGAGAAAAAGACGGAGTGGAGATAAAAGGAGTCAGCGTCTCCAAACGCTATGCGGGAATCGAGGAGTATCTCGACATCCCTGTCGAATATTCAGAAGTCTTCGGCTGGTTCCGCTTCCTTTAATAAGTCCAGCACGATTTGACGATCGTCATGGGGAATGTGCTTTCCCGCCTGCTCCAGATAGTCTTTGTTGCCAAGGCCTAAGATCAGGAGGATGTCGCCCTTTTCACGATGCGCCACAGCCCATTCCAGGGCTTTTTTTCTGTCTTCAATGACGATGTATTTTCCTTCTGTTTGGTGCATTCCTTCCAGAATGCCTGAAAGAATGGATTCAAATGTTTCACTTCGGTTATGACCTTCTGTGATAATACTGAGATCGGCATAGCTGCCGGCCGCTCTTCCCATGCCTGTGCGTCTGGCGGTATCGCGGTCGCCAAAGACAGCAAAAAGGCAGATCAGACGGCGCGGTTCGTACTGGCGAAGAGCCTGCAACACGGAGCGCGTACTCAGTTCATTATGGGCAAAGTCTAATATGACGCCGTAATCATCGGTGCGGTATATCCATTCCATGCGCCCCGTAATATGAAGTCGATGGAGAGCGGGCGCCGCTTTGTGAACATCCAGACCGAGCATATCAATAGAAGCAAGGGCGGCCAAAGCGTTGAGAGAGCCGATCTCTCCAAGGGAGTGGACGCAAAATTGCCCCTGAAACACTCCTTCTGTCGTAAACTGCATGCCGAGTTCAGTGCCTATTTTGACTGGGGCGCTTTTTTCCAAAAGATAGTCGGCAAAAGGCTGGCGGCCATAGGTGAAACATTCCTTCAGCCCCTCCTTCAGATCGTGTAAAGCCGGTTCTTCCGACCAGATAAGGGTCTTTTTGCACATGGGAAGAAATGCTTTTTTGCAGGCGTAATACTCTTTATAGCTGTCGTGCTCGAGCGGGCCGACATGATCACCCTCTTCAATATTGAGAAAGAGGCCAAGATCAAACGTCAAGGCGGACACTCGCTCAAATTTCATGGCAAAGGAGGAGACTTCCATGACCACAACATCACATCCCTCTTCTTTCATATCTCGAAGGATGTCAAACAACTCGATCGGGTCGGGTGTCGTGAAGCTGAGGGGAAATGTCTTCCCTTTTGTCCAAGCGCCGTTTGTTCCGATCATGCCCGGCTTTTTTCCGCAGGCTTCCAGCATGGCGTAGATCATATGCGCAACCGTGGTCTTTCCTTTGCTTCCCGTGATTCCTATCAGGGTCATGTCCCGAGCGGGATCTTCAAAGAAGTTCTTGGAAAGAACTCCCAGAGAATGCCGGATGTCAGAAAGGACGATGACAGATGCATCCGGTGGGAGGTTTACTTCTCGCTCGCAAAAGAACACGCGCACGCCTTTCTTATATAAGTCGTCGACAGCCGTGTGGGCATCAAATTGTTTACCTTTGATGCAGATGAAGGCGTCTCCCTGCTTCGCCTTGCGCGAGTCGATGCTCAGGGCACTGATGTTTTGGTTCAAGGGACCCGAGGATGTTTGAATCGGCAGACCCCGTAGGAGTTGTTGTAGATTCATGTGCTCTCCTTTTCTCTTGTTAGGATAGCACAACCAAAGAAAAAGAGATACTTGGAAGAAAAACAATCGGAAGGTTAAAATCTATTGTGCAGAAATGATAAGTTGAACCGGTAAAATATGGGAGATTGTTGCAGCAATAGCCATTATTTGAATCCGGAGATGTTCCCTATCCGGAAGAAAGTGCAGTTATAGGGCAAAAACAGGATAGCAGTTGTACATAATGAAAAATCCGCAGAACTTTTACCTGCGGATTTTTAATGTGAGTAAATCACCTTAAGCGGTGTGAATTATTTTTTTCCCCCAAGCGCATAGAGTACGGTTGCGGTTGTGATAATTCCCTGGAGGAAACACTCAACTTGGATATTTTCATTTGGAGCATGGTTATTTTCATCGGGATTTGCATAGGGAACGGAGATAGCGGGGATCTTTAATATATCTGTCCAGACGGCATTTGGCAGACTGCCTCCTATCACCGGCAATACGATGGGCTCCTTGCCGCCAAATGCTTCCTTGACCGCGTCAATCACCTTGAAGCAGATGGGAAGGCGTGCATCGGTCTTTGAAGGAAGCATGTCCTCTCCTTCTTTATATACGAGCACGTTCCCCTTGATATCTTGATTTTTGATGTGATTTTCAATACATGAGAAAACATGATCAGGATCCTGATTTGCGACCAGTCGGATATCAAACTTGGCAATCGCTTTTGCAGGGATCGTATTCTTGACAAGTCGTGCATCACCACTGCCTAAAGCGTTGATACTGAGTGTGGGTTGAAAGCAGATGCGTTCGTAGAACTCATGTTTATCAAAGGGGATTTCTTTTACTCCGTATACTTCAGCCAGTTCTTGTGTGTCATATGGAATATTTGCAATCAGTTCTTCTTCTAAATCCGTTGCCTTCAAGACATCGTCATAAAATCCGTCTATCGTGATTTTTCCGCGTCCATCGCTCATCGTCTGAAGAAGCCTTACCAATTCCCAGGCGGCGTTGGGGATGACTCCCCCTCTGTTGCCGGAGTGATGGTCCGTTGTCGCGGTCTCTACTTCAATTGCAAAGTTCATCACTCCTCGGTTTCCGAGAACAATAAGCGGAACCCCGGACTCATGTAATGGTCCGTCGGAAATATAAACAAAATCTGCCTGCAGCAATTCTTTGTGTTCTTGAACAAAGGGAGTCAGATACTCGCTACCAAATTCTTCATCTCCCTCCATGATGAATTTTACATGGACCGGAAGCTGGCCGATTATTTCCCGATAAGCCTTGACAGCAATAATGTGTGCCAGGTGCTGTCCTTTGTTATCTCCGGCACCTCTTCCATAGAGTCTTCCTTCGCGCAGTTCTGCCTCAAATGGCGGTGAAATCCATTCTTCCAACGGTTCGGGAGGCTGAACATCATAGTGGCCATAGAACAGTATGGTCGGAGCATTTTCGTTTTCTGAAAGTATTTCCCCATATACGATGGGATTTCCGGCAGTTTCAAAAAGAGTAGTAGGAATTCCGGCGTCTTCCATAACAGAAACTAAGAATTCAGCGCATTGATGTGTTGCCGCAGAATCTGTTGCTACACTTGGGTAACTGACATACTTTTTCAGGAGTTCCAACGAAGAATTTCTGTTTGCTTCGGTATATTGTCTGAGTTTATTGAGCATTTCCCCTCCTTATACTTAATACTTATTCATTTTTTACGTTAAGTTTTGTTATTTTTAGAAAATGAGAAGAGCGTACTTCTGTAAGAGTGTTAAAGCAGACGGTTTGCTCAAAGATATTGATGTGTGGATTTAGGAGACCTACTAATTATTGAATACATTATGGGAAGTATTGAAGTCAAGCTCTTTGAGTCGCACAAACGGACTCTGTCGAAGGTTTATTTGATGTGAGACTTCAAGAATAAACTATTACTCACAAAATGGACGTTTTCGCAAACGAGAGTTTCTTTGTTCAACTGACAAACATAGGTCTATAGATAATATATTTGGCAAAAGCAGCCGATCATTTGACTAGGTGCCGAATGAGAGCTTCCATACGGATAAAAGTATCGAAATTCATGAATAGAACTTCTGCTAACGGATCAAGGCAAATGTCGCTTTAGGGCACTGCGCACACAGGTGTTGCAAGATTATTCCTTGCGGTTTAATTATATTCTCTTGGCAGTAAACAAAAGAAAGGAAGCCTGGAAAAGAAGAGCTATAATAAGGTCGTTATTCATCGTTACCTCTTAAAAGAATGTTGTGATAAATCTCGCCTTATGCCCGGCTTTTTCCGCAGGCTTCCGGCATGCATAGATCATATGCGCAATCGTGGTCTTTCCCTTGCTTCCCGTGATTCCTATCAGGGTCATGTCCCGAGTGGGATCTTCAAAGAAGCTCTTGGAAAGAATTCCCGGAGAGCGCCGAATGTCAGAAAGGACGATGACAGATGCATCCGGTGGGAGGTTTACTCCTCGCTCGCAAAAGAACACGCGCTCGGCTTCTTTATATAGGTCGTCGACAGCCGTGTGGGCATCGAATGGTTTGCCTTTGATGCAGATGAAGGCGTCTCCTAGCTTCGTCTTACGCGAGTCGATGCTCAGGGCACTGATATTTTGATTCATGGGATCCGATGAGGTTTGAATCGGCAGATCCCGGAGGAGTCTTCAGAGTTATTTTTTGCGTCGGCTTAATACAGTTAGATAGAAGGGGAAGTCCTGTTTGGAGTCCAATGTTGATAAAATGATCAGCTAAATAGATAAGCCGCTTATTCTTCTCAGTATGTTCTTCTTGCTGATATAAAAAAGGGCTCAGGAGTTGAATCCTGAGCCAAGTTTTCATTCTAAAACTAACGAGCCATATAGCCGCAGTCTATGACAAGTTTTGTTCCCGTGACAGTTTTGGAAAGATCGCTCGCCAGATAGAGCGCTCCGCCGGCAATGTCAATCGGGTCGGAAATATGAGGTGGCAGCGGGGAAGCGAGTTTGTTTGATTCCCAGAGATCCGGCATGGCATTGAACACTTCTTCCAGCATGGGGGTCATGATACCGCCTGGATGCAAGGAGTTCACCCTGATTTTCTTATCTGCCAGAGCTATAGCGGCGTTTCTTGTCACGCTTGTCAAACCGCCCTTGCTGGCACTGTATGCCGTATCTCCGCCGTCAGCGGGGCCTGAAGCCAAGGCTCCGATAGAAGCGACATTAATGACTGAGCCTCCTCCGACTTTTTCCATTTCTACAGCCACTTCTTGAATGCCTATAATAGCTCCGATGGTGTTAATGTCGTAAGCCAGCTTCAAATCGTCTTCAGTCACTGCTAGGAAGGGTTTATTGATCATTACAGCTGCGTTATTTACCAGGATGTCAATTCGACCAAATTTTTCCAAAGTGGTTTTTATGACATCTTTCCAGGTCTCTCGATTGGCAACGTCGTGATAAAGGGGGATCATATTCTTCTGAAGTGATTCGTCGACCTTTGCAAAAGCGTTTTCTACCTTTGACAATGTACGTCCGGTTCCAACGACTTTTGCCCCCTCTTTAGCAAAAAGCTCCGCAATTGCCGCCCCTAAGCCTTGACCGGCTCCGGTGACGATAGCAACTTTACCATCTAAGCAACCCATTTCTCCTCCTTTAACAATGAAAGCTGTGAGATGCTTACGCTTCTTAATATTAGGATGATAATAACACAAATTAAATTCTATGTAAAAACAATTTCATATTTCATGTTAACTTGTCAGTTTTTCTGTCTTGCAAGAGATGGAATGATGTCTGAAAAAGACCGATGCCGGGTTTCCTCAGCTGGAAAGCACCGGCATCGGTGAGTAGGGTTTTGTCACTACCTTACGGCAAAAGTTGTTTCCTTGTTATTTGCACGGAACAATTCGCACAATTGTGTCCGCAGGCGCGGCAAGATTTTTTCTTGCGGTTAACATATATTCTGAAAGCGGTAAATGCCAGGAAAGCAGCCAACAGCAAGATGGCGACAATCAGATCTTTGCTCATAGTTACTCCTTATAATAATGCGGTGATAAATCCCACCACATGGTTTATCAGACCTCCGATAAAGATGGCATTAAAGGTAGTGAGCGCCAAGATCGCTATAGCTGTTTTGGCATTGAACTCTTCTGCGAGGATCCCCATTACTGATAAGCAGGGAAGATATAGGAGAGAGACGACGGCTCCGACAAACATCTGCAGCGGAAGGAGGTTTAATTCCAGTAGAGGCGCTACGCTCATCTCTCTTCGGATGACTCCCAAGAGAAGGGAAAGTGACGCTTCCTTTGGAAGACCCAGCCAGCCCGATACGATCGGCTCCACCAAAACAGAGACCTTTTCCATGAAGCCTGTCTCTGTCACCAAGGCGGCAAATATGACGGCGATGAGCATGGGGCCTTCCGCTTCGACGACAAATTGTTTCACTCTGACGATGAATTTTCTGGTAAAAGAATTTCTCTCCGGCGGCAGGAGATAGGGGATCTCCATGACCATGGGGGTCACCGTTCCTCGAATCAGCTTGCTTGTCACAATAGATGAGATGACAAACATGGCAATTCCGACAAGGAAGAGAAGCAACAGCATCCAATATGAATAGTCTCCCACAAGTGTGATGAGAGCTCCTATCTGTGATATGCACGGCACGGAGAAGCATAAAGCGGTGGTGACGATCAGCCTCTCCTTTTTTGTGGAAGCGGTTCTTGTCCCTATGATGGCGGGGACTGTACAGCCGAAACCGAGCATAACGTTGATCAGAGAACCTCCTTGGATGCCAATTTTACTCATCAGGCTATCACCCAGCACAGAGATCCTCGGAAGGATTCCCGAGTCTTCTAAAAATGTAAAAACCAGCTGGAAAATAATCACATACGGCATGACGAGAGCAATGATCCACTCAAAGCCTATCCTGAAGACGCCGTATTCTCCGATCAAGACTCCTTTTAGAATATCCGAAATGTTGAGCGGCATGATGATCGATTCAAAGAAAGGCACAATGATCTTATTGACCAGGGGGAGGAGCAAGACGGCCCTCAGGACTTTTCCGAGTCCGACTACGATTCCTATAGTAGCGAATAAAATGAGGGCGGTCAGGAGGACTCCCGGCCAAGGACGCAAAAGCGCATCGCCGAATCTGTCAATTCTGCTTAAATCCTTTTGTGTGTAATCGACGGCGTGACGGCTTATTTCATCGGCTTTATCCCATAGCTCCTGCATAGTTGTCTGCGGATCAACTTTGAGTTGGTTGGGGTTGGGCGTTTTAACAATTTTTGCGAGTTGTCTTTCTACCTCATCAAAACCGGTTCCTTTAACGGCAACCGTTGCAATAACGGGCACTCCGAGAGTGTCTTGCAGATAATCAATGTCAAATTGCCTTCCTTGCCTGATGGCAACATCAACCAAGTTAAGGGCAACTACGACAGGAACGTCTTTTTTGAGTATTTCCAGAAGCAGCTTAATTGAACCTTGAAGGTCGGCCGCATGCATGATAAAGAGTACACATTCAGGATCTTTCTCTAAAAAACTAACCGCAATCTTTTCAGCGTCATTTGTCGCTTCTAAGCTATATGTTCCGGGAACATCGATCAAAATATGTTTTTTATCTCGAATAAAATAATCGCCTTTGGTAAAAGACACCGTTGTTCCGGAATAATTAGCACTATTTACATGGACATTCGTGAGTTTGGAGAAGAAGACGCTCTTTCCGACGTTTGGGGAGCCCATAAGCAGAATAGTCGGGTTCTCTTCGAGCATTTCCTCTACGATGTTGTCTTTTCTGAGCTCTTTTTTCATTTCGACACCTCAGATACTTTTACGGTTTTTGCCATTTCTTTGCCGATCGCGACATTTCTTGTCCCCAACTTTATGTGCGCGGGTCCGCCAAAACCGTATGTATACTCTTTCCGTATGATGGAGCCCGGTATGACGCCTATTGTGGCAAGCAAATCGGAATCGGGAATTTCTTCAATCTTGTATTCTTTTTTATCTTCGACTTCATATAGATTTTTCATCCTGCTCTCCTTTAGTGAAACCTATTTTTTTAAGGGTGAAATGGCCCAGCATGAGTATACTCAATGTAAATACGATGATGATGTCTTCTCTCGAATTGACGCTTCTCATAAAAACAGAATCGATGATGTTCTTTAGTGCCAAGATGGCGGCTGCAACGGTGATAGGAAGGCCTTTAATTTTTCCGTCGTTTGTATCGATCAGGTTGAATCGAGCCAGCCGTATGGCGCCTGCGCAGACATATGTGGAGGCGCATAATAAAATAGGGAAACTGAGACTTGCAATGTGTCGGCTGATGAAGACGACAGCGGGAACGACGCCAAAGCTTGACATATCGACAATCGAGTCAAGTTGCTTTCCGAATTCACTCGTCTCGTTTCTCTTTCGGGCAACATAACCGTCCAAAAAGTCACACAGGGTGGCAAGTAAAATGAAGATAGCTGAATACAAATGCCTATCTTCTACCGGAAGAAGGACAAAGACAACAGCAAGAAAGCCGATGACAAGATTGGTCACTGTAAAGAAGTTGGCTACGGTAAAATAGCTCATAATATTTGCATGTGTTTTATCTCTTTCATTTATTCGACGCATTTTTTCTGTGTTTTAAATAACCTTTCTACAACAAGTACAAATGCGCAGAATGCAAACTCAAACCAAAATGTCACTATTCGGAAGACGACAGAGACACTGACGGCAAAAGAGGAGGCGATGCCTGCCAAAGCAAACAGCGCGATCATGCCCGCTTCAAAAGAACCTATACTGCCGGGCAAGAGTGGAATCATTCCGATCATATATGTGATATAGGTAATGGCCGCTGTCATAAAAGGGTTCATTTCTATGCCGAAGGCTTTAGAAACGATATGGAGTTTTACGGCATAAAATACCCATATAAACAACGCCAAAGCAAATTGTACCACAATCTTGAAGTTGTCTTTTTTAAAGTAATCTAACGCTTCATGGTAGTTATTCAGGAAACGACATATTTTATCTTTGGTCATTTCCTTTACTTTCATTTTATTGACCAGCTTATATAAGAGATTCGGCTTCAAGAAGAGAAACGCCAAGAGGGTGATGATGCTTCCAAACACGATGATCGTCACTGAAATAGAGGCGATGAGCGGACTCTCAGTATCTGTATGAAATATGAGATAGACCAGAGACATGGAGGCGAGCAGGAAAAAAGCGCTGACAGAGACGAGCTTCTGAAGAGCGACAACCAGGATGCTGTCTTCCGACAACATTCCAAATCTATTTCGCAGCTGGTCGTATCGAAAATACTCTCCTCCGACTTTGACGCCGGGGTTGAGTGCGTCTGCTACATTTCCTACCGCATTCATTAAAAAGGCCTGAGTAAAATTAGGCTGAAAACCGGCCATTCCCACCATGGAAGACCATTGGATTGCCAACAAAATCATGGTAAATATTTGCATAAGCATGCCGAGCAACAGATACTTCCTGTCTATCAAAGATAAGTAATATATGATTTCACGGACATCTGTTTGTGCTGCTAAGATAATGAAGCCGATGGCAAGAATCACATAGGCAACAAGCTTGATCCCTTTTTTACGATTTAACATTGTGTTTTTACCATTAACAACGAGTCCGACATGGTATTGTACGTGGTGCTGACATCCGCTTTGACCCAATTGTATTTTTTGAGTTGTCTTTGAGAGATATGGCTGTAGTCGTAGGCTAAAGATTCTTTCGGCATTCTCATGATGATCTTTGTTCCGGGCCTGCAGCAGCTGTTCAGATGATCAAGCACCTCTGCTTTTGGGCTGACCTGGAGAGCTATATGAACAGCATCATATGTAACAGCATCTATCCACAGGCCGTTGCTCCTCATCACTCGGACTTTGTTCTGAAGATCGAACATCTTTACAACTTTCTGTCCGTTATAAACGGCTTGATGATCGATATCTACGACGTCAATCTCAGCTCCGGTTAGAAGCGCAAAGAGCATCGCTGTCCAAGGGACGGAGCCCCCACCTACACAAAGTACTTTGTGGCTCTCGTCAAGATCGGCAAGACAGGCTTCTCTCTCCACAATTTTGTTGTAGTATTTTCCGTAGAGTGTCACAAGCTTTTTAGATGAGCAGATGACTTTCTCTAATAATCTCGTAAAAAAACCTCTCACAAGCGCGATGCCTCCTCTAAGGATTATTAGATACAGTTATGCAGACAAGCAAAGTTAGTCTTGGCTAACCCAAACTATATCATCAGGATACTAAATTATCAATAGTAATGAGGAAAAAAAGAAAAAGTTGTTTAGAGTGTCAATACATTTGTAACAGAAGACAGAGACTCAAGGACAACCTGAACGGGGCTTCGAAAACCTAGAACCTTCTTCGCGGTATGGTTGTAACGCCTATAATGCTTTTCGACTTCTTTCTTCAGCTCTTATTTGTTTTATATTTGTGATAAAATCACTGGTATATTAGTTAGAACGGATTAAAAAGCCCGGACAATACTCAAGCTCAGGGCTGTCCGCTTTACCAAGACAGGTAAGCTCGGTGATGACTGTAATTTTAAGGGAGGAGAAATGGAAAGAGTTTACAATTTTTCAGCGGGGCCGGCAAATCTTCCGCTTGAGGTAATAGAAAAGGCACAAAATGAATTGTCTGATTTTAATGACAGTGGTATGTCGGTAATGGAACTCAGCCATCGCTCCAAAATTTATGAAGACATTCATAATGAAGCAAAGGAAAAGCTCCTGAAGCTCATGAAGCTCGGCGATGACTATGAACTCCTGTTTTTACAAGGCGGAGCGTATACTCAGTTTGTGACTATTCCTATGAACTACTTGGAAGACAAAAGCAGTGCGGCATACATAAATACAGGCTCCTGGACTGCAAAGGCGATTGAAGAGGCGAAATTTTTCGGAAATGTCGAGGTAATAGCCTCGTCCGAGAAGGATCATTTCACGTACATACCTGAAATTCCCGAGATAAACAAAGATTACAAATATCTGTATATATGCACGAATAATACCATTTACGGCACGAGGTATACAAAAGATAAACTGCCGAATTCACCGGTTCCTCTGCTTGCTGATATGTCATCCAACATACTCTCCGAAAACTATGACATGACAAAGTTTGATCTGATATTTGCCGGTGCACAGAAAAACCTCGGCATAAGCGGCGTGACGATTGTCGCAATCAAAAAAGACTTTTTGACAAAATCCGCGGAAAATCTGCCTACAATGTTCGATTATAAAATCCACGCAGAGAAAAATTCTCTTTACAATACTCCACCGACTTTTGCTATATATATTACAGGCCTGATGGCAAAATGGCTCATAAATCAGGGCGGTGTTGAGGAGATAGAAAAAATGAACATCGAAAAGGCAGGTAAATTATATGACTTTTTAGATAACAGCAAAATATTCAAAAATAATATTAAAAAAGAAGACAGATCTCTTATGAATGTAATCTTTTTTACGGGGAATAAAGATTTGGACGCGGCTTTCCTCAAAGGTGCTGAAAAAGAGGGGCTTTTCAATCTCAAGGGGCACAGATCCGTTGGCGGTATGAGAGCGAGTATATACAATGCTATGCCCATGGACGGCGTCGAAAGCCTGATTGATTATATGAAAAAATTTGAAATGGAAAATAAACAGGAGGCATAAGAGGGATAATGAAAAACTATAAAGTTCTGACAATTAATAATATTTCCGAAAAAGGACTTGAGCTCCTCCCGGAGAATTACAGCATCTCAGATAATATCGATGACCCGGACGCTATAATCGTGAGGAGCGCAAAACTGCATGATATGGAATTTTCTCCCAATCTTAAATATATTGGCAGAGCCGGTGCAGGTTATAATAATATCCCCGTAGAGAGATGCAGTGAAAACGGCATACTCGTGTGCAACGCACCGGGTGCAAACGCCAACGCCGTAAGAGAACTGCTCATTGCCTCCATGATACTGTCTTCAAGAAACATAGTGGAAGCACATAAGTGGACCGAGAAACTTTTGGACAGTGAGGATATAACGAAAGATGTCGAAAACGGCAAAAAGCAATTCGTAGGAAATGAGATCAAAGGCAAGACCCTCGGAGTGATAGGGCTAGGAAATATAGGAAAAATTGCAATCGATGCCGGCGCCGCACTCGGTATGAAAGTCATAGGCATAGACCCCTATCTCTCAGTAAGAGATGCCATACACCTAAATAAAGACCTGGAGATTCCCGAGAGCATGGAAGAACTCGTTATGAACAGCGATTTTCTCAGTATTCATGTCCCGCTCACGGATGATACCGAAAATCTTATCGGCAAAGATTTAATATATAAAATGAAAGACGGTATCACTGTTTTCAATCTTGCGAGAAACGGCTTGGTAGATAATAAAGCAATAGCGGAAGCATTGGAAAGCGGGAAAGTAAAAAAATACATAGTGGACTTTCCCGAGAGAGAAACTTTAAATATGAAAAATACCGTCAACCTGCCCCATATCGGTGCGTCCACTTACGAATCCGAAGAAAATGCAGCCGTAATGGTCGTCAATGAATTAATGGATTTTATGGAAAACGGAAACATCAAAAACTCGGTCAATTTTCCCGATTGCGACCTCGGAGTTTGCTATTCGGCGCAGAGAATTACTGTAATGCACAGAAATATACCGAGGATGCTTCAAAGAATTCTGAATATACTGGCTGAAAACGAGAAACTCAATGTAGCAAATCTTTTCAACAAAAACAAAGGTGATTGGGCATACACTATGATAGACCTCGATAGCGAGATTTGTCAGGAGACTATAAATAAAATCAAAAACATAGAATCCGTAACGAGAGTAAGAGCATTATGAGGTAGGAAAATGGCAATAATTAAAGGATTTAAAGCTATAAGGCCGAAGAGTGAATATGCGGAAATAATCGCTTCCCTCCCTTACGATGTCTTCAGTGACGACGAGGCAAGGAAAATAGTAAAAGAAAATCCCCTGTCTTTTTTGGCTGTGGATTTACCTGCTTCCGTCATAGCTGAAGATGCCGACCCGTATTCCGATGCGGCATACTTTAAGATTAAAGATATCTATGATGATTTTAGAAATAATTATTTCATGCAAGAAGACGAAGACAGCTTGTATATTTACCAAATCAGCACAGGGAATATAACACAAACAGGCCTCGTATGCTTGGCAGCGGTGGATGATTATCTTAACGAAGTCATTAAAACGCATGAAAAAACGAGGATAGTCAAAGAAAACGACAGAACAAGACATATTAAGACCTTACAAGCCCATACGGGTCCTATCTTCCTTGTCTATAGGGATGATGACACAATAGAAAATATTATGACAAAAAATATGTCCTCTTTACCTGTCTATTCGTTTGAGAAAAAAGATAAGTCCATCCATAAAGTATGGAAAATAACGGATAAGGTTGATATCGAAAAAATTATAAACCAATTTAAAAATGTTCCGAATCTCTATGTCGCGGACGGGCATCACAGAAGTGCTGCCGCTGTCAGATATGCATTGGAGAGGAGAAAAGAAAATCCATCTTACAACAAAAACGAAGAATTTAATTATTTTCTCTCCATACTCTACCCCATGAGTAAGGTAAACATTATGGATTATAACAGGGTAGTAAAAGACTTAAACGGCTTGACGGATAAGCAATTTCTAAAGAAAATTGAAAAGTATTTCACGGTAGAGGAAAAAGAAAAGCAGGTAAGACCGCAAGAAAAAGCTACGTTTGGCCTGTTTTTGAGTAATAAGTGGTATCTTCTGACGGTTGAGGATAAGACATTTGACAAAAATGACCCCGTGGCTTCTCTCGATGTATCTATACTACAAAAACTTATTTTGGAACCCGTACTGGGTATCGAGGATATAAGAAACGACAAGAGAATAGACTTTGTAGGCGGAGTGAGGGGGCTAGGTGAATTGGAAAAAAGGGTAAGTGAAGATATGAAGCTTGCATTTTCAATGTGTCCTACGAGTATAGAAGAAATGATAAGCGTAGCGGACCGGGATAAAACGATGCCACCCAAATCCACATGGTTTGAACCCAAACCGCTGTCCGGTCTGTTCATACATGAATTTTAAAAAAATAGAGTTTTTATATTAAAATAAGTTAAAAAACCACACAAGAAATCAAAATGACCCCAAACTTGTTTCAATGAGCAGAAGCGGCCTTTGAGATCAGCCCGTAATAAAAGCGGGCTTTTTTTAGTTTTTTTTGCTTAAGCTTATGTCGAAATAATGCCTTTTTGGTTTTTTTTCGTTAATTTCTGATTCCTAAGAAAACATTACTATCACTTTAAAAAACTATCAAGCATGGTGTCCAGTTCACGGCAAAACTCTTTAGGAGAATCATAGTTAGGTGCATGACCAAGACCATCGATCAAAACGAAATCCTTTTTCGGTGCAGAAATCATATTATAGTAGTCTTCTGCAAACTTGACAGGTGTGAACCAATCTTCCGACCCGGAAATAAAACCGACAGGAACTTGAAATTCCAATCCATAATCGCGTACATCGGTTGCCGCGGCAAAATCAAACAGCTGTTGGTTGAGAGCGGTATATTTTTCAAGACTTGCGACCGGTTTAAAAAACCAGCGAACATCATTCAGCCACATATATGGGGATACAACGCCTAGCCATATTCTGTTTGCTTCGCTTTCTACCGGATGATACGGAAGCGTATATTCTCTGAGATGCATCAAAGTAGGCAATGTCAAATGTTCCGAAAAAGCACGATAAGCAGCTTCCATGTCTGTGGTGTCATCACCCCGGGATTTCGCTTTTTCAAGAGCATCTTCATAACTGTAGATCTCGCTTTCTGATATCGCAACCGCTTGCCCTATACCGACATACGCCGCCACCTTATCCGGATGAGTTAAAGTGTACCGGCTTCCAAGTGCCGATCCGTACGAGTGGCCCACAAGAATGACTTTCTCTTTATCAAAGCGATCTAAGACATAGTTCACCAATTCATCAAGATCAACTTGTGCTTGTTCAAAAGTGGCCGTTTGATTATTCGGGTCGATTTTACGATTTCTAAAATATGTCCTTCCGCATCCTCTTTGATCCCAGTTCACGAAGGTATATTGTCCGACAAGATATTTTTGAAACCGATAATTCATAAATGCGTCCGGACCGCAAGGTCCTCCATGAAGCCAAATGATGACCGGATTGTTGACATCTTCTCCACGAATCAGCAAATATTGCTCCTGTCCGTCTAACGGAACATAGATGCCTTCATCAACTCCGTTCGGAGTAGTAATGTGATTGGAAAAATATTGGACCCCGCGCATGATGAACACAAAAAGGACTGTGATAATGATGACTGCCAGAAGGATGCCTACGATGCCTTTTGCAATCGTGCCAAAACCATAATTTTTCTTATTGTTTTTCTTTCGTCTCTTCATAAAGGTACCTACCAAAATTTGCCATTAGGGCTCATACACCTACTACTGCTTTATAATTCGAAACTACTCATGTAATTTTTGAAAAGAGATTAATCCCTTATAATGGTGTAAATTGAGAAATGCTCACTATTAATATAGAAAGATGAACCATTTCTCCATTTTGTGTAACATTGAGTCAAGTAAAACATTCAACCACACGGAGCAAAAATGACTCAACTCAATATTACACCGGACTCCGATATCGTCAAAGATTGATTTCTTTCTCAGACTCCCGGAGCTCTTATTCTTCTTAATAGAATCGATCCTGAATCAATTGAGACACAGGCCGCGGAAATATGAACGCAGTGAAGATCACCCAAGAACTTTGTGGCACGAGTTTCAGTACATCCAATGTCTCGGTTTTATGCAAAGGACTTGACTCAAGGTCTTTTACGTTTAACTATTTACCATTTAATATTTTAGAAAATTCCCTATAACCAATCTCATTTCTTAAAATTACGCACAAATAATTTTAGATGTCTGCAATGAAAATCTTTCGCGAACACATAGATTCATGTCTCAGTAAACAAATTCCTCAGCCAGCGCGGTTTTGTCGATTAAGTCCTTATATACTCGTGAGGTTTTTAAGAGCTCTTCGTGCTTTCCTTCCGATTCGACTTTGCCGCCGTCGATAACGACGATTTTATCCACGTTCTGAATAGATTTTAGTCTGTGGGATATAATCAGGACGGTTTTATCTTTTGTGAGCTTATTCAGGCTATCCTGAATCTTGTTTTCATTATCCACATCCAAAGCTGCCGCTATTTCGTCTAAAATAATGATAGGCGCGTCTTTCAAAAACGCTCTTGCAATAGATAGCCTTTGCCTTTCGCCTCCCGAGAGGTTGGCGCCGTTTTCGCCGATTAAGGTGTCATATCCGTTTTCAAGTTTTTCAATAAAGTCATCACAGTTTGCGAGTTTGGCAGCCTTTTTCACTTCCTCGTCGGTTGCATCCGGTTTTCCGATTCTTATATTCTCCATTACGGAAGTGTCAAAAAGTGTAACGTCCTGGAACACGATGGAAACTTTGTCAAAAAGCGACTTTGTGGAAATGTTATTTATATTTTCGTTTGAGATCAGGATTTCGCCTCCTGTTACATCATAAAGCCTTGAAACAAGCCTCAAAATACTTGTCTTTCCGCACCCGCTTTTGCCTACAAGTGCCGTAACTTCATTTTGCTTTGCGGTAAAAGTTACGCCGTCTAAGACATCTGCACTGTCGTCATACGAGAAGGATACGTCTTTGAGTTCGATATCGAAATCGGACAGTTCTTTGTCTTCACCTTCTTGCCTTTTTACGTTTCTTATTTCACCGATCCTTTTAACAACGGAATCAACCATAAAGAGTTCGGCCATATTCATGGCGTTTGCCTCGGCGCCTTCCTTTATTTTGATCCCTGCCAGCAAGAATCCCAAGAAATACAGAATGTTCATCTCACCTTCAGCTAAAAGCGAAACTCCGACAATAATCACCAAGATGTGCGTTATATAAAGGATAAGTCCCGCCAAGCCCAAGATGGTAACACCTACGAACTCGGAAGCGATGTGGATTTTTTCACCTTCTTCTACCTCTCTGTACAGCTTTTTCTTAATATCTTCACTCATTGCGAAGCTCTGTATTTCCGCTTGAAGTTCTATGGCTTCTTGGAAACCGTCGGAGTTTTCCCGACGTTTTTTATAGTATTTATGAAAGCTTTTTGTTTGAATCCTTTTAGAAAGCAATATCAGCGTGTAATAAACGACAATCGGAGAAATGACGCAAAGCCCCAGCTTTACGTTGCTTATAAGCAGCATGGAGGAAATAAGTATAAAAAATCCGCCAAACCCGATAATCTTAGCGATTGAATGGGAAAGGGCATGCTCTAAAGTGGCAACGTCAGCCATGATGGTCTGCGCCAAGTCCGTCAAATCATGCTTTGAAAAATAAGAAAGGGGTAAGTCGCTGAGATTTCTTGCTATATCTATCCTTAAATTTTCGCTTTCCTTATACGTTGCGTTGAAAAGCGAATCATATTCTACGCTTAAAGCAATATAAACCAAAACAAGGACAACTGCGGAAGCAACATAGTAAAACCCGTTGCTCCTTTCGTTAAGCAGCAGCGTTTTATCAAAAAACATCATCAAAAGCATCGCCGGAAACATATTTACGACATATGCCGCAAACGTGGCAAGGCTTGATTTAACAAGATCGGTTGCACCCTGCTCAGTAAGTGCAAAATGTTTTTTAAACAGCGCTTTCATTTGCGACCCTCCAATCGTTTGCCGTTTTATATATTTTCTGAAAATGTTTATAAACCGAATCTCGGCTCATCAGCTCCTTATCGCTGCCGCGTTCGATGATTTTTCCGCCTTCCATTACCAGGATTTCATCAACATTTCTTATACTCGTCAATCTGTGTGCTATCATGATGACCGTTTTGTCTTTCATAAGATTGGAAAAAGCTTTCTGAAGTTCGTGTTCATTATCGGGATCAATAGCTGCACTTGCTTCGTCAAAAATAACGATTTTGGCATTTTTTAAAATTGCCCTTGCAATGGCAACCCTTTGCTTTTCACCGCCCGAAAGATAAACACCTTTTGAACCGATTACTGTGTTCTCCTTATCTTTAAATTTAGATATTATGGCATCAACCCCCGCTAGACGCATAGCTTCAACAACTTCTTCACGTGTTGCGCCTTTTTTGGCAAGAGCGACGTTTTCATAAATTGTGGTTTTAAACAGTTTAGGGTCTTGAAACACGAATGAAATTTGGCTTATCAAAGCATCTTTGGTATAAGACGTAATATTCTTGCCTCCGATTTTTATCTCGCCGCCGTTTACGTTATAAAAACCGGATATAAGTTTTGCAATAGTTGATTTACCGGAACCCGAAGCGCCAACCAATGCATACGATTTGTTTTCTTTTAATTTAAAACTTAAATGATCAAGTATTAAATGATCCTTTTTATATCCGAAGCTTACATTTTCAAATTCAATATTGTGATTTAAAAACTCCGTTTCATCTCCAAACTGAAGCGCATCTTCATGCATTTCATCATAGAGATTTTCAAGCTTGGAGACGGCATCCTGCGCTTGAAATATGTACATGGAAAGATACATTACTTTCATTATGTAAGTATAAAGAACGCCGCTGAGGAAAAACACCATGATAAGTTCAAGACTTAGAAGTTTCAGGTTCCCGCTTAAATCAACAATCAGCAATATTAAAGGAATCAAAATGGCAGAAATAGCAAAGAATAATTCCTGAAATAACACATAAGGCGTTTTGCAGCTCAGTGAATAGCTAAGAGCATTCTGCGCATAATCTTTGATGGCGGAATTCAGCGCCTTTAAACTTCGTACATCGACACCGAAAATCTTTACAACCTGCATACCCCTTATGTACTCAACCGTTTCGGAGCTCAGTCTCTCCAAAGAGGCATGGTACCGTTTCATAAACTGAGCTTCGCCCATCATAAGCTTGAGTAAAACCAAACTCACCATTGTCATAACAAGTAAAACGGCTCCCACTCTCACACTCACAAAAAAACCCAAAATAAGAAGTAGAATCGGGGTGATCATGGCGCCTATGTTGTCAGGTATCAAATGAGCGACAGCCATATGAGTTTGAGCTGCGTTGTCGTCTATCAGCTTTCTTACTCTGCCCGACGAGTTGACATCAAAAAACTTGAAACTGGCATTGGCAAGCCCGTCAATGCCGTATTTTCTTAGATTCGTTTCAACTCTGAAAGCAAACAGGTGCGACACCGTAAGCGACAAAAAGTATAAAATCCCCCCGGTCGCCAAAAAGCCCGCAAACATAAACGCATATTTTTTTGCGCCGTTCATATTCACTTGTACGATTACGTTCTCCAATAATTGAAACAAATAATAAAACGCCGAAACTTGAACTATAGCTGCCAAAATGGAAAATATAATCGTCATAAAAAGAAAATGACGTTTTTCTTTTGCATAAGATATAAGTTTTTTATAAACATTTACCATAAAATTCTCCTAAAGTATTCTTGATATATTTCAATTCATCAGTTAGTCATGACTAACTGCCTTGTTAAATCATTCTAACGCTATTCCTTTTCATCATCAACCTCTTTTTAGAGAAAATGCTTTCTGTTACTTTTTAATTTTTTTCTACTCATGCTTGGCGCTCTTTGAACGATACAGTAAAATATGCATTACCGAAACGGTGTATTCCGTGAGTCGGTTCAAAGCAGAATCTCTCATGGTGGGTGTTGTAATAAGAGTAAATATGTAAATGTTGAATTCGGGAGGAACTCGCCTTGAAAAAAGCACTTATTACCTTTTTAAAAATATTCATTTTCTTCTTCGGCTGGGCCGTTTTATCCGGCGTGATCGATATCCCTAATGAGAATCCGGCAATTTGGAGATTTACTGCTGAACTAATACCCTTTGTCGTTTTGGTTTTATTTACTGTCGTTTTTTTGTTCATTGAAAGGGGCGAAGTAAAAATACCTGTTACTGAAAACGGCATAAAGGGAACAATGGTTGGCATGCTTGCAGGAGTCGTCTGGATAGGCTTGTCAGCAACGATACTTCTCGCATCGAAACAACTGGAGATTGTCGAGAAGAATGATGTGCCTTTACTATGGCTCTGGATACTTTCGGCTTTCATAAACGTGACAATGCAAGAGCTGCTGATTAGAGGGTATTTATATCAATTACTGAAGATAAAGTATAATTTGGCTCTAGCCATAGTCGTTACGACGATAATATTTACACTTTTACATGGAGGAGCCATTGAAGCGGGATTTCTTTCGGTAGTAAATGTCATCACTATGTGCTTATTCATGACTGCCCTGTATGAATCAGAAAGAACAATGATTGCACCTATAATGGCTCATGCTATTTGGAATGTTATTGGAGCGATTGTTCTGGGCGGAGTTAGCTTAGCAGATGATTATCCAAGCCTGTATTCTATGGCTGCCTTAGGGAACAAACTTCTGTCAGGAGGAGATTATAAAATCGAAGGCAGTATTGTGGTCTTGATCATCAACATTGGGCTAATGCTTTTGTTTTACACCCGATATAAAAGTCGACAGGCTAAAAAACACTAAATCCAAGTTTGCTTTTTAAATTTCATATATCCCTGATGACAACCAATGCTAAACCGGAAAAGCTTGATTTCATTGGGTTTTATGAATGTAAAAACAGCATTTAATTATGACTTCTCTTCTAGGGAGTATGTCATAATCATGCTAAAGGGGAAAAATGCAGTAAGCAAAAGGCTTCAGGGCCTCCACAAAGTACGAAATTTGAAAATTGTTGTGTTGCTTAGAGCTATCTTAGAATTTTTGACCGGGTTTATAGGATTACCTTAAGTAATTTGACCTAATAAAAAACTAAAATCTAACCGAAGACGATTTAAAAATATGACCGAATATAAGATGAAGAGATACAAAACATCCTCTTTTACCTCAGTAGCGTATTCCCGGTGGTGATCGGCCATCTCACAAAGGAAAACAATAAAAAGCAACCGGGGACATGGCTATTACCGGTTGCAAAAGTCTTATGATTATTTACCACCTTCTTGACGGGGAGAAACTCAGATCATCGGGCCGATCCCTTATTAAGCACTAACTACTTTCGGTTAAAAAATCAAAGTCTCATAGCCTTCCTCAACATAGGGGGCAATGCCGGCGTGGCCCATCATGTCGTTCAGCATGGGGATGCCCGAAGCCACGTTGGCTTCATAGACGCCTAAGACTTTGGAGCATGCCAGGCAGACACCTGCGATCGTCTTGTCTTCTTTCAGTCCAAAATAGAGGGGGTTCTTTTCATTTTCAAGAACCGGGATCAGCTTGCAAGCGGCTCCTTCCAGAACAATTTTTACTTCGTGTCCCTTGGCCTTCAGTTGTTTGGCATTCATAAGCGCATGTAAAAAGCACATTTTTTCGCCTTGCATGGCATAAATCAAATATTTTTTGCTCATTTGAAACCTCTCCTTAGGTCTATGATGCTCTCATTATAGCAAATTTTACTCGTGTGCCTGAGATGAATCGAACTAAAAGATCCTCAGGGTCCGGTTTCGTGTTTGTTTCTATGACTCCTGCAAGAGATCTCATCGTATCTAATTTTGTTCGGTGTCCTTTTATACAATTTATTTTATTCGGATATGATTGCTGCGAATAGAAATTAGACCTCTTTTTGTGTGGAGTCCGGCACTCTATCGGCAGCCGGTTGCCCCCTTTTAAGTGATGTTGATGTTGCCTTCAAAAATCGGGTAAAAACTCTGTCCCCTGTGTTATACTATTTATGTATTTTACAGATGTTTAGGCAGATGTTTTTCCTTGACTCTGCAAGTCCACATATGATAACATGTTTTGGTAACCGCTCGGCAGAGGTATTTAAGCATAGCACCTCTGACGGCGAGTCTAGTGAAATGAGGAATGATATGTACGCAATCGTGGAAACCGGCGCAAAACAATATCGCGTCGAGGTGGGCACCGAATTTTCTGTCGAAAAGCTCCGTGGAGAAGTCGGCGATTCAGTGACCCTTGACAAAGTGCTTCTGATCAAAAGTGATGAAGAAACACTCATCGGCACTCCATATATCGAAGGAGCCGGTGTAAAGGCGACCATCGTCGCCCAGGGCAAAGCGCCTAAGGTAATTATTTTCAAGTATCTTGCAAAAAAAGACTCTCGCAAGAAAAAAGGCCACAGACAGCCCTTTACCTTGCTCAGAGTTGAGGCAATCGAACAGGCATGATCCGAGTGAGCATGGTCATGGAAGGCGGGTACTTCCGAGAACTGAAGTCCACAGGTCATGCCATGCACTCAGAAGCCGGAACGGATATCGTCTGTGCGGGCGTCAGTTCTCTTCTGTACGGAGTTCTCAATACTCTGACAGACGGATTACGCCTCAGGGTGACAAAACGCATCGCGGAGGGTCGGATGATTTTTCGCATCGTCGATGAGAGATGGAAAAGCCCTTCTGCACAGGCGGTCATGAAAGTTGCACTTATCGGGATCAGGGGACTGGAAAGAGAATATCCTGATCATGTGTCGTTAGAAGTAAGGAGGATGGGCAAATGTTAAGAGTCAATCTGCAGCTCTTCGCCAGCAAAAAAGGCGTCGGTTCTTCAAAGAACGGTCGAGATTCCAGAGCAAAACGACTGGGAGTCAAGCGAGGGGACGGAATGCGTATTCCTGCAGGGACCATCATCGTCCGCCAACGCGGAACGAAAATCCACCCGGGTCACAATGTCGGCCGAGGCGGAGATGACACCCTGTACGCTCAGATCGAAGGCATCGTCCGTTTTGAGCGAAGAGGAAAAAATCGCAGACAAGTAAGCGTCTACGCAGAATAACTCATCCGCTCGGATGAGTTTTTTCTTTTGAGGAGTACCATGTTTATTGATCGGGCAGAGATTTATGTCAAAGCCGGAAAAGGCGGAGACGGTTCGGCGGCGTTTCGCCGCGAAATCCATGAGCCCATGGGCGGTCCATCCGGAGGGGATGGGGGACGAGGTGGGAGTATTATCGCGGTTGTCGACCCGGGGATGCACACGCTCATGGATTTTCGATACAAAAGAAAATACAAGGCGCCGGACGGTCAAAACGGCGGAAGATCAAAGCGCTATGGAAAAAGCGGAGAAGATCTGATTTTGCGTTTTCCACAGGGGACGGTCATCTTTGAAAAAACGACCGGAAAATTGGTGGCGGATTTAAGCCATGTAGAAGACAGGGTCGTGCTCGCATCCGGAGGGCGGGGCGGAAAGGGGAATGTTCATTTCAAATCCTCTGTCCGACAGGCGCCCAAGTTTGCACAACCGGGTGCAAAGGGAGAAGAGCTCTCCCTAGTGCTGGAATTGAAAAGTATTGCCGACGTGGGACTTGTCGGCTTTCCGAATGCCGGAAAGAGTTCGCTTCTGAGCCGATTGACAAGGGCGACTCCGAAGGTCGCAGACTATCCCTTTACGACTCTGACTCCGAATTTGGGCATGTTTGAGCTCGCCTATGGAAAGAGTTATGTACTGGCAGACATCCCCGGCTTGATCGAAGGGGCCTCCGAGGGAGCGGGGCTTGGCCATGATTTTCTGCGCCATATTGAACGCACACGATTGATTCTGCATCTGGTCGATGTGGGAAATCAATATGAAGAGAGATCTCCTCTTGAGCGATATGAGATCATTCGAAAAGAACTCGACAGCTTCAGTTCGCGCCTTGCAGACAAGCCGGAAGTCGTTCTTCTGAATAAAGTCGATCTCCTCTTTGAAAGAGAAGGTCTTGAGGAAATGGAACGATATTTAGAGCAGAACAAGACGCCGTATTTTCTCACATCCACCCATACCGGAGAGGGTCTCGAGGAGGCTATGCGCAAAGTGACGCAGATGCTGGAGCAAATCGAAACTCCGGATCTCTATGAAGATGCTGAACTCTATATTCCGGAGGGACCGGATCAGGAAATATATATAACGATGGAAGAAGACGAGTATGTAGTTGATGGTGCACCTATTGAAAGGCTCTTTCACTCGACCGATTTTTTAAATTATCACTCGCGAATCCGCTTCCAGAGGACACTCCGCCGCATGGGGATTTATGAACGTCTCAGAGAGATGGGGATTCAAGACGGCGATACTGTGCGAGTGCACGGATACGCATTTGAATATGTGGAGTAAATATGTTGCATCCCAAACAGCGCGCCTACCTGAAAAAAAAGGCGCATCATTTGGATCCGGTATTGCATATCGGAAAGAGCGGCCTGTCGCAGTCATTTTTGAACGAGCTCGATCAGGCTCTTGAAAAGCATGAGTTGATCAAATTGAGATTGCTGGACAATTCTCCTTTTGACTTCGCTGAGCAAATGGAAGACCTTCTCAGGGAAAGTCGATCTGAGTTTGTCAGCCGAGTAGGCAAGACGCTGGTGCTCTATCGCAAGTCGTTTTCCCTCAAGCCGGAGGAGCGGCTGCTCCTGCCGCCTGTAAAGAAATGAAGATCGGGATCTTTGGGGGAAGCTTTGATCCTATTCACATCGCTCATCTTCTTCTGGCGCAAAAAGCGGCGGAACAATTCGGCCTGGACAGAGTGCATTTTGTTCCGGCATATTCTCCCCCTCATAGAGTGGAAAAAAATCTGTGTGCAGGAGAGGCGCGCCTGGAGATGGTAAGGCGGGCAGTTGCGGGAAATCCGCTGTTTGTTGCAGATGATCGAGAGCTACGACGCGCCGGAACATCATACACTGTCGATACACTTAAGAGCTATGGAAGCGCAAATGAACTTTTTTTCCTGCTCGGAGCCGACAGTCTGTTCAGCTTTGAGTTTTGGTATGAGCCGGTGGAGATTCTTAAACGAGCGACGATTCTGGTGGGCAGTCGCCCTCCTCATCGCTATGAAGCGGTGAAGGCGCAGGCGCAGAGATTGATGGAGCGTTTTGGCGGAAGAGTCGAGGTGTTTGAGTTTCCGTGGGTCAACATATCCTCGACGTCGATTCGGGAGACGATCGGCTCTGGGGGGTCGGCCAGATATCAGCTGACAGAGGAAGTGCGCCATTTTATTGAAGAGCGAGGACTGTATCGTTGAAGGAAAAAGAACTCCGAAAACTGTGTAGACAGATCCTTTCACCGGAGCGATATGATCATACTTTGCGCGTGGTGGATCTTTCAAAATTGTTGGCTCTTCGCTATGGAGAAGATGCAAGAAAAGCAAAAACAGCCGCTTACTTTCATGATTTGGGGTATTTCTTGGGTAGAAGCAAGAAAGACAGAGCTTTGTCCCATGCAAAAATCAGCGAAAGGTTTGCGAGAAAACAGGGTATTACCGATAGTGAGGTGCTTGAAGCCATTCGCGTCCATACGACGGGACAGCGCGGCATGAGCACATTGGCAAAGATTCTCTTTGTTGCTGATGCAGCAGAACCGGGGAGAACGTATCCGGGAGTGGAGCAGATCCGTCGCGAGAGTTTTCGCAGCTTAGATCGCGCTATCTTGATGATCATCAAGCGTACAAGAGAACACCTTCACACCAAAAAGAAACGTCTATCAAGAAAAACGGTTCAACTGGAGAAAGAACTGTTAAAAAACATGAAGGAGGATCATTGAATTCCAACGATATCGCACGTCTTATGATGAAAAAACTCAAGGAGCGCCAGGGAGAAGATCTGCTCGCCTATGATATTTCAACCGCCTCATTGGGAGCCGATGTTCTGGTCATTGCGACGGGAAGAAATACTCGCCACGCATCTGCCTTGGCTGATGAGCTGGCAGAATTAGGAAGAGACTCCGGATTGACGCTGGCTTCTCGTGAAGGTCGCGCTTCCGGCGGATGGATTCTTCTCGATTTCGAATCGATCATTGTCAATGTCCTGGATCCTCAAAATCGCGACTACTATGCACTGGAACGCCTATGGAAAGAATATCCGCTTTTGGACGAATCTTCGCAGTACTGATTGCGGCGCTTTTATTGAACTCCTGCGCTGCTGCGGGAATGCCGAAATTTTCAGATACTCCCCCCTTTTTGGAAGGGGAGGATTATGTGCTGATGATCGAGCAGGGAGTAAAAGAAGAAGTGATCGAGCGCTACACTCCTTTTCTCGGGATGGCACAAAACACACAAGAGCATCCGGAAGGAGCTGCATGCTCGTTCATATATAATGGAATCCCTTTTCATTTTACAATCGTCCCAAATGACATGACACCGGATGGAGATTGGGCGGTGTTCATTGTCTGCCCTTATTAAGGAGAAACGGTGAAAGTACGTATTTTAAGTTTTACAGCCGGGGAAGGGCATAATCAGACAGCGCGCGCTTTGAAAGAATATTTTGAACTCCAAGGTGATGATGTTGCCGTCATCGACGTCTTGGGAAGCGCCTCCAATTGGATGAAAAATTTCGTCAATCGCTTCTATAATTTTGCTGTCAATCATGCTCCGGCTATTTATAAATATTGGTATGAGAGAGAAGATAAAAAGACCGACAAATCCGATGAGCTGACCATCCGCAAGATCACACAGAGACTCGTGACTTCAGAAGAGATCAAGTCTCTGGTGGACCAGCAGCCGGATGTCATCATCGCCACACAGTCATTTGCCGCAGCGATGCTCAGTGATTTGAAGCATAAGCATTTGCTAAAAGCTATTTGCGTGGGTATTATCACGGATTTCACGGTCCATCCCTACTGGGAAGAAGCGTACGGTCTCGACTACTATGTGGTGCCCGACAAGGCCGTCGGCTTTCATATGGAGAGAAAGAATCTCAATGTTCAGCGCATGCTCCCCTTCGGAATTCCGATCCGAGAATCTTTTTTTGAGAGTGTATCCAAGGAAGAAGCCAGACAGAAGCTCGGATATGATCCACAGAAGAAGAGAGTCCTCCTGATGAGCGGTTCTATGGCGCATCTCAATGTCGTCAAGATCGCATCATCGATCGATAAAATCCCCCATGATTTTGAGTTGACGATCCTTCTTGACAAGAAGCAGACACATAGAAAAGCGTTGGAATCACTCACGTTGAAACATAAAGTAGACATCGAGGGATTTGTCAGCGACATAGGTCTCTACTATGACGCCAGTGATATCGTCATCACCAAACCCGGAGGCCTGACGACAAGTGAGTTGCTGGCCAAGGGAAAGCCTATGATTTTTCTACAGCCGATTCCCGGGCAGGAACAGAGAAATGTAGAATGTCTTCTCAATCAGCACCTTGCCTTTTATGCCACCAAAACTTTTCCGGTCGAGCAGCTTCTTGGGATGTTGCTGGACAATCCCGAACTGTATGAATCGACAGCTCGGCGCGTGCAAAACACGACAAAACATTCAACAAAACGACTTGTGGACTTTCTTCGTCAAAAGCACGAAGAGCGCAAGGGAACTCAATAGGGATGCAAGACTCGGACAGGAAAGAGAGATAGTTGCTCTTTACAATTAAAGCCTGTTCGGGTAGAATGTCCTTATTATGAAGCCCATTGGTCAAGAGGTTAAGACGCCACCCTCTCACGGTGGAATCAGGGGTTCGAGTCCCCTATGGGTTACCAGATGAGATCCCCTTTCGAGGGGATTTCTTATTAAGCGGAGGTATTCATGGATTTACAGCAGCTTGCCGATCTTCTCTTTCCCTCAATTTCCGGAACTCTCGAGGATTGGGAAGAAGCCTATCCCAAAAGGAAATTGCCGGAGGGCGCCTCGGTTACACGCCTGGGGCCGAGTCCGACCGGATTTATCCATCTTGGAAATCTCTACAGCGCTTTTGTCGATGAAAGACAGGCGCGCTTGAGTGACGGTGTGATGATTCTACGCATTGAGGATACCGATCAGAAGAGAAAAGTCGAAGGGTCGGAGGAATTGATCATTCGCTCTCTTTCCCACTATGGAATTAACTTTGATGAAGGCGTCACCCTCGAAGGGGAAAAAGGGGATTACGGTCCGTATCGCCAGAGCGAGCGAAAAGAGATTTATCATACGGCCGGAAAAAAACTGGTGGAAAGTGGATGGGCATATCCGTCCTTTATGTCGGAAGAGGAAATAGGAGCGCTACGAAAAAGGCAGGAAGAGCAGAAAATCCTACCCGGCATCCATGGAAAATGGGCTTCGGAGCGCGAGTTGACGCTTGAAGAAGTAAGAGAGAATCTTCTTGCCGGAAAAGAGTGGGTTCTGAGGCTTAAAAGCAGAGGGGAGGGCAGGGAGTCATATTCGATTTGCGACGGCATTCGAGGCGATATTCGAGTTCATCCGAACATTATGGATACGGTTTTATTGAAAGCGGACGGATTGCCCACGTATCACTTTGCGCATGTCGTCGATGACCACTTTATGAGGATTACTCATATCGTCAGAGGTGAAGAGTGGCTGAGCACGCTTCCCATCCACTTGGAAGTCCATGAGGCTTTAGGCTGGGAACCTCCCGTTTTCTGCCATACTTCGCATCTGCTTAAGATGGACGGCGGCAATAAGAGAAAGCTTTCCAAGAGAAGAGATCCTGAACTCTCCCTCGAGTATTATCATCAGGAAGGGTATTTCCCGGAGGCAATCCGAGAATACCTGATGATTCTTTTAAATTCGGATTATGAGGAGTGGCGAAGGGATCATCCGGATACACCTTTGGAAGACTTTTCCTTCCGCATGGAAGACATGTCGAGCTCCGGTGCACTGTTTGACATGGAGAAGCTCCATGACGTCTCCAAGGATGTGCTTCTGCGCATTTCGGAAGAAGAGATACTGGCTTATCTTTTAGACTGGGCAGATCGCTATGCCCCGGAGTGTGCTCCGGAGATGCATGAGAGGAGCAGCGAATTGCTTCGCATTCTCTCCATTGGCCGCGATGCGAAAAAACCGAGAAAGGATTTGATCTACGCTCGACAGATCTATCAATTCATCCATTATTATCTGGACGGAGGTTTTCACATTGAAGATCCGCTGCCGGAGCGCGTGAGCAGAGAAGAAGCGATTGGCATTTTGGAGGAGTTTCTTGCAGGCTATGATCATGAAGATGACAATTCAGCCTGGTTTGCAAAAATTCGAGCCATTGCTCAAGATAGAGGCTTTGCACTGCGAATGGGTGATTTTAGGCGCGAACCTGACAAATATAAGGGGACGGTGGCCGATGTCTCGAGTGTGATCCGCCTTGGGATCACCGGCAGAGCCAGTTCCCCCGATCTTTGGAATATCATGCAGATAATGGGTGAGGAAAGAGCGCTGAAGAGGCTCGAGGATTATCTCGCTTCACTGCAAAGCGAGTCCATCGCTTAGAGCCTACAGACTATGAAAAGAGCAGGAGGCTCGGATGTACTTTAAAAGGATCGAAACAGAAGGATTGGCTCATTACTCGTACATCATCGGCGATGAGTCGGAGATGATGATCATCGATCCGCGAAGAGATATCGAAATATACTTAGACCACGCCCGCTCGAAGTCGATGGTCATTAAAGGGATTTTTGAGACGCACCGAAATGAAGATATCGTTTCGGGCGCTGCGGAGCTTTCCGCCGCTACAGGTGCGCCCGTGTTTATCTCCGCCTTTGAAGAGCTGGGACACACATATGGGACGCCTATTTACGAACAAAATTTCCCATTCGGGACGATGAATATCAGGAGCCTTCATACGTCGGGTCATACGAGGGGGCATCTTTCGTATGTACTGGAAAAAGAAGGAAAACCGTATATGCTCTTTTGTGGAGATGCGCTCTTCTATGGTGATGTGGGCCGAACGGATTTCTATGGAGAAAGCGCACTCGAAGAGATGACCGGTCTGCTGTATGACAGTATCTTTGAGAAGATTCTGCCTCTTGGAGACGACGTGCTTCTCTTTCCCGCCCACGGCTCAGGTAGCGCCTGCGGCGGAGAAATTGAAGAGAGAGATTTCTCCAGCATTGGTTTTGAGAGGAAATATAATCCTGCGCTTCAGGTGAAAAACAGAGAGGCTTTTGTAAAAAAACACGCATACATGAGACCTTTTCCCCCTTATTTTAAGAAGGTGGAAGTGCTCAATGTAGAAGGTGCCGAGTTTCTTGGCGAGAAAATGGCGATTCTTCCCGTGACTGCGATGGAAGCGGCCCGCTTTAAAGGGACGATCATCGATATCCGCTCTCGCAGCGCATTTGCCGGAGGACATCTGCCCGGAAGTCTGTTTTTGCGATATGATATCATCGCCTCTCATCTGGGATATATGGTTGAGACCGATACACCGCTTCTACTCTTTGCAGGTGATCTGAGCCGAAAAAAGCTTTCTCTGGCATATATGACACTCCTTCGCATGGGCTATCGTGATGTCAGAGGGTTTGTCGGAAGCGACGCTCAGAGAACTCTGGAGACAAATGGCGTAGAGATTCGATCGCTCGAGCAGATCTCTCCTAAAGAGTATTTTGCTCATATAGATGACATCTTTCTTCTTGACGTCAGAAAGGACGATGAACTCTCCGATGACGATCCTGTCGGGGAAAGATTGTGCGTCACTTTAAGCACTCTTGCGACGAGTCTTGATGCCATCCCCAAGGGAAAGAAGATTATTGCTGTCTGCAAAAGCGGCGAGAGAGCTACCGTAGCGGCTTCCTATCTGAATAAGATGGGTTTTGACGCCGGCATCGTTCGCGGAGGCATGCTCGCCTTGAAAGCACAGAAGATGTAACGAGAAGAATCTTTGTCTCAATGATGCCTTTCGTGATATAATTTATAAGCCGTTTTATGTAATTGAATCATATAGGAGTAGTAGCGCTGAAATGCTTATTCAGAGAGCAGGTGGGTGGTGAGAACCTGTGCGGCATAAGTGTGAACTCGCCTTGAGAGAAGGGTTTGTCCCCCGTATCGGACCAAGAGTGGACTCTTGTCAACCAGGGTGGTACCGCGCGCAAGCGCCCCTGGATGGAGTCCTTTTTTGTTAGAAAGAGAGGTTGCAGTGAAACAATATGATTTTCGTGCCATTGAGAAGAAATGGCAGAGACGCTGGGAGGAAGAGGAGACGTTTCGAGTCGACAACTCCGCTTCGGGAGAAAAAAACTATCTGCTGATCGAGTTTCCATATCCTTCCGGAGAAGGGCTGCACATCGGCCATCCAAGACCCTACACAGGGATTGATATTATTGCCAGGAAGCGCCGGCTGGAAGGGAAGGTCGTCCTATTTCCTATCGGATTTGATTCTTTTGGGCTTCCGACGGAAAATTACGCGATTCAGCACAATATTCATCCCCGGAAAGTGACACAGAGAAATGTGGCGCGCTTTACCAAGCAACTGAAGATGCTGGGACTTAGTTTTGATTGGGATCGATGTGTACTCACAAGCGACCCGTCGTATTACAAATGGACACAGTGGATTTTTCTGCAACTTTTTAAACACGGACTTGCTTATAAGGCGAAGATGGACATCAATTTCTGTCCATCATGTAAAGTAGGACTTGCCAATGAAGAGGTCGTCGGGGGAGAGTGTGAGCGCTGCCATACTCC
>JAAYOV010000027.1 GCA_012520095.1 Tissierellia bacterium | reverse complement strand
CGCGCAGTCGGATCACTTCTTTATCAGGCACGGAAGAAGGCATTGAATCTCTTTTCCTGTCGAATGCTCGTCTCAGGTCCATGGCCGGGATAGACAATCGTCTCATCCGGAAGCTTGTAGAGAATGTGCAATACGGAATGTTCTAATTCCTTCATGCTTCCTCCGTAAAGATCGGTTCTTCCGATGCTTCCGGCAAATAGAGTGTCTCCGCTCAGGAGAGCTCCGCCGGGAAGGAGAAAACATGTGCTTCCCTTGCTGTGGCCGGGAGTAGAAAGCGTGGGAATATCGATCCCGGCAAGATGTAACGTTTCATTCGGCTCAAAATAATCTACGTTTTCGAGCGTCATCGGTCTGTTGGTCATCATGGAAGTATAGTTGTGTCGAGCGCTCTCTAAAATCGGCTTTTCCAATATCGATGCGTAGACAGGTACATCATAGAGTTCGCGATATTTCGGCACACCTACGATGTGGTCGGCATGGCCGTGCGTGAGTACGATGGCGACAATTTTCGTCCCTGAATCCTCCACCGCCTTTTCAATGCGCGGATGGACTTCTCCCGGATCGAAGAGGACTCCTTCACCGGTGTCTTCATTTTTGTAGAGATAGCAGTTTACGCCCATGGAGGGCAGTACGATCGTTTTAAGCATTTAGAAACCTTTCTTGCTGTCAATTAGGATGGTGACGGGGCCGTCATTGCACAGGTGAACTTCCATATGAGCTCCAAATACGCCGGTTTCGACGTGTATTCCCTGCTCATGTATTTTCTCAGCTGTCAGCCGATACAGTCTGTCTGCCTCTTCTCCGGCGGCCGCATGGACAAAAGAGGGCCTTCTGCCCTTTCTGGCATCTCCGTAAAGAGTGAATTGGCTGATGAGAAGAACATCCCCGCCGACATCGCTTAGAGTGAGATTGAGCTGATCATTTTCATCGTCAAAAATGCGAAGCCCCGAGATTTTGGACGCCATATATTCAGCGTCCTGCTCAGTATCATCTCTCGACACGCCGAGCAGGACAAGAAAACCGTTTTGAATTTCGCCGACAATTCGATTGTCGACATGGACACTTGCGTGTGTGACACGCTGAACAACAGCTCTCATTAGAGTCTATGCACCTCCATTATACTTTTTATGTTTTTCAGCTGCTTCATCGCTCTATCGAGTTCTTCGAGATTGTGAACGTCAAAATCGAGCATTAGCGATGCCATTTGATCATTGTTGACCTTGGCCGACAGTCCGCGAATGGAGATCTTCAAAGCGGACAAGGCGGCCGTGACGTCCCCGAGGAGGCCCGGACGATCGTGACCAATGACCTTGATTTTTGCCGTATGAGCGATGGGTTGAGCTTCATTCCATTCAACATCGATAAATCGATTGAATTCTTCACTCTTTTTCGAAAAATTCGTACAGTCGCTGCGGTGGATGGTGACGCCGCTTCCGCGAGTAATAAAGCCAATAATTTGATCTCCGGGAATCGGATTGCAGCATTTGGCAAAGCGCACGAGCATGTCATCCATCCCCTCCACCACGACGCCTCCTTCTGCCCGGCTGGCTTTCGGAGAGCGTATCATTCGAAGTTGATCATCTTTTTCAATCAGGTGTTCTCGAATCGTAGGGATCACCTGTCTTAACGAGATGCCGCCATAACCGATCGACGAGAACAGCTGGTCGAGACTCTTGATCGTCAGTTTGGAGGAAAGATCCTTCATGACCGGGTCAGGAAAAGCATTTTTTAAATTGAGGTTGTATTTTCTGAGCTCCTTCTCCAGCATCTCCTTGCCTTTTTCAATATTCTCAAGGATGTTTGCTTTTTTGAAGAAGTTCTTAATTTTATTTCTGGCCTGCGAAGACTGCACAAAGAGGAGCCAATCCCGGCTTGGCCCCTGAGAGGCCTTTGAAGTAAGAATCTCGACCATGTCGCCAAGCTTCAACTGATAGTTAAGCGGAACAATCCTGCCGTTTACCTTTGCTCCAACACAATTATTTCCGATATCTGTGTGAATCTTGTAGGCAAAGTCGACAGGAGTCGATCCATCCGGAAGCTCGATGACATTGCCTCTGGGTGTAAAGACATAGACATGGGTGTTGTAGAGGTCCATCTTGACCGAGTCGATAAATTCTGCAGGATTTTCGAGATCTCTCTGCCACTCCATCATCTGCTCGATCCAATTGAAGTCCGTGCCTCCGCTCACCTGTTCTCCGCGCTGCTTCGCCTTGTATTTCCAGTGTGCAGCGACGCCGTACTCAGCGACCTGATGCATTTCTTCCGTTCGAATCTGGACTTCAAATGTCTGTCCGTTTTCGCTCAAAACCGTCGTATGGAGACTCTGATACATGTTTGGCTTGGGCATCGCAATATAGTCTTTGAAGCGGCCGGGCATCGGTTTATAGCGGCTATGAATAAGACCTAAAACCGAGTAGCATTGTTCAAATTCCTTGACGATGACGCGGATGGCCAAGATATCGTGAATCTCTTCAAATGCAAGATTCTTAAAGGTCATCTTCTTATAGATGCTGTAAAGATTCTTAGGCCGCCCTGAAATCGTATGCGGGATCTTCATTTCATCGAGCTGCACAGAGATGTCCTCCATCATAGAGGAAATCTCTTTTTCACGCTCGCGCCTCTTCATATCGACTTTATTGACGAGCTCCTCATACTTATCCGGCTCTTTGTAGCGAAAAGCCAGGTCTTCCATCTCCCACTTCATCCTGAATATACCGAGCCTGTGAGCGATGGGAACGTAGATCTCAAGTGTCTCATCGGACGTTGCGATGCGGCTGGGTCCCGGCTTAAAGCGGAGAGTTCTCATATTGTGGAGCCGATCGGCGAGTTTGACGAGAATGACGCGCAGGTCTTCACTCATGGCAAGAAGCATCTTGCGAAAGTTCTCAGCTTGCTGAATCTCTTTGGATTCATATTTAATCCGCTCAATTTTTGTGACACCGTCAACAATCTCGGCTATTGAAGCACCAAACTCATTTGCGATGGCATCATATTCATAGGGGGTATCCTCGAGCACATCATGTAAGAGTCCGGCTATGATCGTATCTTCATCGAGCCTTAATTCCGCCAAAATCAAAGAAACCGAAATGGGGTGAACGATATACTCCTCCCCTGAGTTTCTCAACTGCCCTTCATGAGCTTTCATTGCAAAGAGATAGGCCTTCTTCACTCTCTCTCTGTCAAACGAAACATCCAGTTTGTCCAATTCCCCGAGATATTGCTCCAGGGTTAAAGGCGGCTTTACATTCATTTGTACTTTACTATGCTTTCTACATGGTATCCTTCGAGTAGATTTCTTCCCGGCAGATCACAGAGTTCAACAAGATACAGACACCCTGCTACTTCCGCGCCCAAACTCTCAACCATTTGTATTGTGGCTTTTGACGTGCCTCCGGTAGCTAAAAGATCGTCGACAATGATCACTCGTTGCCCCTTATTGACAGCATCCTTATGAACTTCGAGATAATCTGTGCCGTATTCAAGCTCATAACTCTGACTGAGAACTTCGCAGGGAAGTTTTCCGGGCTTTCTTACAGGTACAAATCCTTTGCCCGTTGCATAGGCAAGGGGAGCGCCGACGATGAAGCCCCTCGCTTCAGCGGCCAAGACGAGATCAAAAGTAAATTTCTTCGATGCTTCCACCATGGCGTTCATGGCTTTTGCAAAAGAATGGGGATTTTTTAGAAGTGTGGTGATGTCTTTAAAGCTGATTCCCTCAATGGGATAGCCTTCAATTACTCGAATATGGTCTATAAGTTTCACTCCATGCCTCCAATATGGACGTTGCCTGACGGTAGAAAAGTGAATCCTCAAGTCGGAAACGCTCATCTCCATCATAGAAAGTGATGTTGAATTGGTCATTGTGTTTAGTATACGAAATGATGCCTAATTCTTCAAATATTTTAATCGCAAAAAATCTCTGCGCTGCGATGATCGGATCTCTCCAGTCAAGCGGGACACCGGCTTTCAACTCCCGGTAGTACCGGATGAGAGAATCTCGATTTGGCAGGAGATTGATAAATCCTTCCTGCAATCTCTGCTGAGGATCTATTAAGGAATTCAGTGAAGGAATAGGTTCTGCTGTAAAGGTAAAGTCATATTCTTCCCCGTTCATTTCAATCCGTGTCAGTGGAAGTAAAACCTGCTTTGTCTGTCGTTTAGGATTATATCCTCTTACCCGTTCCATCAAATCTTCATAGTATGGAATGAAAAAAGGCTGATAAAAAGAAGGGAGAATATGTCGGTGGCGTAGGTCGACGAGCTGTAGTTGCATGCTGAGTACGCCGCGGAAGACATTTCTCTTGACTTGAAAGAGCACGTCGTAGAATTCTCCCTCAAGGAGCTTCTCCCCTATTCCTGAAAAATTGACAAAGCGAAGGTCTGCCCCGGCCTTAGAAAATATTAGAGAATAGGCTTTGCCGGTTCTCCCCATTGGCCGCACCGACGTCAATTTCATATTTCGAAGAAGGAAGTAGATCGGCTCGTTTGCCTGTCCAAAGGGTTCGAGTTTCTCTAGTTCATCGAGTAGATATATGCCGACTTCCGTATGCTTGAGTAGAATGTAGCTGAATGTTTCTCTTACCTCCTGTGGAGGATGCTTTTTTGCTTGAAGGAGAAATTGCTCTCGAAAGGCGCCGTAGTCGCTGATATGGAGCTGAAGCCCCGCCGCATGCCGATGTCCACCGTATCGAATCAAATGAGTTTTTGAGGCGGTTAGAGCTTCTAGGAGGTGAAATCCTTCGGGAGCTCTTCCCGAGCCGACTAAAATGTCTCCTTCAAGTGAAAAGAAGATGGCGGGAAGACCGGTCATCTCCGTTGCCTGTGATGCAGCCAGACCGACGAGTCCGATTTTCCAGTCGCTGTGATAGTGAAGGATCGCCGAATCCTCCGGGGAGACAACAATATCTTCCATCATTTTTGTGGTGAGCGTCTTCCTGTCTTCATTGGCATATAAGCAATTTTGGAAAGCTTCTTGAATTTCCTGTGGATCGTCCGAGTTCAAAAGAACGAAGGCCGGATCGGGAGAGCCCAAGCGTCCGGGGGCATTTAGAAGCGGAGCCAGTCGAAATGAAATGTCGTCACTTCTTACATCTCTGGCATCTAGGGAAAGTTGTTCAAGCCAATAAAGAAGGCCCGGGATCGGATCCGTATACAGTTCTCGCAGTCCTTCCTTGACAATTCTTCTATTCTCTCCGATAAGAGGCATAAGATCTGCAATGGTGCCGAGCATGCAAAGGGAAGCCGTTCCCGAAGGCATCGAGAGCCCGGTTGAAAGGAGCAGATGATAGATAACGCCCGAACCGCTGAAAAGCGGAAAATTCTCAGGATCCAGCCTCGGATTGACGACGGCCGATGCAGGGGGAATGGTTTCCTTTGGCTCGTGATGGTCAGTGATAATGACATCCATTTTTTTCATCAAGACTGAGACTGCATCCATATCCGATATCCCGCAATCAACCGTGATGATCAAGTCCGTATCGTCAGGTATCCGGGCGATGATGTTTTCGCTGAGTCCATATCCTCCTTCATAGCGATGAGGAAGAAGAACAACAGGGGAAAGTCCGTGATGGCGAAGAAAGCGCGATAACAGAGCGGATGAGCTGATTCCATCGACGTCATAGTCGCCTATAATGCAGATATTCTCTCTATTATTGATGGCGGTGCAAAGGCGAGGAACGGCTTGATCCGAACCGGGAAGAGGTTTTGTAAAAGGGGGAGGATTTAAAAAAAGGTCGCAATCCTCTATTCCCCTCGACAGAAGAACTCTTTCTATAATAGAAGAAGACCCTTTCTCTAAAGGCAGGGCCTCCCATCGTCTTTTATAATACTTCATGGTGTGTCGACGGAGCATCCGTTGTGGGCGCTTCCTCTTTTGTTTGTTTCATGAATTCAAATTCCTTTTCCAGAACCGCAATCTTCTGCTTTAAATTAAAGTTCTCAGATTGGAGTTTTTTGGCGCGCACCGCCTTCTTTCTTGAATCGAACAGGCCGATCAGAAACAGAATAAGAGCGCCGAAAAGTGAAGAAATCAAGATGATCAGCGCAAGGGATACATTGACCTTTGTAAACACAAGATTCAGTGTCACAGGAGCAGCGTTTACCACCGTAAAGATGGTGACAATCAGAACGAGAATCATAATTAAAATGACTGATTTTTGCATTTATTTAGCCTGCTTTCTCATCGTGATAAGAGCCCAAAGAGGGCCGGCAATACAGACAGAAGAATATGTTCCTGCAATGATTCCACATATTAGCGGTAGGGCGAAGATTTTCACTGAGTGTTCGCCGAAGATAAACAACATCAGTACCATGACGACGGTCGTAAGTGAAGTGACAAGCGTTCGTGAAAGAGATTGATCGATGCTAATTCCTGTCAGATTCCAGTACTCGTTTTTACCTATCCCTTTGACGTTTTCACGAATGCGGTCAAAGATGACGATCGTATCGTTGATCGAATATCCGACAATTGTCAAGACGGCTGCGATAAAGTTCCCATCCAGTGTGATTTGAAAAATTGTGTAAATTCCCAACAGGATAAATACATCGTGAAGAAGGGTGATGATCGCTGCGATTCCGTAAGAAAGTTGAAACCGAAATGAAATGTAGAGCAGCATGCCGACGGAAGCAAGAGCAACCGAATATAATGCGCGCCTTGAAATCTCACGGCCGATATTCGGACCGAATTGTTCAACCTGCATTTTCGCATCTTCCGCCAGAGAGAAGTCTTTTTTGAGAGTTGCAAATATCTCTTGGCGCTTGGAAGCATCCAACGAGGTTGATGTCTTGATAAAGACCGTTTCAGAGTCGCCTGAACTCTGCTGGATGACAGGATCCAGCTCAAAAGGAGCGAGACTTTCGCGGATAAGAGAGGATTCAGTCTGTTCCGGAAAAGGAAGAATCAGCATTGTCCCGCCGGTAAAATCGACACCCAGATTAAAGCCTTGAATTACAAAGGAAGCAAATCCCGACAAGATCAAAAGAATGGAGATGGCAAAAAATACTTTATAGTTCTTTAATATCTTCATGAGCGACCTCCATTGACGTAAAATTTCGTGTTTCTGAAGAATGGAATCGTAATCACCCATGAGAGAAGGGTTCTCGTGATGGTGATGGCGCTGAACATGCTGAGGAGAATACCCAGGCTCAATGTGATGGCAAATCCCTTAATCGGGCCTTCCCCAAAATAGTATAAAATGATCGATGCCAAAAGGGTGGTTACGTTGCTGTCGATAATCGTCGTCATAGCGCGTTTGAAACTTGAACGAAGGGAACTTCTCAGTGATTTTCCAATCCACAGTTCCTCTCGAAGGCGCTCGAAAATAATGACATTCGCATCGACGGCCATGCCGATCGAGAGAAGAAGGCCGGCAATCCCCGGAAGGGTAAGTGTCGCGCCAAAAAGAATCATGAGTAGAAAGAGAAGCGAGGTATACAGAATCAGAGCGATACTGGCAACCACCCCGGAAAGGCGGTATCGCAAGACCATGATGATCACGATCAAGATAAAGCCGATTATTCCGGCAAAAATGCTCTTTGAGAGAGCTTCTCTTCCAAGTGTAGCATCGATATAGCTCGTCTGAACTTCTGTCAAAGAGATCGGAAGAGCTCCTCCTCGGATTAAATTTGCAAGTGAAATGGCTTCTTCCGGCGAAAAGTTACCGGTGATCATCAGCTCTTCCGTATGGAGGACTTGATCTACTCGGGGAGCGGAAATCACTTCTCCATCGAGCACAATAGCAATTTGGCCCTCTTTTAGAGAATACGTATCGATGATGTTTTTTGTGGATTGACCAAAAATATCAGCCGCTTCTTTGCTGAGGGTAAAGACAACCGTGCTGTTATTGTACTGATCCAGTCCCACTCCGGCATCTTTCAGGCTGTCTCCTTTGAAAAGCAGGGTTCCGGGAAAGTCTTCCCCGGCCGGCATGCCGGCAACGACAAATTCTCCGTCGTTGATCTGATAAAATTCTAAAACGGCGGTTTTTCCGATGGAGCTGAGAGCTGCATCGACATCTTTTGCTCCCGGAAGTTCAATTCGGATTCGATTCGTCCCGGAACGGGCAATATTAGGCTCTGTAAGGCCAAAGGTATCGATTCTCTTTGCCAAGACAGCCTTCGTCTGTTCAAGGAGCCGGTCAAATTCCTGAGCGCTCAGTTCACCTCGTTCTCCCTCAAATACGACGGCAACACCGCCTTCGATATCCAGCCCCAACGCCAAATTGGATATCCATGCCGGATTGGAACCGAAACCGATAAATGTTCCCCAAGCCAAAGCGAAGATGATGACAAAGCTGACGAGGAGAAAAGGACTCTTATTCTTCATATTCTCTCCATAGTAAGTAATATAATCAATTAGCAGGCAACAGCTTCATAATAGACTCATGAAGCGTCAGCGTCAAGGGATCGGCTTGAGAGTCTCCATATGAGCTTTTGCCAATTGAATATAGGTTTCTGCATGGGCTTTGAGGCTGTCAATTTCTTCCTGAGAAAGAGAGCGCACGACTTTGGCGGGAGATCCCATGATCATACTTCCCTCCGGGAAGATTTTCCCGGATGTCACTAGACTTCCGGCTGCAACGATGGAGTTCTTCGAGATCTTCGCTCGGTCAAGTATGATGGCTCCCATGCCGATCAGGCAATTATCTTCCACTTCACATGAATGGAGGATGACTTGATGGCCAAGTGTCACATATGAACCGACAATCAGAGGATCTTCAAAAGTATTGTGGAGAATGCAGCCGTCTTGAATACTGGTTCCTTCACCGATGGTAATGGTGTTCATATCCCCTCTTACCACGGCAGCCGGCCATACGCTGCTATCCTTTCCGATCGTCACCTTTCCAATGACAACGGCCTCAGGTGCGATAAAGGCTTCCGAGTCAATATCCGGCGCATAGTCTTGAAATAAATATTTCATATATTTTTTAATCCTTTCAAATATCTTTTTTATAAGTAAATGACGTCGTTAGATACTTTGATGCGTCCTTCTACCCTTATTTCGATAGCCTTGACTGACAATGGAGTAGAATGAATAAAAGGCAGCTGTAGCCGCCTTTACATGATTTCTATTGCACTGCTGATTAAAATGCGGAGGTTTTAAAAGGCAGATTGACAGGAAAACGGACATCCATCATCCTCTGCTAATTGTGGTCACTCCGCTTGCAGCGGACGAGAGACGATCCCCTGTAGAATGTCTTGTCTGTATCTATGAAATGGCTTGCTAGCAAACAAAATAAGCAAGACATCATGCAATTGAATATTTTCTATTCTACTTGCTCGTTGGAATCGACAGAGCTGAGGGCCCATTTTTTAATTCTCAACATAGTGCCGTTAAAATCGACTTCTAATTCATCGTCAGTGACACGGCGCACGCGACCGACAAATCCGCCGATCGTGATGATTTTGTCTCCCGACTTGACATTGTCACGCATTTCCTTCGCTTGCTTGTTGCGCTTGGAATTCGGGCGGATGATCAAAAAGTAAATCGCAACAAAAAAAAGTCCATAGATGATGAAAATGTATTGTGTTGGCATTCTACACTCCTTTCAACAGTAACCCTATTTTAACCTATCGAATGCTTCATTGTAAAGCAATCAAGCCGTTTTACCGAAAATTTCGGCGATATCGATCGGCAAAATCGGCAAGAGAATCATTTTCAATAGCGACACGAATTTTTTTGACAAAATCAATAAGATGATACACATTATGGAGGCTCAGAAGATGCGCGCTCAAAATCTCTTTTCTCCTAAAAAGATGGCGTATATAGGCGCGCGAGTAATGGGTGCAGGTGTAGCATGAGCAATCGGGATCGAGCGGGCCGAAGTCCTCGGTATATATCGATTTTTTTATGGAAAGATCTCCTTGCGAGGTCATGGCTACTCCATGGCGTGCAAGTCGAGTGGGAAGCACGCAATCAAACATGTCGACTCCCCTGAGGACAGACTCGAGTATATCTCTAGTCGTCCCCACTCCCATCAGATAGCGAGGCTTCTCTTCAGGAAGCAGATCGGGAAGATAATCAAGGGTGCGAAGCATGTCGACTTTTTTCTCTCCTACACTCAGTCCGCCTATTGCGTATCCCGGAAAATCCATAGATGTCAAAACTTCCGCGCTCATTCTGCGCAGACTTTCATCCGTCCCGCCCTGTACGATGGCAAAAAGCGCCTGATGTTTTACGCAACCGTGGGCATCCTGGCATCTCTTTGCCCATCTGTGGGTTCGTTCAATAGATTTTTTCATATAGTCGTAACTGGACGGAAGTGGCGGACACTCATCAAAAGCCATGATGATATCACTTCCGAGGCGATGTTGAATGGCAATGGAATCTTCCGGGCGCATAAAAATTTCCGCTCCGTCAATGTGGGAACGAAAGCGCACCCCTTCTTCGGTAATTTTTCGATTTGAAGCGAGGCTGTAGACTTGAAAGCCTCCGGAATCAGTGAGAATGGGACCGCTCCAATTCATAAATGTATGCAGTCCTCCGGCTTTTTCAATCAATTCGCTCGTCGGATTGAGATGAAGGTGATACGTATTTGAAAGGAGAATCTCCGTCCCAATTTCTTTGAGATTTTCAGGCGTCAGGCTTTTAACGGTTGCCTGAGTTCCGACCGGCATAAACACCGGCGTCTCTATGACACCGTGAGGTGTATGAATTCGACCTCTTCTCGCTTTAGAAGAGTTGTCTTTATGAAGCAGCGTAAATGAAAACATAGGACTCCTAAATCTGATCTGTCACAAACATCGCATCTCCAAAACTGAAGAAACGATACCCATCTTTTACTGCCTGATCATATGCGCGTAAGACGATGTCCTTGGAGCTAAAGGCGCTGACGAGCATGAGAAGCGTTGACTTAGGCAGATGGAAGTTTGTGATCAATGCATCCGTCGCTTGAAAGTGATAACCGGGATAGATAAAAATGTCAGTCGATCCGGAGCAAGCGACAATCTTTCCATGAGCGGACGCCACGGTCTCAAGTGTTCGGACAGCCGTCGTGCCAACGGATACGATACGTCGAGCACGGCGTATTTTTTCTGCACTCTCTTTAGATATTTCATATCTTTCTGCGTGCATGACGTGTTCGGAAATATTTTCCGCTTTAACCGGGCGAAAGGTTCCGGGGCCTACATGCAGAGTAATCGCAGCAATCTCGCAGCCGGCATCCGTGACTTTCTTCAATAATTCCTCGGTAAAATGCAGTCCTGCAGTCGGTGCGGCTACGGATCCTGAGTATTTGGCAAATACTGTCTGATAGCGCTGAGATTCTTTTAGGGGCTCGTGGATATAGGGCGGAAGCGGGATATCCCCTGCCATCTCGAGTGCTTCAAATAGCGGCCGCGCAGATTGTATTTTAATTTCCCGAAATCCTTCCGGCAAGACTGCGACGATCTCAAAAACCAAATCTCCCGCTATGAAAGTATCTCCCGGGCGAGCTTTTCTGCCCGGTTTGACCATCGAAGACCAGTTTCCGTTTGGAAGTTCTTCCAGTAATAGAAACTCTACCATTGCTCCGGATGTCTTCTTTGCATGGATTCTTGCGGGAAACACCTTCGTGTCATTGAGCACCAGTACATCTCCTTCTGTGAGATATTCGATGATGTCAATGAAACGTCGATGCAGCATCTTACCCGAATGTCTTCCCACCACAAGAAGCCTGCTCTCGTCACGATTTTGAATCGGGTGCTGGGCAATCGAAGATGCTGGAAGAAAATAATCAAAATCAGAGGTCTTCATCTTCCTCCTCGCAGAAGTCAAACACACCCTGTGACATCGGGGCCGGAAGTCCCAAGTGTGCATAGGCTTTTGGAAGGAGAACTCGGCCTCTGGCTGTTCTCTTCAAAAAACCGATCTGCAACAGATAGGGTTCGTAGACATCTTCGATAGTCCCCCTTTCTTCCCCGGAAGAAGCTGCCAATGTCTCAATTCCGACAGGACCTCCGTCAAACATCTCTGCCATGATGCGCAGGAGCTTGATATCCGTCTGATCAAGTCCGAGGGGATCGATTTCAAGCTGCTCCAAGGCATGCTCGGCAAGACCGGAGTCGATAACCCCTTCGTTGGTCACTAAAGCATAGTCGCTGACTCTGCGCAACAAACGGTTGACGACGCGCGGCGTTCCCCTTGAGCGCTTAGCTATTTCCGAGGCCGCCTCTTTGCGAAGATCGACCTCCAGAACTTTCGCCGATCGGTAGAGAATGCGTTCCAACTCCTCCGGAGAATATAACTCCAATCTGAGTATGATTCCGAATCGGTCTCTCAGAGGGCTGCTTAAATCCCCCGCTCTAGTTGTAGCGCCGATGAGCGTAAAAGGCGCCAGCTCCAACCGAACGCTTCTGGCAGAAGGCCCCTTTCCGATCATGATATCCAGTGCATAATCTTCGAGCGCAGGATATAGAACTTCTTCTACGACACGGTTCAGCCGATGGATCTCATCGATAAACAGGATGTCGCCGGGGCGTAGGCCGGAGAGAATGGCAGCAAGATCGCCCGGCCGCTCGATGGCCGGCCCTGAAGTGACTTTGAAATTGACACCCATTTCATTGGCGATAATTCCGGCAAGTGTCGTCTTTCCAAGCCCTGGAGGACCGTATAATAGAACATGGTCAAGAGAGGCGTTTCTAAGTTTTGCAGCTTCAATGAAGATGCGCAGTTGATCGATATTTCCGGTTTGGCCTACATAATCATGCAGTGACTCCGGTCGAAGGCTCATTTCCTTTTGATCTTCCGGCGCGATACCGGGAGAGACTATTCTTTTATCCATTACCACCTCGCCAGTTTCGATAGACTCATGCGAATCAATTCCTCAATAGAGAGACTGAAATCCAGGTCTTTCATGAGTTTAACGATCTCTGCGGATGAATACCCCAACGATAGAAGAGCCTCACGCAGCTCCAGATCTTTTCCAAAAGCTTCTTTCGGCAACTGCTCTTGCGCAATTTCAACCGCGCCGTATTCTTTAAAGAACGGGTCGCGAAGCTCCAATATCAGCCGTGCCGCTGTCTTCTTTCCTATGCCCGGCACTCGAGTAAGAAGATCAGCCTTTTCATTAATAATGAGTTCGATAAGCTCATTAGCGTTCAGTACGCTGAGAATCCCCAAAGCCGTCTTTGCTCCTATGGTTGTCACGGATCGAAGTCGATTAAAGAGAGCGCGCTCCTTCGCCTCAATAAAACCATAAAGAGATAATTCGTCTTCGCGCACAATCATCTCCGTAAAGAGTTTGAGCGTTTCTCCTATTTCGACACTCCCCAGATCCCGGGCGTTTAGAAAGATCTTGTAGCCGATGTCTTGGTGATCGACAATGAGATGGTCCACCTCTACGGACGCCACTTCTCCTCTGATAAAAGCAATCATTTGGTACCTTTCATTTTAAAATATGATGAATCATTTTAGATAATAAACGGGTATACTCTCTCATTCAATCTGTGATATACTGAGCGTTGAATGAAGGAGGACACATGTCACGGATAGTTTTAAGCATAATGGCCATTTTCGGAGTTATGATACTCCTATATTATATCTTTATGATCGTCTCTGGCAAACGTTTTGCCCGATTGGTAAAAACAAAAGATCGTTTTATCTGGAATGGGTTGAGAAATGTCTCCGATGCATCTATGCCTTATGCGAACCGAAACAACACGATTTTTTTGGATCCGAGCAATCTGGTCATATCCCCTGACTCGATCGTTCGCATGAGCACACAGATCAGAAATACCGGAGCTCTCGAAGATGCACTCGTCATCCCTTATGAAAAGATCGTCTCATTTGACTTTGACAGTTCCCTGAAGGACTCCAACCTCTTTCTACGGTTTCTGACCTTTCTTTTTAATCGTCTGTTTAAAGTCAACAATTACAGCCTGACACTGACTTTCTTTGATCAGCAAAACACTCTCAAAGAAATGAAGTTCCGCGCCAGAAATATGGATGCACGAGATTTTGAGCTCGCCTTTGCCGACTTTGACAACCGGATTTACACAGGGAGAATGCTCATCGCTCAAGAAGAAAAAAAAGGCTCGTTTCTGCCATATGCAGGGATTGAAGAAGACCCGACGATTCCTCCGGAAACAGCGGGCTTCACCCTCGACGATGAAGAGATCTCCGTACTTGAGCAGACGATTTATCTTCCGGAAGATCTCCCGGATGAACAAGCAACGACCATTCTATCGCAAATCCCCATAGAGGAGTCGGAAGTATCTTCAGAGGATACCGTCGTCATCCATCAACCTGCCATTGAAGTGGACGAGGACTCAGCGCAAGAGGAACTGATGCCGCAGGAAGTACAGCAATTCTCTTTAGACGAATCAGAGATAGAAGAGGTTGCCCCCCTATCCGATGAAATGCTCCGCGAAAAGATGCGAGAGTTTACACAAAAAGATAATTAAGTGATATTCATTAAAAACAGGATTTTTCAATCCTGTTTTTTTGTTGCGCCTATTGCATATGGTTTGTTTCGACGAGAATACACCGGTTATAGATGAGTTCGGGGTTGATCTTCTTAAGATCTTCGATCGTCTTGTCATCCCACGTCCCCGGCTGAAGGAAGATGTACTTGAATTGAGAAAAATCCACCTTTTCCCATTCACTCCTGAGAATTTTTTTATTGACGACGACATTGAGGACGAATTCGTCATCCGGAAGTTGTGAGAGGCTTTTTATCACAGGAATTCCTAGAATTTCGTCATAATTGGGACTGACCGGAATGACATCGTATTCGAGATCAGCCAGTCTTTTAAGGATCTTATATCCGTAGCGCTCCTGATTCGCACTCGCTCCGAGCACTACCCATTTTTTGTGTGATAAAGCACGTTCGATTTTATGATTCATGTCCTTCCCTTTCAAAGATCTGTTCACCTTTTTGGTATATATACAGGCGATGAGATGTGTCAATCAAACCTCTGCCCTGTGTAGCATCGAGAAATTTTTGTTCAAAGTCCGTTTCATCCGTGAGATAAATTCGAGAGGAAATGGTGTCCGTATACTCTGTCCTGCCTCGAAACGCTCCCTGTGCCGTGAGAAGATGGGTAACGGAGTTGTGAAAAGAATATTCATACGTAAGATCGAGCGGAGTGACGAAATGAAGTGTGATGAATTGACTCTGTCGAATCGCCTCTCTTCCCGCTTCACTATATGCACGGATAAGTCCTCCTTTGCCAAGTTTTACTCCACCAAAATAGCGAATGCAGGTGATGAGTGTGTAGACGATCTCTTCCCCTTCCAAGAGGGAAAGAAGCGGTGCGCCTGCGGTCAAGGCAGGTTCGCCGTCATCGTCGAAATTTCCTTCCTCCTCGAGGACATAGGCACTCACCACATGAGTCGCTTTCGGGTGCACCTTTCGTATCTCTCGGATGATCCGGTCGACATCTTCTCTGCTCTCGACAGGATGAAGTCTTGCAATAAATCGTGATCCTTCTATAGTGTAAAGAATTTCTTCAGATATGTTGACCGTTTTCAATGCTGTACTCCAAATATTTATCGCTTATTGAGCGATGGACAAAAAAGCGCGATATGACGCCGTCTTCCGTATACTTCTGACGGATCAAAGAAGCCTCAGATATAAGAGAAGACTGTGCTGATTCGCTTCCATAAGGGAAAAAGAAATCCTTTTCAGAGTATTCCTTAAAGAGTTCTCTCTTGAGAACATCGAGAAACTCATCCATCCCTTCACCGGTTTTTACACTGATGGAGATGGCCCCCGGCATTTCGACGACTTTACCCAAGTCACTTTTTGTCAAAAGCGTCAACGAAGGGATGCTCTGTGCCCCCAGTTCGGTGAGCACTGATCGAGTCAATTCAAGCTGGTCGTAGCTGTCAACGCTGCTGCCGTCAACAAGCAGAAGGATAAAATCGGCATAGAGGACCTCTTCTAAAGTTGCTTTGAAGGCCTCAATGAGTCCATGGGGAAGTCTATCGATAAATCCAACCGTATCTGAGAGATAAAAAGCCCTCCCCTCTTCAAGCTCGATTCTGCGGACGTATGTCTCCAAAGTAGTAAAAAGCATATCCTTCTGTTCGATACTTGCACCGCGCGAGTCGCTATAGCGCATGAGATAATTTGCAAGAGAAGATTTGCCGCTGTTTGTATATCCGGCCAGAGCCACTCTTGGCGTAAACTGGGAGAGGCGCCTTTTTCGCTGATTATCGAGTACCGATTTCGCCTCTTGAATGTTCTTTTTTAGCTCTGATATTCTCAAATCGAGCGCTCTTCTGTCCGTCTCCAGTTTCGTCTCTCCCGGACCTCGCGTTCCGATCCCACCCCCTTGACGAGACAAGTAGATGCCAACCCCGCGCAATCTTGTCTTTCTGTATTCGAGCTGAGCAAGTTCAACTTGATCTCGGCTGAGTGCGCTTCGGCACCGCTGAGCGAAGATGTCGAGGATGAGTCCTGTGCGGTCGAGGACAGGTAGATCAAGAGCTTCTTGAAGATTGGCAAGGTGTGAACCGCTTAGCTCGTCATCGACGACCAGAAGTTCCGCTTCCAGGTGTTCAGCTATTGATTTCATTTCCTCTACTTTTCCTTTGCCGAAATATGTCTTAGAATCAGGCGTGTCGCGTCTCTGTATAATTTCGCCGACCACTTCCGCTTCGACAGCCTCGGCAAGCCCCTTCAATTCCTCAAAAGATCGCATCGTCTGATCCCCGGTTTCTGAAAGTAGAGTGGCAATCAGTACCTTTTGTGCAGTTTCCTGTTTCATTCTCCCCCATTGTCATTTTGATTTTAAGTGTGATGTGATATAATTACGTAGTTGTAAGGAGGTATTATGCCCATTAGCAGAAAAAGACGCAAACCGAAGAGAAACATCATGTTGACTCTTCTGAGCATTTTCATTATAACCCTGATCCTGTCGGTTGTCATTTCAGCAGCGATAGTATTTTTTATTGTCAAAGATGCCTTGACAGATCTTCCTGAAATAGACCCGACGATCTATACATTTACAGAAAACTCCCAGATTCTTGACAGTGAAGGCAATCTTCTGGGAGTCATCTACGACGGCAATCTTCGTACAGAGATTCAATATGACGAAATCTCCAAAGATGCCATCAACGCTCTCGTTGCCATTGAGGACCGAACATTTTGGCGCCATGAAGGCTTCAACTATGTGCGCCTTTTAGGTGCCGTTCGCGATGCCATTACATCCGACTCCGACATCAGCGGAACCTCTACCATCACGCAGCAATTGGCAAGAAATGCCTTTCTACGCGAGACGATGAGCGAGAGAAGTTTCTACCGAAAAATCAGAGAAGCTTATTATGCCATGCAGATTGAAGAAGCCCTTCCAAAAGAAGATATCATCACAGCATACATGAATACAATCTTCTTAGGCGCCAATACAGACGGCTATGAGTCTGCATCCAGGATTTATTTTTCAAAGCACGCCAAGGATCTCAACTATATGGAAGGCGCTGTTCTTGCCAGTATTCCGAAAGCTCCTACCGAATTTGCTCCCATGTACCCGAAAGAACGTGGATACATCACATCAGACGACGTGATTGTCGGCACACGCGACAGCACCTACTACTATGTTTATAACGAAAATATTGAAAATCGCTATCAATACGTTCTCAAACTCATGCTTGAACAGGGCTATATCGATGAACAGGAATACGAAGTAGGAATCAATACGAAGGTCCTTGATCTCCTCTCGCCTTCTCGCCTTGATACGCAAGAAGTACAGACGTATTTCATGGATGTCGCAAAGAAGCAAGTTCTCGACGATCTTGTCAATATCAAAGGCATGTCGGAGGATCAAGCCCTGACATATCTCTATACCGGAGGTCTGACGATTCATTCCACTCTCGATGTCAAGATGCAGTCGATCATTGAGGACAAGTTCAATGATACAGGCGCACTGACGGAGTTTTCTCATTCCCTTTCTTCTGCAGTAGAGGCATTTCAGTATGACAACGGTCTCTCCGCTACCGGAGTGATGGATGAGTCGACATGGAATCATCTGAAAGAACTGGGCTATTTAGAGCATCTCTCCAACTTCCCATATCTGGAAGTCGGCGATTCGAGCGACACAGTCCCTGAACTTCGAAGGGTGATCGCGCACGAAGGATATGCAGGCACGATCTATAAATTTCCTTCACTTCAGGTCTATTTCGACAATGGACGCATCCTCGATCACGAGACCAAGAGAATTATGCTCTATGACTATAAGCGTTCCATTGATTCGGAAGGCAATTTCCTCTTGCCGTCGGGATATCACTATCAAAGCGAAAGTGGAGACATCCTTGTAGAAGATAACGGTCTGATGTACACACCGGATCCGGATGCAGAGAGTTTATATATCAATCTCGGAGACATGTACAACTACCGAGGAAACACCCAAGGTAGAAGCGGCGGAAGAAACGGTCTCTATGAAATTGATTACATTCTGCTCTATCAAAACGGCTATCTTACGATTCCTTCCGAGTATTTGAGCATGGAAGGAGATGAGATTTGCATATCAAAAAAGGCTATAGATGATGGCATCGTCCGGTATAACGACTATGATGAAGTCGTCGTCAGCTCTGAATTCGTCCACACCATGAATACGCCGATCGTACAGCCTCAGGCTGCAACCGTGACGATTGACCATCACAATGGGTACATCCGAGCGTTGGTCGGAGGAAGAAATGTCGTCGGAAATGTCCTATACAACCGAGCATCCAATCCCCTGCCGACGGGCTCAGCGATCAAGCCTCTCTCTGTGTATGGACCGGCAATTGACACACAGATATTCACCGCCGCATCCGTTCAGCATGATGTGCCGACGTATGATCTCAACCCGGCCTCCAGTTCGCCTTGGCCCGTCAATGTCACCGGAGGCTACCGAGGGATTATGACCCTTCGTGAGTCCATCATCCAGTCACAAAATGTCCCCGCCGTCAAATTCGGAAAGGGAATCGGCATTCAAACGATGGCTGACTATTTGATTCGAAACGGAATTACCTCGCTTGCTATCGAGCCCAACGAGTATGGTTCGACGGACTTAGCGCTGGCTCCTTTGACATTGGGCGCATTGAGCCACGGAATTTCTCCAATTGAAATGGCCTCTGCCTATGGAACATTTGCAAATGAAGGGGTTCATGTGCCTTGGACTACGTATACGACGGTCACCGACAATGATGGGAACATCATTTTAGACCGTTCGAATCAAGAAGGCGATCAAGTCTTCAGTGTACAGGCAGCATATATCACAAGCCATCTGTTGCGCGATGTTGTCAATAAATATGCTTATCAGGCGAAGATGTCTTGCGGTATGCCTTTACAGGGAAAGACGGGCACGACTGATGGCCGAAAAGATACATGGTTCTGCGGTTCGACTCCCTACTATTCTACCTCGCTTTGGATTGGCGCCGACAGAAACATCCGCCTGACGCTCGGATCATGGAATACGGCGGCATTCTTCTCCTACATGATGAATGATGTCTATAAAGATTTGGAATATGCGGATTTTCCGGGTCGGCCTGATGGCGTTGTGTGGGCAAGGGTCAATGCAAATACAGGCTTGATTCCCGGGCCGCTCTCAGATCAAGATCCCCGCGGAGCAAGGATTATTGATGAACTCTTCATTGTGGGCACGATTCCTACAAGTACCGACAATACGCTTGAAGAGCACGAGGTATGCTCCGTCAGTGGAAAAGCGCCGGGGCCGTTTTGCCCGACCGAATTACTTACAAAGAAAGTGTTTGTCAAATCGACGGAAGATAAATATTATAAAGAATACTTCTTTGATCCGGAGGATCTCTGCGATGTTCACACAGAACCCGTTGTGGAGACCCCCGGCGAGCCTGAACCGATTGATCCGAATACACCGTCTGAGCCTGTGCCGCTACCGAAACCTTAAACTTCCTCTATTACCTAAAAAAGGTGAGGAGCTGGATATCCAGCTCCTCTTTTCATTGAAAAATAGTTTTATTTATTATATAAATAGCAAAAGTGCAGATGATCATTGACAATCCCAATTGCCTGCATATAGGCGTAAATAATAGTAGGTCCAATGAACACAAAGCCACGCTTCTTCATATCAGAGCACATTTTTTCAGAGAGCTCCGTTTTTGTGGGAATCTCATCGGCCGTCTCGGCCCCACTGATAATCGGAGTGTTGTTGACAAATCCCCATATGTATTTCGAGAAGGATCCGAATTCTTTTTGTATTTGAAGGAAAGCAGAGGCGTTTACAGGCAAAGCCTCCAGCTTTCTTCTGTTTCGGATGATTTTCGGATTCTCCATAAGTTCATCGATTTTTTTGCTGTCGTAATTCGATATTTTTTTAGGTGAAAACCTGTCAAAAGCGGCTCTCATCGCTTCGCGTTTTAACAGAATGGTCCGCCAACTGAGCCCGGCCTGCATATACTCAAGAACAAGCATCTCAAAGAGCAGGTCGTCATCTCGTATCGGAATTCCCCACTGATAGTCATGATACTGTCTTTCTTCAGCCGAGTTGAGCGCCCACGGGCAGATGCGCCCATTTATCGTGACGTACTCTCCTTGCGTCAAAAGATAGTGATTGGCTTTTCCGGAGGCCTCAGGATATGACGGATCATGCTCGACAACTCGAACGAATTTCATCCCGCATTTCTCCATGACCCTTCCGGATGCAATGTTGTTTATATCATGAAAGGCTTCAATTCTTCGCATGCCGACATCGATAAAGAAAACATCAATGACTTGCGAAAGGGCTTCCTGCATAATCCCTACTCCCCACCACTTTTTTCCGATGCAATAGCCGATCTCGACGCTCTTCTTTTGTTCGTTCATGGCGACAGCGCTGATCGTTCCGATCGGCTCACCCAAACTTTTTAACTCGATCGCCCATAGATAAAATCTCGGCTGCTCATAGTCTTTGATCCATTCAGAGAGGATCATTCGGGTATCATGCATGGATTGGTGCGCGCTCCACACAAGAAAGCGTGTGACATCAGGATCTTTACAATAATTATGGTACATCGGCCGGACATCGTCCATAGTATAGCGACGCAGGCGAAGACGCTCCGTCTCCAAATTCTGCGTCCCACAATGAAGAAGCCTCCTCATTAGACATACTCCCGCTTCCAAGTCTTCCATGTCATCTCGAGGATCTCTTCCATATTAAGGCGAGATTCTTCTTGCTCCACATCTTCCAGCCTCGGCTTTGTAATAACGGTTTTGGGCAGGAAGATCGTACAGCAATCATCATAAGGAAGTATAGAAACATCATATGTGCCCATCTTTTTTGCTTTAATGACGATGTCTTCTTTGTCAAAGCTGATGAGAGGGCGAAAGACGGGAAGCTCACTGACGGCATGCGTACATCGAATGCCTTCCATCGTCTGAGAGGCTACTTGTGCCAAATTCTCACCGGTACTGATGCTCTGTGCCTTTAATTTTCTCGCTAGTCGGTTTGCAAGCCGTGTCATCAATCTTCTTTGAAGAATGGTAAAGTATCGTTCATCTGTCTCTTTTCGAATCACTTTTTGCGCTTCGGCAAGATTGATGCTGTTTAAACGCAAAGGACCGGTAAAACGGGCTATCCTGCGCGTCAATTCACGAACTTTTTCAAAAGATTCTTCAGAGGTATAAGGAGATGCATGGAAATGAAGCGGATGAATAATGACACCCCTTCTTGCCATCTGATAGGCGGCGACAGGAGAATCTATTCCTCCGGATAGAAGAAGAACCGTCCCTGATGAAGTGGCGTATGGCATGCCGCCCACGGCCCGGTAGCGCTCTAAGTACATGAACACTTCATCACGAACCTCAATTTCCAAGCGAGTTTGCGGAGTATGGACATCGACGCGAAGATTCGGCATATTGCGAAGGATATACCCTCCTACCATCCGGCTGATCTGCATCGAGTCGAGGGGATATTGCTTGTTGACCCGTCTTGTATCGACTTTGAAAGTAGAAGGACGATCGCCAAGATACCTGCGCATTTCTTCAAGAGCCACTTGTTTGATCAAATCGATATCCGGTGAAGTTTTCGTTGCCGGACAGATCTCAACAAGCCCGAACGTCTCTTGAAGAATCGAGATAACTCGTAAGTCATCGCATTCGACATACAGTCGCCCTTGTCGTCTGTGAAGGATGTAAGAAAAGTCCTTCAACCTTTCTTGGATATTTTGCACCAGGCGATTCTCAAAATAAGCTCTGTTTTTTCCTTTTAATGAAATTTCCCCATATTTTAAAAGCAGTAGATGTTTCACACGATTCCTCTTCTAAGCTCAATAATTGTATCTCGGATTTTCAGGCATGCCGCCAAAACTTCTTCTTCGTCATCGAAGGGTGAAAAAGAAAACCGAAGTGAACCGGAGACGATAGAAGGATTCTTTGAAAAGCCGCGCATGACTCGTGAGATTTTTTTAGAGGAGTTGCTGCAGGCGCTTCCGGCGCTGACATAGATTTCTTCAGCTGAAAGAGCATTGACGATCACTTCTGCGGGAAGATCTTCGAACGCCATATGGACTAGATAGGAAGAACCGTTTTCTCTGCTAAGCGTTGTTCCGCCAAGTTCTGCACCCGTTTTTAGAACCATCGAGCGCATCCGCTCCACCTTTTCTCTATATTCTTCCAGATGAGGAAGAAGCTCCTGAAGAACGACCCCTGCACACAAAATCGCCGGTACATTCAGTGTTCCGCTTCGAAGGCCTCGCTCATGGCCACCTCCCCCGTATAGTGGAGATATTCGAGCTTCGCGATGGATATAGACAATTCCGACTCCTTCCAAAGATCCAAACTTATGGGGGCTGAAAACAGCGCTCCCATAATCATGTGCTTGGATTGGATATTTTCCGAGTGACTGTACGCCATCGCGATGAAAATGAATGTTTCGCTTCTTAAGCTCCTCAGACAGTCCTTCAAGTTGAAAACGATTTCCCACTTCATTATTTATCGTCATGATGCTGACAAGACGAGTATTCGGTTTGAGCGCTTCTAGGACCTGTTCTGTGCTAAGAGTCCCGTCTATCAGAGGAAGTCTTGTCACTTCCGCTCCTCTGCTCTCTACCATCAAGAGGTTTTGTTCCACACTGGAATGCTCCACTTCACTTGTGATGATATGTGCTCTCTTCGAAAGGCCCAGGTGAATTATGGCATTTCCTTCGGTGGCCGAGCCGGTAAAATAAATTTCTTCCGGGTATACACCCAGTGCGTCCGCTATAATTCGTCTCGTTTTATCGACCTTCCTTCGAACTTGAATTCCCGCTCCGTGTGAGGAGGAAGAGTTTGGAAGAAGATCGGGAAGCTCAGCAAGAAAAGATCGGACAATTGGGTGATAGCGCGCGGTTGCGGCATGATCCAAATACATAATTTACTCCTAATGATGATATAATCATCATATCACAGACAAAACCGATGACGAGGTTCATATGAATAAAACACTCATAATCTTTACGGGCGGAACGATATCTATGAGCGCAGATCCTGAGAGCGGGGCATCCGTCCCCGGAGTCAGCGGATCAGATATTCTCGCAGGCATCAGCAATCTCGACTCAATGGGAGATTTTGAAGTCATCGAGTTTGCTGATCTTCCCAGCCCACAGATTACGCCTCGGCATATGCTTTCTTTGGCGTTATTCGTCCGCAAAGAACTCAAAAGGAAAGAGATCAGTAGTGTCATCGTGTCTCATGGGACAGATACACTTGAAGAAACGGCTTATTTTCTCGATCTGGCTGTTGAGTCAAAAAAACCCATTGTTTTTGTCGGTTCTATGCGCAATATTTCGGAACTTGGCTACGATGGACCCAGTAATCTTGCCGGCGCTATCGTCACAGCTCGCTCAAAAGAATCTATCGGCCGGGGCGTCTTGATTGTGCTTAACAATCAAGTCAACTCAGCGCGAGAAGCGACAAAGAGCAACACTCTCAGCCTCGATACATTTCGCTCCCTTGAGTTTGGACCTCTGGGAGTCGTGGACAACAACGAAGTACTTTATTTTAGAGACGCCAATCCAAGAAGCCATATTCTCGTCGACTCAATTGAAGAAAAAGTTTATCTGCTCAAAGCATATGCCGGAATCGGGCGCGAAGAGGTCGATTTCTTTGTCTCTTCGGGAGCCAAAGGGATTGTTATAGAGGCTCTGGGAAGAGGAAATTTAACGCCGGTTTGTGCTCAGGGCGTTGAAGAAGCTATTCGTCGAGGTGTCCATGTCACCATCGTCTCACGATGCCCGACAGGTCGCGTTTTATGGACGTATGGCTATGAAGGAGCGGGGAAACAGTTAAAAGAGGCCGGAGCGTATTTCGGTCCGGCGATTAACGGTCAAAAGATGCGCATCAAGATGATGCTCGCTCTTTCCTTGACGGATGATCCTGAAAAACTCAGACCGATGATAGAATTGGATGCATTCTGATGTACTCGGTAAAAATAATTCTCAATGATCTTGAAACCTTCAATCTTCCGGAAGATTTTTGCATACTTGATATCGAGACGGGCGGGCTATCTGCTGTATACTCCCCTCTTCTTCTGCTTGGAATGGCCTACATCGAGGATGGGCGTTGGGTGATTGAGTCGCATCTATGTCAAAAGCGGGAAGAAGAACCACTTTTGATTCATCAATGGTCTCTGGCTATGCGTCGTTTTCTTCTTTTTTTCACCTATTACGGTAGAAGATTTGATATCCCTTTTCTAAATGCCCGATCGGGAATACATGATCTGCCCATTACCCTTGCTAAGGAGCGCCATATCGATCTCTATGAGCGCGGAAAGCTTAAGGATGTTGAAAAGACATTGGGTTTTCACAGAACCGATCAGTTGGACGGACAGGAATGGACACACTTGTTCCGCAGATATGAAAAAGAAAAATGTCTCACTCAGAGAGAGAGCCTTCTTCAGCATAATCGAGATGATCTTTCCGGCACCATTCATCTTCTTCTATCTCGCCAGGATTTAATAGAATCTCTTCCATGGCGCTTTTACGATGATATGTTTCTTGCAGATGTCATTGTTTCGCCGGGGAATATACGTCTGATCGCTGTCGATCGTGACAATCGAACTTTATGTCGCGATCTCCCTCTCCTTTCTTTTGGAAGATATCATTTCTTAGATATAAAAGAGTCGTTTGACACACTCGAACCCTATGAAAAGGAGTCCATTCTCCTCTTAGATGGAAGAAAGCCACAATATCAAAATATTTCCGCTCTTGATAAACGCGACGAATTGCGGCCATTTCTTTATCAGAATAAATGGAAGCTCTGCTGATTGCGCATTCCTTTTGTAGGATAAGATCGATACTATATGAATACACTCATTCTCAGTTGATGGCAATAATTTTGCAAGCTATATTATATTGACAATCAGTCTCTTCGATGCTATCATTTACAGGTGCATTGCAAGATGACATATGGCGGCGTAGCTTAGTTGGTGAGAGCGTCCGGTTCATACCCGGAAGGTCAGTGGTTCGACTCCACTCGCCGCTACCACATGGCCCATTAGCTTAGTCGGTAGAGCACCTGACTCTTAATCAGGGGGTCCTCCGTTCGAGTCGGAGATGGGTCACACGGTGGCATAGCCAAGTGGTAAGGCAGAGGTCTGCAAAACCTCTATTCCCCGGTTCAAATCCGGGTGCCACCTCCACTTTACAATAAACCGGGTGTCCGGTTTTCTTTTTTTCTCGATTTCATGCTATTATTCTTAATAATAAATGATGATTTCAGTGTACAATAGGTATGACAATGAATACTATAGGAGGTCCCATGAAAAAAATCGCAACTGCTCTTCTCCTTGTCGCTTTTATCTTTTGCCTTACAGCCTGCTCAAGCGATGACTCGGCTTTTCTCAGAGATTATCTGCAAGGTAGTCTGGATTCGGTTTATAAAGGTATCCACTCGAAGGAGTATAAAGAAGCAATCGACAACAACAATGAATTTGAGCTCAATGAACATTACCTCACGGGAATGGGTCAAGAAGCGGATTACTTTGCAGGCTATTTCCAGATGGAAGTCCTGCCTGATGAGATTCGCAATGAGCTGATTGAGTTCTATCAAACTCTCTATTCACATGCGAAATATGAAGTCGGCACCATTTCTAAGAGCGGAGACAACTACACTGCTGAATTGACGATCTATCCATTAGATTTGATCGTAAATTATGTCGAAAGCGATGAGTTTAGCGCATATGTAGATGATTTTAATGCCAATAATAATCCTAATGAGATGGATCTGGAAGTTTATGAAACTATATGGGTGCGTGGAATCATCGATGCTCTCAATGAGAGGATGTCAGATGTGGGGTATCTGGAAGCTCAAAAGATCGCGGTCCTTCTTCAGACGAATGAAAATGGAGTTTACTATATAACCGATCAGGATATGGCTCGCATTGACCAGTTTATGATCGCATACTAATTGAATAAAGAAGTTTTAAGAACCGGGAGCGGATTTGCTCCCGGTTTTTCTTATTTAAAACTGTAACCCGTCCGGAATGCTTTAGCATTGAGCTCATAGAACCGGGGATGAACTTCTTTTTTAATCAGCGCAAGCCAATCGACATCGGACAGCTCAAGTATTTTCGCCAATACACCCAGTAAGATGACATTCATCGCTTTTTCATTTCCCAGATCCGTTGCCATTTTCTGTGCATTTAGGCTGATTAAATCAGCATGTTCATTTAGATACTCAACAATCCCCTCCGGGTAGTCCATGGCACCACTTAAAATCACAGATGAGGGAATCCGTGCAGTGCTGAGAATGAGTGTACCGCCGGGCTTTAGATGATTCAGCCATCGGATGGCTTCCATCGGTTCAAATGCTACAATGACATCTGCATTGCCCTTGCCGATAATGGGAGAATGCACTTTTTCGCCAAAGCGGACCTGTGTCGTTACGCTGCCTCCGCGCTGTGCCATTCCGTGCACCTCGCTCATTTTAACATCAAAGCCCGATTCAATCAGCGCTGCAGCAAGCAGATTGCTGGCAAGGACGATCCCCTGTCCCCCGACACCTGCAAATAAAATGCTCTTTGTCATTTATTTCCCCCTTCTCTTACGATCGCATCGAAAGGACATGATTGTATGCAGACGCCGCAGCCCACACATGAATATGAGTCGATAGACGCTTTTTTCTTTTCCTTGTCGAATCGAATCGACGGGCATCCCGTTCGTACGCAGTTGAGACAGCCGCGGCATTGTTCTTCAATGACAACGCTTTTTGATTTCTCTAATGGAAATTCATTCAGATCGCGCTCACTGTAGCGCTTGAGAGCACACGGCCAGCGAGAAATGATAACGCTCGGCCCTTCTTTAAATTCAAGACACTCTTTTATGGCTGCGCGAACATCGGCGAGATTCAGCGGATTAACGGTACGAACTTTCTTGACCCCCAATGCACGCACAATCTGTTCAAAATCAATCTCAGGAGCGGGATTGCCCATCAAGTCATAGCCGGTTCCCGGATTATCCTGATGTCCCGTCATGGCTGTAATTCTATTGTCGAGAATGACATTGACTGTAGGAGAGTTGTTGTAGACACTGTTTAAAAGGCTGGTCATGCCTGAATGGAGAAAGGTGGAATCTCCGATGACAGCCATCACTTTTTTTTCTATCCCGTTCTTCTTCATCGCTGCGTAGACACCATGGCCCATTGAGATCGATGCGCCCATACACACCAGAGAATCGGTCACTTCTAGAGGCGGAGCCGCTCCTAATGTATAGCACCCGATATCGCCCGTTACGATCAAGTCGCGGAATTTTTTCGCCTCATAAAAGAAGCCTCGATGGGGGCATCCGGAACACAAGATGGGAGGTCTGGGGGCGACGAGTTCGGCCGGAGCTTCTTGATAGACCGGCTTTATCCCCAGAAGAGCTTCTCGGACGATATCGACATTGAGTTCACCCATTACAGGGATTCGCTCCTTGCCGATCACTTGCATCCCGGCTAAGCGAAGCTGTTCTTCAATAAAAGGTTCAAGCTCTTCGATGACGTAGCATGTCTCCACGCTCTCATAAAATGCTCGAATTTTTTCAATGGGAAGCGGATAAGTGCATCTGAGAATCAGGTAGTTTGCCCCTTCTTCAAAAACCTCTCGCGCATAGTGTGCGCTGACACCCGAGGCAATGACTCCGACGCTTGCTCCGTTGTCTTCCACTGTATTAAGTGGAGACTGTTCACTATATGCCGATAGTTTCGCCATTCTCTCTTCCACCATAGGACGTTTCTTTCTTGAATTGGCAGGAGAACTGACATATTTAAAGGCATTCTTCACATACGGGATTGGAGCAAAGTTGGTCTTCTCTCCGCTTTCCACCAGTTCTTTCGAATGACAGACACGTGTCGTCATGCGAAACAGAACTGGAGTATCGTATGTTTCACTGATGTAGTAGCTCTCTTTTATGGCTTCAGCTGCATCTGCAGCCCCGGTAATTTCGACACAGGGAATCTTGGCCAGTTTTGCATATATGCGATTATCCTGCTCATTTTGGGAGCTGTGAAGCTCAGGATCATCAGCGCTGATAATAAGAAGACCCCCATTTACCCCTGTGTAGGAAAGAGTCATCAAAGGATCGGCTGCAACATTCAATCCCACATGCTTCATGGCAGCTGCCGAGCGAACACCGGCCATCGATGCGCCAATTGCAGCTTCCAGAGCAACTTTTTCATTCGGTGCCCATTCGACATGCATATCTTCGTGATATAGCGTAAGATTTTCAAGAATTTCTGTACTAGGTGTGCCGGGATATGCGCTGGCGAAACTGACGCCTGCTTCATATAAAGCCCTCGCCACAGCTTCATTGCCCGTCCAAAGTTGTTTCAACGGCCGCTCCTTTCATTGCTTGCCAACACTTTTCCAAGTGCTATTGAGTACAGTTTCGTGATACGGCTGTCTGAGCGCGAAACGACGAGGACCGGAATGGAAGCTCCTAAGATGACCCCTGCGCTCTGTGCTCCTGCGAGAAGGGTAAAAGCCTTTCCTAAAACATTACCTACTTCGATAGAGCTGACAATGAATAAATCAACTTCCCCTGAAATGCGGCTGCTATATTTCTTCACTTCGGCCGATTCCCGACTCAGAGCCAGATCCAGTGCCATAGGCCCTTCCACTATATGCGGGCTGTCATCATACATAGAGGCCAACTCTGCAGCCTCAACAGTGGCAGGCATAGACGGATCGGGTTTCTCCTTTGCCGCAAGTAGACAGGTTTTCACACTCATATAACCAAGCTTCTGCATCGCTTCAAGAGCATTGTCTAAAATAGCTTTCTTTTTAGGGAGATCGGGATGCGTATTCATTCCTCCGTCGCTCAACGCAACAAGCCGATTCCATGAGGGAACTTCATAAACCATGAAATGACTCAAAAGGGATGACTTTCTTAGGCCGGCCTCTTTATTTAAAACAGCCTTTAAAAGAATACTTGTGTCGACAAGCCCTTTTAGGAGTATATCTCCTCTTCCCTCGCTGATCTCTCTGACGCTTATTACAGCGGCTTCTTCGAGAGTCGTCGCTTTAATAAGGCGAATGTCCTCACAATCCATCCCGGCTGAGGAGAGAATAGAACGAATTTTATCGAGATCACCCACAAGTGTCAGATCGATCCAGCCTCTTCGAAATGCATCCAGTGAAGCATTTAATGTCGCTTCTTCTTGAGCTGCAGCGACAACGACACGACTTTTGGGAAGGTTGTCCGCTTTAATAAAAAGTTCAGTTAAGGATTTCACTCTGTTCCTCCAGACCGCTTAAATAATTTAGCCACTCAAAATACAATTCATCAGAAGGATCCAGTTTTCGAGCTCTCAAAAGATCCTCTCTCGCCTCGTGAAGCCGGTCTGTGCGAATATAGACAATCGCTCGATTGCATAAGAGCTCAGGATTGTCTCTATCAAGCTGAAGGGCTGCTTCAAGAAGAGGTTCGGCTTCCAAAGGCTCATTGAGCATTAAATGGCATATGGCCATTTCATTATAAAGTTGCGGATCATCCCGCTTGAGCGAGAGGGCGCGATAAAAGAAAACAAGTGCACGAGAAAACTGCTGAAGCATGCGATAGCTGAGACCTGTAAAGAAATGGAGGTCATACCAACCGGGAAACTCTTCATGGAGAGAATGAAATTTGATCAGAGCCTCATCATAGCGCTCCTTAAACAACAGCTTTTTCCCTTCATGAAAAACAGATTTCTGCTCACTCAACATGAAAAGCTGAGTGATCTCTGTTCTTAGTTCGTCAGAGGGCAGTTCGTCATAACAGGCGGAAATATGCTGAAGAGCATCTTCATAGCGGTCTCGATTGTAGTAATGATAGGCAAGATGATAATTTGACTGCCAGGAGGGAGAAATTTGATGAATTTCGCGATACAAATTGAAAGCGATATCGCTGATCTTCTCTTCACTGTTTTCCCTGTATAAATCATCAGCGGATTCCGCCGTAAAGAGCATAGTCGTCGGATCTGCCAGTCCCAAATGGTAATAGCCAAGACTCAAGAGAAAAGCAAGCTTTTGATCACTTTGAGATATCTCGACAAAAAACGGCAGAAGGCTCTGCGAAGGCGACTGAAGTTGATGGACGATGGAAGAGTAAATATCTCTATCGGGAAAATCCTCATCGAGAGCGTAGAGGAGCAAAATTCCACGCAGCACCTCCGAATTCGTGAAATCACCACTTTGTCCGGCTAAAACCTTTCTCTCCAGCTCGTCGTAGAGTACAGGCAGAGCAAAGCCTTTTGGAAGTTTTGTCTTTCCTATCTGAATATCGCGACGCAGTTCAAGAAATACGATCCTGGAAAGTTCATTGGTCCAAGGTGTTTTCATCTTCTGTTTCCTTCTCTGCCTCTTTGAGATACCGGAAGATATTTTTATCTATTATTTTGTTCCGGTAGAGATCAAAATAATTCGACTTTCCGGCGCGCAAGATCTTTACTCTTCGATCGGCAAGACGAATCGTCACATCTTGAATATGATCTTCACTGACGACAACTCCGTCACAGGCAACCATTGCGCTTCGGCGGTGCGCAAGAATTACCTTAATCTGAATCTCGCTGTTTGCCGGTAAAACGAGGCTGTTTTTAAGAGGCCTGTTAATTCTGTTGTCATTAGGCTGCAGCGGCGTGATCTGAAACACATCAAGTTCAGAGTGAATGGCTGCACCACCGGCCCAAATGGCATATCCGGTCGTCCCAATCGGTGTCGAAACGATCAATCCGTCTCCGGTAAAGTAGTTAAAGGGACGCTTGTTTATATATATATGGGCCTCCATTAGGCGCGGATTGTAATGCTTGATGATCATCTCGTTAAAAGCATAGTTTACGACTTCTTTCCCTCTTACGGTGTGCGATACGACTTCCAAAAGAGGAAAAGAGTCCACATAGAACTTGTCATTGCCCAATAGCGCAGGGAGCTGATCGATCTCATGAGGAAGAAGTCCGGGGAGAAAGCCGAGACTCCCGGTATTAACGCCTAAAAAAGGGATCTGCATCTCGCCAAGAGATCGGATGGCGCTCAGCATGGTTCCGTCTCCACCGATGACAAGAATGACTTCCGGATTCTTTTTTGTCAATTCAAACTGATGCCTTCGGAGCAAACTCATAACTTGATTCTTTACATTTAGGCTTTCTTTTCTTCGATTATTGTAAACAAAGACGCGTTTCATCCTCTTCCCCCGCTCGTAAAGTCGATATGCCATTTCTGCTGATCGATTCGAATTTCGATCGGCTTGTCTAAGAGTTTATCACCGTCATAATACCCTTCATAGATGGCTTTTCCATCTTTATATCCCTTAAAGCGTTCCGGATAGAATAGAGATCTTGGGGATCTTTTCTTCCTTAGATAGTCGAGCTCCAGGCATTCTCGGATTAGTTCGGATGGAAAGCAGCTTTCCAGTGATTTGAGTCGTCTGGAAAAAGTTGCCCGTTTCAGATCAGGAAGTTCTTCCGCCATTTTTTTATACAGATCAAATGTCGAGTAAGAGCGCAACAGGGCATCAAGCGCAAAAGGAATCGAATCCATATGGAACAAATCCATGTTTCTCTCCATTTTTTTGAGAAGCTTGATCTCCTGAAAGCTGAGATCAGGAGTTTCAAGGACTTCATAAGGCGGTCGTGAACCCGAGACGATGCCGAGTTCTTCAGCCGTTTTACCCAAGGGAGTTCCGGGAAGAACTTTGAGAAAGCCTAGCTGCAATTCATCCGGTCGAAGAGCACCGAGCTCATCAAGACTTTTTTTTATGTTGTCCATATTGCTTCCGGGAATTCCAACGAGAAGATCGAGATGCTTTTGACCGGGAGCTTCCTTCATGAAGGTAACTAGCGATGCCCAATAGGATTCTTTTTTAAAAGGGCGAGCGACTTGGAGGTTTACCAAATCATTGGTCGACTGAATTCCAATTTCGTATCGAAAGAGGCCTTCTCTTGCCTGCGCGAGTGATGTGAGGAGATCTCTGTGAAGACCAATCGGTGTCAGCTCGAGGTGAAACGTCGTCACCCCATTATCAAGTTCCTTGATAATATCAATAATTTCAAGGGCGCGCTCGAGATGAGCATTAAAGCTTCTGTCGACCAGTTTTACAAGTTTGACCTTCTCTTTCGTCAGAAATGTCAAGTCTTTTCGAACGCGCGAGAGGCTTCGCAGAACCAGTGGTGTTCCTGCGCTTAGACAGTATGAGCAGCGATACGGACAACCTCTCGAACTCTCATAATACAAAATTTGATTTTCACCAATCTTTGGCAGTGAAGGAAAGGAGTCGAGATTCTTTTCAAAATACAGGGGCTCGATATTCTGATCGGTCGAAACGTGAAACCACTTTTGAGGATCATCGGGTGATGTGAGAATGGAGAGAAAAGGGGCTTCTCCGTCTCCCATAGCTATCCCGTCAAAGTAGGGAAAGAAATCATCGGGGCAACTATACGCCTGTGGGCCTCCCGCAAAGAGTCTTATTTTCGGCTGAACGGATTTCATATCTTCAGCCAACTCTCTGACGATCGCCTCATTCCAAAGATAGACAGAGAAAAAAACCATATCAAAATCTTCAAAATGACATGATAGAAGGATATCGCGAACACTTTGGGAAATATTTCCTTCAAATAGAGTACTCGGTATATCTTTTGACTTGCAGATAGCGTGCAGCTGATCCATCGCAAGATTGCGGTGGATAAATTTTGAATTGATAGCCATGAGTAGTATTTTCATGATCAGATTATACCATAAGCATATTGATAAAATGGAAAAGTTGCTTCCGTATTGGAGGCAATCAAAATATAAATGAAAGAATCGATAGAAAAGAATAAAAAAGATCTTCTCAGCGCAAATATGCTCCGGTAAAAAAAAGCTTTGAGTTTTTGAAAAGTCGTTGTATAATAATAGAGCTTTGAGGCATTAGCTCAGTGGATAGAGCACCAGACTTCGGATCTGGGTGTCAGGAGTTCGAATCTTCTATGCCTCGCCACCGGGACCTGAGGTCCCTATTTTTTTATATGGATTGACATGAATCATGATGTGTTTGATTTCCGGGATATCCGCCTCAATCTTATCGTGAACTCTGTCTGCAATATCATGCGCCTCAAGGAGGCTGAGGCTTCTTTCAACGGCAATATCCGCATCGACGAAGACTCGTTTGCCGTGCCTGCGAGTGCGAAGATTGTCGATCTGTATGACACCCGGATCTTGCAGGATCGTTTTTTTCACTTGATGAATGATCGCAGGATCGGCCGCAGCTCCACTGAGTTCATGAGCGGAATCTCGATAGAGTTCAAATGCTATTCTAAAAATGAAGAAAGCGATCAACATCGAAAAAATGGGTTGAAGGTAGACAAAGCCCGCCCTTGCACTCAGAACGCCGGCTAAGGCGCCTATGGAAGCAAGCACATCATTCATGTAATTTTTTGCGTCGGCTTCGTAGACGCTGGAGTCCATCTTCTTTGCATGGTAAAGGGTGTAGCGAGAGAGGAATATTTTACCGCCGATTGAGAGAATCGTTACGACGACAGCGATCGTGCCGGGAAGTGTTGTCTGTGGATTCATCAACTCCTTGATGGCCGTATAGAAGACACTCGTTGATAGAACAAAAAGAAGCATTGCAAGGACTTTTCCCCAAATAGCTTCAAAACTCTCATGCCCATAGGGGTGCCCTTCATCGGCTTCCTTTTCACTCATCCTGACCCCGATATATGCAAGTGATGTGGTAAAGAGATCCGATAGAGAGTCGACTCCGTCAGCGAGAACAACTGAAGAATGCGCAAAAATACCGGCAAATATTTTTGTCGCACTCAAGATTGAGTTGACGGCTATCGATGTAAGTGTTAGATGTCTGGCACGCTCTAATCTGGTCATATACTCATTTGCCTCAATTCTTCGTCGAAACAGGAAAGATTATAGTACAATACCATCTACCCTTGAGGGTAAAACTTTAAAACTCTTCATTATAAAGATGATTCATTTGTTTACCGTTCATATATATCAATTTCGGTTGTGATTTCAACATTTTACGATCTTGAAAAGAAGGTGGATGCTTCACATTTCAGTGGAGTTCAAGTATACTACAAATATGTTGAAAGGAGGCAAGCGGCATTTATGCGCAGACAAAAGAGCGTCAATTTATCAGGTGAGTATCAGAGAATCTCTAAGATCGACCGTCATTACTTCAAAAATGAAATCTATTTTACACGCCAGCTTTCGCCTGAGCTTTTGTCGATGACGCGCATGCATTTGCCGAATCTATCTGACTTCTATCTGGAAGAGGATCGAGCCGTTTTTATTTCTCCTGTTTTAGAGGGAGTACCGCTCCTCCAGCTTGAAGGCAGCAGCTCCGAAAAAGTTGAACTCATCAACTCCTATCTCAATATCATCCGTGAATTTCAGCCTCTGCCCCTATTTATGCAACTTAATCTCATGCGCCCTGAAAACTTCTATATGGTTCATGGCGAACTCAAACATAGAGGTATTTTAATCGTCGAAGACGTAGACTTTGATTTCCTTCCCTCCCCTACTCAGATGCGTAGAAATATCAGTCGAGTCATGTTGGAGATCATCGGAAAAGACGTCTCACTTTTTAATTTCAAGAACTACTTTCGAAACCTGCCCAACAATGCGACGATTGAAAACGTCGAACAGATTGTAGAAGATGTCAAGGATATCTATATCCATGATCTCTTTGTGGAGAAGAAATTTCAACTGGAAGAAAAAAAGGTGGTCACAAGTGGATGGGGGTATGTCAATATCAAATTTGTCGTCCTTGCCATTGCTTTTATCTTCATTCTTTCGAGTGCTCTATTTGCTTTATATAAGAGTTATTCATTTCGTGAGACAGAGGGTATTTTTGCTTCTTTTACTATTGAACGTAGAGATAAGGGGTTTATCCTTCTGGATACATCCTTTGCTCCCACCGGCGTATTCCTAGATGCAAAAAAATGGACGCTTTATAAAAATAACGAACTCGTCTATCAAGGCGAAAGCGATAATCTAAATTTTGCAACCACAGAACCGGGCACTTTTCGAGCAAGCTTGCAGGTAAAGGACTCCCAAGGCAATTGGAGCGCTCCATACTCACAGACTTTTGAATTTATTCCTCATATCGCCGCTGTCGATGAGATTGAAAATTATGTCTGGTCAGAAGCAGATATCATGGAAGGAATTTCGAAATCGGGTCCCAAATCTCTTCATTTTGACTCGAACTCCGTCGCCCATCTGGAGGATATCTACTTGCAGGGCAGTATCAATCTTCATTTTTTTGTCCGATCCGACTCCGATAGACAGGAAATGCTGCGATTTGAAGGTTATAGAAGCGGAACTCGAGTCGTCCTAAAGGAAGAAAACATTTTTGTTCTCGACGCGCAGTGGAACGAAGTCACGCTGGAAATAGACGCACCGCTCATCGATTCGATAAAAATATCGTTTCCCACTACGGCTTCGTCTCTCTATGTCGACGAATTACAAATTAACAGTATGAATTGAGCCCTTGTAACGCCCTGAAGCACCTGGCGGACAATTCGAAATGTCCGCTTATTGCTTATTGAGAATAAGAGCCGCTATCTAAAATCTTTGATCATAAAAAAAGCGGCTTAGCCATTGAGCTAAACCGTCTTTGATAGATTCATTTGTATTTAGGATGCAAAGAAGAAAGTTCGAATACGGCATCAGCTCTGCAGAAATTCCTGGAGAGAACGCAGGTCTTCATTGACATCGCGCATCTTCTTATCAAGGACTTCCTGGAGATCGAGCAACATATCTTCAGAGTAATGATAGGAACTCATTCGGATGCCGGCTGCTTCCTGGCGAGCCTGATTCAGAAGCTCTGCTGCTCTCTCTTCGGCTTCACGCATGATCTCACTTTCGTTGACCATGGTTTCGAACTGAGCTTGTGCTTCCGCAATAATCATCCGTTCCTTTTTCTTTGCTTCTTGGACAATCTCCTCCGCTTCTGCATTGGCTTCTACGAGAATCTTCTCGCGCTCCTCTTTTATCCACTTCGCATGTTTCATCTCATCGGGAAGAAAGGCCTGGACATTTGAAATCAGAGATTCTATCTCGTCTCTTTCCAGAAGTACTTTTTTCGTCATGGGAAAATTGGTGGTCACTTCAACCTTGCGTTGAAAATCATCCAACAGTTCCAATACTTTCATAATCACTCCTTCTTTTCTTTCATTGCTTCCAATACAGGCAGAGGCACATAAGGTGATATATCCGCTCCGTACCGGTGGAATTCTTTGACAATACTGCTGCTCAAATAAGAATAGCGAGGGTTCGTCATCATAAAAAGCGTTTCCGCTCTTCTTTCAAACTGTCTGTTAATCTGCGCCATCTGTATTTCATATTCATAGTCGGACACAGCGCGCAAGCCTTTAATAATGGCATCGATATCATACTTGTTGAAAAGATCAACAAGAAGTCCGTCGAATGTAATAATCTCAACATTATCTAGATGAGCCGTAATCTTTTTAAGCAATTCCACTCTCTCCGGAATGGTGAATAAAGATTTTTTCGAGCTGTTGATCAAGACTGCAATATAAAGATGCTTGCAGAGCGCAGCGCTGCGCTCAATGATATCCATATGTCCTTTTGTAGGGGGGTCAAAACTACCCGGATAAATGCCGTTCATTCTTCAATATGACTCCTCTGATAAAATGTCAGGGTGGTATTTCCAAAAACCTTAATTCTCACCTTCTCCAAATGGCCCACGCACTCCGGCATCGTTTGCTCAGAATGATGTTCTGCGATGATTATACCATCCTTTGCAAGTAAGTGTAAATCTTCAATCAATTGAAGGGTTTGGCTGACCATATCACCTGCATGAGGAGGGTCAACAAACAAAATATCACCTTTGACCCTGCGCTCCGATAAAATGCGTGCACCTTCACGAAAGTCTGCAGGAATGATCTCTGCTTGAGCGTGAAAGTTCGTTCTGGTCAAATTTTCTTGGATGATTTTCACTGCGTGAGGAGAACGCTCGATGAAATAGGCTTTTTGCGCTCCTCTACTTAGAGACTCAATACACAGATTTCCTGAGCCACTAAAAAAATCGATCGCGATTGAGTCCTTCAACCATGGATAAAGGATAGAAAACAGACTTTCCTTTACTCGATCAAGTGTCGGGCGCGTCTGTTTCCCTTTAAGAGTTGCCAGTTTGATTCCTTTTGCCTTTCCCGCAATGATGCGCATCATCGCCCCCTAATAAGAACTAAATTCTGTTTTACTTGTATAGCGCTGCAATGTCTTCTCATCAAGGATCTCATGAACTTTTCTGAGAATCGAAGCGTGTTTAACAATATCAGCGACGACAAAATCGAGCTCACCGTGCTGTCTAAATCCACGAATCTCTCCGGGTCCTCTGAGGCGAAGATCCTCTTCGGCAATGGCAAAACCGTCATTTTCACGGGTTAAAATCTCAAGGCGTTCGGGAATATGACGGCTTTCGACACACAGAAAGCAATATGACTTCCTCTTATTTCTTCCGATGCGCCCTCTGATCTGATGGATTTGGCTCAATCCAAATTGCTGTGCACTTCTGAGGAGCAGTCGAGTTGCATCCGGTACATCCATTCCCACTTCGATCAGCGTCGTTGCGGCAAGAACCATCTTTTCTCCGGTTCGAAAACTCTCAAGGATGCGCTCCTTGTCGTCTGAACTCATGCGGCCGTGAAGAAAAGCCACTTGATTGCCAAATATATCATTTAAATTCATCTCCTCTCTCTCAAGAGAGGCCATAGAAGCGTTCTCGCTTTCTTCAATGGCCGGAAACACAATAAAAGCCTTTTCTCCGGTGTGAAAGCCCTCTCTTATCTCATCGTAAATCCTCGGGAGATCGGATGGTTTGACCAATTCTGTTTCGACGGGAATTCTTCCCGGTGGTTTATCAATCAAAAGGCTCCGTTTCATATTTGCAAACAGGAGGAGACTGAGTGTCCTGGGAATGGGCGTAGCACTCATTTGAAGAAGATGCACCTCTTTTCCCTTTTGATGAAGTTTCTCCCTCTGTGCGACTCCGAAGCGATGTTGTTCATCCGTTATGACAAGGCGAAGGTCACAAAAAGAAAATTCATCACTTAATAGTGCATGCGTGCCGAACACGACTTGCACATTCGCTGTGGCGACATTATGATAGACTTCTTTTTTGTCTTTCGACGATCCGCTTAAAAATCGCGTTGAAATGTTCGGAAAAAGCTCGCAAAAAGAATCATATTGTTGTCTTGCCAATATTTCCGTCGGAGCCAAGTAGGCGCTCTGCATCCCTCTTTTTGCCAGTTCAACCATGGGATAAAATGCTACGATGCTTTTTCCGGACCCGACATCGCCTTGCAATAACCTTCTCATGAGGTTTCCTTCAGATAGATCGGAACGAATTTCCTCCATCGCCCTCGATTGGGATTTCGTGAGAACGAAAGGAAGTGCTTTTGAAAATTCTTCGACGCTGTCAGGATGAATCTTTATTTTTTCTGTCGATTCCTCTTTTTTAATCTTTCCATCTAAAAGAAAACGAAAGAATTCTTCAAATATGAGTCTGTACTTTGCCCGCGCATACATCTCTCTATCCGTAGGAAAATGCATTTCAGAAAGAGATTGATCAAGTGGAAGAAGTCCCCAAGTTTCCAGGTCTTTTGGATCAAACATGTCCTTAGGGGGTGTTTTTAGGGCTTCTTTTAGAAATGATCTCCAGTCATTTGCGCGAAGGCCTTTTTTATATCGATAGATCGGCAATATCCGACAAAACTCCTCCACTTTATCGGCAGAGGCGAAAACCGGATGGATCATTTGGTAAAACACGCCTCGCTTTTGCAAGGTTCCATAGACCACATAATCTTTTTGGAAACGAAAAGTCTTTTCCAGATATGGACTTTGAAAGAAGATAAGAGTGACAATCGTTCCGGCCGTAGCCATCTGCACGCGCAGTAGGCTCTTTCTATTGAATCCGCTGCTCATGTCTTTTCCGATGACAGTCCCTATAAAAGAACCGGTCGCTCCATCTTTGAAGATCAGCTCTTCTGCTCTATTCTCATATGAGCGGGGGAAAAAGTATAGAAGATCCTCAATCGATTCAATCCCCAACTCACGAAGATATTTCGCCTTTTTTTCCCCGATTCCTCGGATAGAAGTCAGTTCCACGTTCTTCTCCAAAAAGAGACTCTTTCGAGCCTCTATTCCATGGATGCAATGTAATAGTACACCGGCTGGCCGCCGTCAAAAACATCGATTTCGAGTTTTGGATATTTTTTCATCAGTTCATCTGCCATTTTTTGTGTCTTTGCCGGATCGCGTCCCTCACCTGTATAGATAGTGATGAATTCAAAATGCTCCTGTTGTTCGCTAATCACTTTTTTGAGCACTCGCTCAGGAGTGCGATCGACACCGACAATCTTCCCGTCAAGAATCGCAATCGCATCTTTTTCTTTTATCGCAAATCCTTGAAGTTTTGTATTTCTGACGGAATAGGTCACCTGAAGTGTGGAAACATCCAAAGCACTGAGCATGAGCTCTAAATTCTCTTCGACATTTTTTTCAGGATCGAACAAGGTAAGAGCCGCTATGCCCTGTGGAATCGATTTAGAGGCAATCACATGCACATCCTTATCGCTCATAGACTGAGCTTGTTGTGCCGCCAAGAGAATATTCGAGTTGTTCGGCAAGATGATATAGTGGTCAGCTCTCGTGTTTTCGATACACTCCAGGATATCTTCCGTAGAAGGATTCATGGTCTGGCCTCCCTGTATAACTCGGGTGGTGCCAAGCTCGAGAAAGATTTCCCGAAGTCCATCGCCCGAGCATACAGCGATGACACAGTACTTTTCAGCTGGTGCAGGGCGCGAATTATGAATATCTACGCCCATGATCGTCTCATGTTGAATACGCATATTGTCGATCTTAACATGGAGTATTTCACCATATTCAAGAGATTCTTCCAGAACAAGTCCGGGATGATTGGTGTGAATGTGGATCTTGAGGATGTCTTCGTCTTGAACAAAGACCATAGAATCACCTTGATCGACAAGATGTTCGCGCAAAGCAGTACTATCACTTTCATAGGCGCGAAGAATGACCTCCGTGCAATAGCCGAACTCAATGTCTACAGGTGTTTGCAAATGCATTGTTTCTTCGCTCTTTTCCTCTGTCTCCCTTACATCGTTTATCCGACCGTGGAATCCGTCCCTCATTCCTTCAAAAATACAGACAAGCCCGGCTCCTCCGGCATCGACAACGCCCGAAGTTTTCAGGACCGGCAGGAGCTCAGGGGTATTTTCAAGTGAAACTTGCGCCGCCTCAATCAATCGATCGAAAAAGGTGGCTATCTCCATAGAATCAAGTTCTTCGTGCTCGAAGGACTCAACACTCTCACGCAGGACCGTCAGAATTGTCCCTTCCACGGGTTGCATGACGGCTTTATAGGCAGTTTCAACGGCCTTTTTAAGTCCGTTATAAAAGTCGAGCGCCGTAAGAATGATCTTGCCTTCCGTACCTTTTGCCAGTCCTCCAAAAATCTGAGATAGAATGACACCACTATTGCCTCTGGCTCCCATAAGTGAGCCACGAGAAAAACTTTTGAGCAGTTCATCTACGCGATTGAATGTATGGGCATTCAAGCTTTTGTAAGCGGCTTTTAATGTCAGAGACATATTGGTCCCCGTATCACCATCGGGAACGGGAAAGACGTTAAGACCGTTCAGTCTCTCTTTATTCATATTTAGACCTGCGTAACTTTGACGAAGGATGTCCATCATCTTCTGCGCATCTATTTGAAACATACTCAAAGCTATTCTCCTGTACTGACGCCTTCGATACTCACATTGACAGATTCTACCGGAATATCTAGAAGGTCCTCGATTTTATATTTCACATTGTCCATAACATTGCGGGCAACGACACTGACTTTAACTCCATATCGAAGAATGAGAAAAAGAGTGACATTGACGCAATTGTCGACAATTTCAATTTTAACTCCCCGATTTGAAGGATCCATCTTGAGAAGGCTTCTCACCGATCCGGCAGACTTAGGGCTGAGATCGACAACGCCATAGCATTCAGATGCGGCCTTATAGGCAATTTCTTCAATAACTTCTTCTGAAATGACATGAATACCATGCTTATAATTTTTTATAATGCTCATTTTTCCTCCTGACTCGTACTATTCTATCATTAAACGCAAGATTATCATAGGAAAACCTTGTATTAAAAGATCTTTTTTGTTATGATACCAATGTTCTCTTTATAGTTTCTAAAGGAGGTGAGAATATGGCAAGACAATGTAGTGTCTGCGGTAAAGGAAATATCAGCGGCCATATGGTGTCTCATGCGCTCAATCATACAAAAAGAGTTTGGAAGCCCAATCTTCGAAACGTTCGTATTGTCAATGAAAACGGCAGTAAAACAAGAGCGCTGGTGTGTACCCGCTGTCTTCGATCCAATAAGGTGCGTCGTGCCCTGTAAATGAACAAACGGTATTGATACCGTTTTTTCTTTTTAATCCTTACTTTCAACGAGAAGCGCTTTACCGCTGTGAAGCATCACTTGAACAACTCTTTCTTCCCATTCATTGCTCAGTCCCAAGCTGCTTTCCGGGATCATTTCTTTTCTATCGAGCTCATATTTCGCGCCATTGATGGAGATGACCGAAGGAGACAGAGGAATAACGGAAAAATAGGAATAATCTCCCTTCTCAAGGGTGATTTTTTCTTTTAGCATGCGAATTCTATTGTGTGTATCCAAAAAATGCACGTCTCCGTCTGTCTGCGACAGAAGCAAAACAGAGCTTAAGAAATGGTCAAGACGTGTGCCATTGAAGCCGATTACGGTAAGGAGGCGGTAATGCAAACTCTGCGCATAAATAAGACCGGCTTCTAAATCCGTGAATCCTTTTTGAGCGGGAAAAACCTGAACGGTGACTTCCTGAGGGACTTCGCTCTGAATGGAATCCATATCTCCGAGTAGAATATTCGGCAGAACTTCAATTTCACGAAGATAGTCAAATCCTCGATCGAGCGCGATGACATAATCTGTTGAGAGAAGCAGTTTCTTTAAAAGAGAGAGATTGACATCACCGCCGGCGACGATCAATGCATTCATCGGCGCATATCCTCCATGATTTGCCCGGGATTCTCTTTTCCGAAAAGAGCGCTTCCAGCAACGAGAATATCGGCACCGGCTTGCGTGACAAGGGGGGCTGTTGACAGGTTGATCCCCCCATCAACTTCAATGAAGTAGGAAAGTTTTTGATCTTCTCTCATTTGATACAGGGTCCGAATTCGCTCAAGAGCTTCAGGCATAAAAGCTTGGCCACCATAGCCCGGTTCCACGCTCATCACTAATATCAGATCTACCTGGTCCAACCAAGGTTCAATTGAGGTTAAGGATGTTCCCGGGCGCAGCGATATGCCGCATTTTAAGCCTAAGTTCTTAATTTCCTGAAAATACCTTCCCGGATCTTCACATGCTTCCACATGAATTGTTATATAGTCCGCCCCTGCCTCAGCAAACGGACGGAGAAGATGATAGGGTTCATTGACCATCAGATGAACATCGATCGGAATGTATGCATATCTTTTGATATCAGATAGAATTTTGGGACCGAAAGACAAATTGGGCACAAATTGCCCATCCATTACATCGTAGTGCAGCCAATCAGCTCCGCTGTCTTGCATGAGATCGATTTCATTTTTTAAAAATGCAAAGTCTGCAGAAAGAAGCGAAGGTGCAATCCGTATCATAAATAATCCTTCCTCGATTGAAGTATATCCAGTAAAGTCAGATAATTCTCATACCGCTTAGGGTGGATCAAGCTGTTTTTCAGCGCAGTTTTTACGCCGCATTGAGGTTCCGGGGCGTGTAGACAGTTGTCATAACGGCATTCCTGCATAAAGGGAATAAATTCTTCAAAACACTCCCGGAGAAGAAGGGGATCAATATTATCGTTCAGATCGAGATTGCTAAACCCGGGTGTATCGACAATAAAAGTGTCCTCTTCAATTGGAAGAAGCTGTACATGGCGTGTCGTATGCCTTCCTCGCTTCAGCTTTGAAGAGATCTCCCCTACCTCGACTTCATGTTTTACACCGAATGCATTGAGAAGGGAGCTTTTTCCGCTTCCTGAAGGTCCGGATACTACGTGAATTCCTCCTCCAAGACATTGGCGCAGATCATCGATTCCCTGGCCGGTCAGCGCACTCACAAAGTGAACCGAATACGGCGTTAAAGAATAAATCTCTTTTGCCCTCTTTCTCTCTTCTTGATCGAGATCACACTTGTTGAAGACGAGAATGGGCTCAATCCCCTGGGAAATCGAATTGCATATCAGTTTGTCGAGCAGCAGGTAGTCAGGAACCGGTTGACTCAGACTAAAGACCATTAGGGAAGAAGAGATATTGCTGACTCTTGGACGCAAAAGAAGATTATCTCTGGGATAAATAGAGATAATCGTTCCCTCCATGTGGAGAATATCCGGTTCAAAGTCGACCTTATCCCCAACAGTAGGGGTGATGTTTTCTAAACGAAACAGCCCGCGCGGCTTCGTCAAGTAGATGTCTCCGGCGCTGTACACATGATAATATCCGGCCATGGCCCGAACGATTCTTCCCTGCTTCACTGTGTACTATAATCCTTTATTGCCACTCCGTCGACAAACAAGCGATACGTGTACCCATTTAACACTTCAAGAGTGACGCTGAATTCTCCTGCACTCTTTTCATGTGTCCTGGCGTACGTCGGCTCTTCCGCCTCATTTCCATCTTTGTCATAGGCAAGAATGGCAAGGTAATAACTGTCGTTTGTTTCGGCTGTGGGTGTAAAAGTAAACGTCAACGTCGTCGTAGTTGGCGTTGGTTCTGTCGGCTCTTGCGGTTCCTCCGGTGGTTTCGGCGGTTCTTCTTGTGCCTCTTTGCCTCTGCTGACGACAAGGTATATGCCTGATCCGTCAGGCACTTCCTGAGTCGGTGGAAGAGATTGTCGAATAATGCACAGTTCAGGTACGGTATCCGAATATTCATGATTGATTCCGCGGATCGGAATGTTGGCTTCATTGAGCATTTGCGTGGCTTCATTGATCTCTTTGCCCACGACATCGGGGACGATCAATTTGACCGGCTCTTCTCCCTTGCTCAGAACGATGTCAATGACCGTGTCAGGAGATACTTTCGTCTCTGCGGGAATCGATTGAAAGATGATTCGATCTTTTGGAATTTCCGGATCAAAATCCTCTTTCACTTCCCCGATTAAAAGGGAGGATTCCTCAAGCACGTTCATGGCCTGCTCCTTCGTGAGCAGGAGTAAATCCGGAACGACGACCATTTCATTTCCCTTACTGACAATCAACTCGACACGAGAACCGGGACGCATCATCGTATCTTTTGCCACGCTTTGGTCGATGACGTATCCTTTGGGAAATTCAGATGAAAAACGCGCTTGTATGACAGCCGCTTTTAAATGGCTATCGTTTAAAACAGCCATCGCGTCTTCGTAAGGCATGCCGACAATATATGGAGCAGGAGTCAATGGTTGACTGGTGCGTTGCTGGAATTGAGGGATAAAAATGGCTAAAGCCGTTATCGCGGCAAGCAATACACCCATAACTACATAGAAGATGACCCCGGAAGAGCGCGGCGGCTGATACGCAGGTTCAAGTGGAATCGCAGGATCCTGGGAGCGGTAGGAGACCGGTCGATCCGAGCTCATCAACCTATATAAACTTTCGAGATCGCGCCGCATAGCAAGCATGCTGGAATAGCGCTTCGTAGGTTCTATCGAAGTCGCCCGCATAATAATATGTTCAAGTCGAGAACTGATGGCTGGGTTCATTTTTCTCACAGGGGGGAGTGGTTCTTTCAGTTTTCGATACGCAGCGGTGACGGGAGAGTCCTGACTAAAAGGAACTTCACCGGTAGCCAACTCATATAGAACAACTCCGAGAGAGAAAACATCGCTGCGAGAATCCATATGAACACCCTGAAGCTGTTCAGGAGCAGCATAGCGAAGGGATCCCATCACCTCCTGATTTTTAACGAGGGTCGCATCAGAAGTCACTTTTGCAATGCCAAAATCAGTCAATTTAGGCTCATATTCACTTGTCAGCAAAATATTGTCGGGCTTGACATCACGGTGAATGATGCCGTTGGAATGAGCATGCTGCAGGGCGCCGGCGAGCTTAATAGCAATGGCGATGATCTCTCTTTCCCTTAAAGGTTGAGCAAGAGAGTGGACAAATTCTTTTAATGTGGGGCCCTCGACATATTCCATGACAATATAGCGCTCACCGTCTTCATCAAATGAATCATAGACTTGAACGATATTTTTGTGATTAAGCTGTGCGATCGCCGCTGCCTCATCAAGCAGAGCTTCTGAACGCACATTTTCCTGTTTTTTCAGTTTTTTGATCGCTACATTTCTTTTGAGCTGAGAGCAGTATGCTAAATATACCGTCGCCATACCGCCGTTTCCGAGCTCTTTTAATATTTTATAACGATCCTGCAAAATTGAATTAATCATAACTTCCCTTTACCACTACTACCGCAATATTATCTTTCGCACCGCTTTTGAGTGCCGTGTCTACGAGTTTGGCGGCGATCACATCACTGGGCTGATCTAAAAGAAGAATTTCCAGGATCTCACCATTGGTGAGCTGATCGGTCAATCCATCCGTACAGAGCAAAAGTGTATCCTCATCCCCCATCTGAAACTTTTTGAGATCTCCCTTCACTCGCTCGTAGGCGCTAAGAGCTTTAACAAGCACATTGCGCTTAGGGTGAACCCGTGCCTGTTCTCTATTGATGACTCCGTTTCTGAAGAGAATATTGACAAGGGTATGATCCTCCGTCATCTGATAGAGGATGCCTCCGCGAACAAGATAAGCTCGTGAATCACCGATATGCATTAGGTAGACAGTCCCTTCGACAATGAGAGCACATAAAAATGTGGTACCCATATCTTTGAAGTTCTCATTGCGGTCGATCGCGTCACGCATTCTCTTTTGAATCTCCAGAGTCAATTTTTCACTTAATTGTTCATCAAGAGATTCTGCGCCTCGCAAAAGTTCTACCGCTGTGGAAACCGCAATCTTGCTTGCCGTTTCCCCTCCTTGATAGCCACCCATTCCGTCTGCCACAATATAAAGACCCTTCCTTCCATCTGAACAGAAGAAAGAATCGTCATTTTTAAGACGATAGCGTCCAATATTGGTGATGCCGAAACTCCTCATTATCTCATCCTTTGCATCACAGCCCCAAAAAAGCCGTCACATTCGTCGAGCCAAGGATACGTTCGAAAATATTTCTCCGCGTTCGACTTCGCAACATTAAAAGGGTTGTACAGAGAGAAGCTTTTATTTGCACGCAAAAAAGATTCAATCTGTAGCGAGCCTTCTTGATTAAGTATACTACAAGTCGAATAAATCAAAAAGCCTTGGTTTTTTACATAGTTCGATGCTGTCCGTAGAAGGCTCTTTTGAATTGCCGAGTTATACTCGAGACGTTCCCTTGTAATCCTTTGACGAAGATCTGCATGTCGTTGCAACAAGCCGCTGGATGTACATGGCGCATCGAGAAGGACGATATCATACTTTTCGTGAAAAGCCGGATGATCCTCTAATCCATCCAGCTGATAAACATCGGCATCTATCTTAACACGCCGGAAATTTTGCTTCATGGTAATAAGCCGATCTTGACTGATGTCACAAGAAGTCAGACGTATTTCAGGAATTCTATTTTTTATGCAGATTGATTTTCCTCCCGGCGCTGCGCAGAGATCAAGTAGACGTTCTCCGTGCGGCACCCACTCACAAAGCATCTGTGAAGCATGTCCCATAATATAAAAGCTTCCCTCTTGAAATCCCGGCAGAGAGGCAACATCAACAGAGTCTTTACAAATTCGCAACCCGGCATAGGTTCCACTTAAGAGGTTGGAATTCACTCCGTTGCTAGAGAGTTCTTTTTTATATTCTTCCCGACTCTGATGGATGACGCAAAGATCGAAAGCAGGCTTCTTCTGCGCAAAGCGATAATATGCTTCGACTTCTTCGGGGCTGAACTGTTCTAAAAGCATTTCCGTCAACTCTAGATGAACAGAGAATTGCATAGACAATCTTTCAGGTAGGGGCTTCTCCTGAAGAACTTTGTCAATCAACGCATCTTTTTCTCTTGCCAGTCTTCTGAGTATCGCATTGGTTGCTGACGCTCTGTGAGGCGATCGCCTTTTCATCAGCTGAACAACTTCATTGACGATAGCATAATCGGGTCGATCCAGATACATCACCGCATAGGCGCCGATAAGAAGATAAAAGTATTCTTCCCTTCTGTATTTCTTTAAGGGAAGAGTCGATAATATGTGAAGAAGGGCGTCCAGCAGAGCTCGATTCTCTCGGATGCCCTTCAGCATATGTTCAAACATAGCTCCGTCAGACTTATCACGTTCATGCAAAAGAACGTCGTTGATCAAAATCGACGGATCGCTCTCCATTTTTCGAAGAAATTTGTTCAACCGCTCGTATAGCTTCAACGGCGCCTTCCACTCAAGCTGAGCAAGCGCACCAGGTTCGCTATTGAAGAAAGAGCTGCAACGACATAAGTCAGGGCCGCCGCCTTTAAAACCTTTTTAGCCGCCGGGGCTTCTTCTATCGTCAGCACTCCGTTTTCCTGAAGAATAGCCAGCGCTCTCGTCGATGCATTAAATTCAACCGGAAGAGTAATCAACTGAAATACGACGACCATTCCAAAGAAAAGAATTCCCAGATTGGTCAGAAAAGGCAACGAGAGAATGATGCCGAGCATAAACAACAACATCCATACATTTGAACCAAAACTGACAACGGGAAAGAAGTTGTTACGCAGACGCAGAGCCTGATATCCTTCCGCATCTTGAATCGCATGGCCGATTTCATGAGCCGCTACACTGACAGCTGAAATGGAGCGGGAATCATGAACTTCATTTGACAACCGCACAACATGTGTTCTTGGATCATAGTGATCAGAAAGCCCGCCGCCGGTCGCACGCTCGACGCGTACATCAAGGCCGTGGCGATCGATAAGCATCTGCGCAACCTCTGCGCCTGTCATACCCCTTGCAGGATATACTTTTGAATATTTGTGAAAAGTAGATTGAACATTGGATGATGCCCAAAACCCTAATAGAATAAATGGTAAAATAATCAAAAACGTCGAATCATACATATATCATCCTCCCAGTTTCGTCCCTTGTGATAGAGACGCCCCTCTTAAGAAATCTGCCACAGGCATAGCCCGTTTTCCGGGTCGCTGGATGATTTCTATAGAAAGTACGCCATCTCCCGTAGATACATATATACCCTCATCATTTACTTCACTAACGACTCCCGGTAGCTCGTCGGAAGGCGACTTCACGGAAGCGGCAAGTATTTTCAGACGGATATCTCCCCAGAATGTATATGCATTCGGATAAAAAGCTCTGATTTTTCTCACAAGTATTTCTGCGGATTCTTCCCAATCCAATAAAAAAGATGATTTGTCGTATTTCCCGCAATAAGAAGCTTCTCCTTCTTGAGGGGTTAGAGGAACTTCAACACCGCTTTTCCACGCCTCAAAAAGATCGGAAAGAAGAGTCAAAGAGGCCGGTATCATTTCCTCAAAAATTTCTTCCGTATTCTTTCCTTCAATTGAAAAAGAAATCCGACCATAGACATCCCCGGTATCGAGTCCTTTATCCATCTTCATAAGTGTCACACCGCTGATGCTCTCGCCGGCAAGAATAGCATTTTCTACAGGAGAGGCGCCTCGATACTTAGGCAAGAGGCTTGTGTGGATATTAAGAGCACCCCTAGGAGCCATATTCAATAAATTTTCAGGCAATAACATGCCGAATGCGGCGACAACAAATACTTCGGCTTGAAAAGAGTCAATCTCCTTTAAAAAAAGCGGATCTCGCAATGAAGACGGAGTCAACGCGGGTATTTTATTCTCTAACGCCCATTTTTTTACCGGACTCGGCATCAAACGATGCCCTCTTCCCCTGGGGCGATCCGGTTGTGAGACGACGCAGACAATTTCATAATTTTTATGCAGACCTTCTGCAATCTGACGCGAAAAATCAGGAGTGCCAAAAAAGACAATTCTCACGACTCCTCCTCTGTTTCTTCTTCTACAACATATTCACGCGTCATCTTATCCGTAAAGAGGATTCCGTCAAGGTGATCCATTTCATGACAGAGGACACGAGCAAAGAGACCCTCGGCCTCAATGGTGATCTTTTTGCCTTCGAGATCATACCCTTCCACCGTCAATTTTTCCGGGCGATTTACGTATCCGCGAATAACTGTGACACTCAGGCATCCCTCCACACCCTCTGACTCTCCTTCCGAGCAGAGAATTCGAGGATTGATGAGGACGCCGGGGCCGCTCTCATCATAGAGATCATATGTCAACATGCGTCTTAGTTTACCGACTTGAACAGCGGCAAGTCCCACTCCCATTTCTGCATGCATAGTTTCTATCATATCCTCCGCAAAAACGCGAAGCTTTTCATCAAAAACCTCTATAGGGCGTGATTGTTTTCGTAGAATCGGATCTTCGTCTTTTCGAAGCTGTAGTATTGCCAAAACGACCTCCTGTGTCTAATAAAGTATGTATTCCGGATCGACACGATAATGCAATGTAGAAAATTGTCGACTCAGAGACATCAAAAACTCGCTCTCCGGTCTTCTGTCACGGGGAAAGCGTAAGAGAATTCTTCGTTCATGCCGTCCTTTATAAAAAGGATAAATCGGTTCATATGATACCACATCCAGATCGACATATTCATTTAAAAGCAATTTTCGCGCTTCTTCCTCATGTCGATGGATTTTCTCCCGGCTCTCATCAATGAAGCGCATCATTATCTCTGAATGAAAAGGAGGAATTCCCTGTTCTCTTCTTATCCGGATTTCTTCTTCATAAAAACCCCACAAATCTCCTCTCATAAGTGAGGAGATGACATAATTATCGGCTGATCGGCTTTGAAGCATCGCTTCTGCGGGACCGGCTCTTCCGGCTCTAGCAAAGAAGTGATACAGCCTGGAAAATGTCTTAATGCCTGCCCGATGCTCAGGAAGAAACAGCGTCGATTGAGCGTCAAGAGCGATGGCGAGGGAAAAATCTCCCTCAAAACCTCGTGTGACGAGCTTGTTTCCAAGAAGAATGTCGAATTCCCTCTTTTGAAGTCTTTTTTCCCATTTTTCAAAATCTCCGGTTCCCCTTGTCGTTGAGTAATCCATTCGCTCAATGACGGCATCCGGAAAATATCTTTTGAGGTCCTCTTCGATCTTTTCGATTCCACTGCCCTCATATGAAAATTCAGTTGCCGCACATTCAGAACATGGTAATTGAATGTCTTCAAGACGTCCGCAACTCATGCATCGCAATTGTCTGCGTGCTCGAAAATATACAAGCGGTCTATGACATCTCTTACATCGAAGCGGAGAGCCGCACTGTCTACAAAATACAGTTGAAGCGTATCCTGCACGAGTGCTTAGGAGAATGGTTTTTTCTTGATTCTTAAGATTTTTTGCAATTGCCTGAAGAGCTTCATCAGATACTGTGCCGTCATATGGGTGCGGAGCCAAGGAAGGGATCGGTCCTGCATGAATGAGATAAGGCTTTCTTAAAAGATGACTCGTCATGTCCTCTTCAAAAAGAAGCTCGACAGGCGGAGTGGATGAGGCAAATACCGTCTTTATATGGAGTCGGCGCGCAAGCACACAAGCGGCTTTTCTTGCATCATAGGCCGGATGTTCGCTTATGTATTCATCTTCTTGGGCTTCATCGATGAGAATGAGTGCGAGATCTTTAAAGGGAAGAAGCAGGGCTCCCCTTGTTCCTAAAAGCACATCAATGTGTCCGGACTGCCAGTCGTCCCATGTTTTTGAAAGTTGAGTGGATGTCATCCTCCCTTGATAGATGCCGACTCTCGAACCAAAATGATTTCGATAGATGGGTGCACTTGCCTGTAAAACGCGATTGTCTGGAAAAAGGACCAAGACCTTTTTAGAATCCATCAATGCGTCTTCTACAAGATGCAAAAGAATATGACTTTTTCCGGATGCACTTACTCCCCAGATAAGATGAAGCGGATGGGTTGAGGAGACAATATCTTTAAAAACAGAGTCCTGTTCCTCTGAAAGAGAAGAAGGACTCCGCAAATGACAACAGTATTTTTCTGTCGACAGACGAAACGATCCCTCCTCGGAAAAGTAGCGGCGTTGAGTTGACGCTATAGTTTGTGCAGGAATCGATTCAGGATATGCGGCTAGGAGATCTTCGACGATTCTTCTTCTTGCGTGAAATCGTTGGGGAATTCGCGCATGAAAACACGTCAAATCTTCTTTAGACAAGACGGTTGACAGATAAAAAGGCTCTCGCAAAAATCTGGCAAATAGATATCCGTCACGGCACATCTGTGCAATCAACTCATCATTTTTTCCGCCGCTCTCTTTGTAAGCAAGAGCGATCTCCTGTGGAATCGGTCTTCCCGTTTTTTCCAAGATACGTTTTCTTTTTGTTTGAATTCGTTTCGGCAGAGCTAAGCGGAGCATATCGCTTCTCGGTGCAAGATAATAATCGCTCAGCTCGATGAGAAGATCGAGCCTTTCCGGACAGATAGAAAAGAGAGGCTTGTGTGAAAGGATGGTTTTGATTCGTTTTCCTTCGTTTGATGTATTTGTGATAACGGCACTTTTTTTAACATTAGCGACGCCGAACGGGACCTCTACGACGTCGCCCTTACTAAAAAGATATTGACTCTTATAGGTGTAGACTCCGTCATAAGAGGCGACGCTATCGAGCAGACAGACATCATAGTAATTCATTCTTTCGGTTTCCAGTAATCGGAGCTGAGAAGTGTGAGAACATCCTGGCCTACTCTGCATGTCTCGGCTGTGATGATGGCATTGAGTTTTTCAATCGATTCCTCGAGTTTGTCATTGATAATAAAGTAGTCATAGCGTTCCAAATAGTGAATTTCTTCCAGAGCGCTATAATATCTTGTTTCAAGACTCTCTTGCGTCTCTGAATCTCGCCTGATGACCCTCTGGCGCAATTCTTCCAAGGAAGGAGGCAGGACAAAAACGAAGATGGCATCAGGGTAGATTCTCTTGATTTGAAGCGCTCCCTGATAGTCAATTTCGAGAATAATATTTCTACCCTCGTTGAGTGCTCGGAAGACAGGTTCTTTTGGAGTGCCATAGAGATTCCCATAGATCTCCGCCCATTCGAGATATTCTGAACGGCTGATATTGTCTTCAAACTCTTCTCTTGACAAAAATTGGTAGCTTCCCCGTTCAACTTCACCTTTGCGTGGGCTGCGACAAGTAGCCGATATGCTTAGGAATATATCATCTCGCCTTTCAATGATGCCTTTGACCATGCTTCCTTTCCCCGCGCCGGATGGACCGCTGAGGATGAATAAAAGTCCTTTTCTCTCTAACATTTATCTACTCCAGATTCTGCACCTGCTCCCGAATCTGTTCCAGCAGGCTTTTCATTTCAATCACCTGATGGCTGATGGGATACCCCGATGCTTTACTGCCGATAGTGTTAATTTCCCGACCCAATTCCTGTGCCAAAAAATCGAGCTTTCGTCCGATACTTCCTGCGTTGTGGAGGATCGTATCGAGTTGATTTAGATGCGAATCCATTCTCGTCAGTTCTTCTGTGATATCCTTTCGCTCAGCATAGATGGCCAGTTCCAGCTCCAATCTCTCTTCGCTGAGGAAATCTTCTCTTTTTAGCATATCAGATATCCTCTGCTCCATGGAATCCCTATATATAGACAAGATAGTAGGAGACATCTCTTTGACAGTTTTCAGTGCATCTCGAAGACATTCAGCCATGGACAAGATCTGCGTCTTGAGGTGTTCCCCCTCTATGGCACGCATGTTCTTCAGATTCGACAGCGCTTCTTGCAAACTTGCCAGAAGTGGCTCTTCCAGCTCTTGTGGATCGCTGATATCCTCAAGCTCAAACAGATCCGGCAGAGAAGCCAGAGTCAAGGGATCCGGTCTTGAGACCGTCTTCCCCTCAATATAAAGCTCTTCAAATATTTGCAGATACTGCTGAAGGAGATCTCTTTTGACGACTAATCGCGAATTTTGCTCATTGAAACGACGCAGTTCAATATAAATATCCAGTTTCCCCCTCATGACTTGAGAAGAAATCAAAGATCGCATTTTATCTTCAAGAGCAAAGAGAAGTTTCGGCATTCGAAAATTCAGATCTAAATATCGATTGTTGAGACTGCGGATTTCAATCTTTAGTTTCAGCGTGTCGCTTGCATAGATACTTCTTCCATATCCTGTCATGCTATAGACGCGGTTCATCAACTGCCTCCTTTGCCAGGTAATATGCTCCTGTAATGCCCGCATCATCGCCTAAGCAACATCGAACAAAACGAACGCCGCCGCTGAGAGCCGGCATGGTATGCGAAAGCATCTTGTTATGTAGTTCTTCACAAATATCTTCATAAAAGGACTCCATCACCCCACCTCCGAGAATAAACAGTTCCGGGTGAAGAAGTGTATTCAGTGTGCCCAATGTCACCGCCAATGCTCGGACGCTCCTTTTGATCACCTTCTTCGCGAGGGGATCACCTTGTTTCCATGCATCATATAAATCATTGGTGTGAAACATCTGTCCCGGTGAAATGCATTCAAAGAGCGACGAAGAGACCCCTCTCTTTTGTTCTTTCTCGATGAAATGAAGCATTCCGATTTTGCCTGCCTCTGTCTCAGCGCATCCAATTCTGCCGCATCCGCAGAGTATATTGTTGTCTTTATAGGGTATATGCCCGATTTCAGCTGCCGCTCCTCTTCCCGTATAAAGCTTTCCATCAAAAATAAATCCTCCACCCAACCCTGTGCCGACGAACACACCGATCACATGCTTTTCGTTGTATCCGGCGTGTCTCCATTCTCCGTAGACAGCGAGGCTGACATCATTGCCTAATAAAACAGGGACTTGATATCTATCCTCCAATAGTTTGGAAAGATTCATATTCTCAAAGGGAACATTTGAACACATCTGAACATATTTTCCATCTCTGACGACACCGGGAATAAGAACGCCCATAGATTTGACATCACTTTGAAACAATTCATCGATGACGCCGTAGAGAGTTTGCAACACGGCCTCCCTGCCGCGATGTGCTCCCGTCTTGACTTTGTGACGGCTGAGAATTTTGCCGTCTTCGTTAAATAGAGAGCCCAAAATTTTCGTGCCTCCGATATCGACTGCTATATACTTACTCATGATGACCTCTCAACCGTTCGATTAGTTGGAAATAAGAATGAATGTGATAATCCGATTGATCGCTGACTTCGTTCCAGTTGCCAAGATGAGCGTCGTAAACAGCCACTGCTCTCATCCCGGCTCTTTGTGCTCCTTCTATCCCGGAGAGAGTGTCTTCAAATACCAGACAGCGTTCAGGCTCGACACCTAACTGCCTCGATGCTTCCAAAAACACATCCGGTTCAGGCTTTGCGACCCCGACCTGATCACTGGTGGAGATGCTTGAGAAGCAATGCAGAATGCCTTTGTGACTGAGAACATCATGAACAAGGTCGTGATCGTTGCTCGTTGCAAGAGCCATCGGGTATCCGTATGATTGAGCAAGTCTCAAGAAATCGAGACTTCCCTCTTTCCAATCGAGGTGGAAATATTTTTCACGAACCATCTCGGACCATTCAGAGACCATGCTCTCTTGACTTTCATTTAAGCCAAAACGTCTTTTAAAATAGATCGCACAGTCATTGAGTCCCATTCCTTCTATGTCTCTTTGCAAATCGTCCGGACAACGGATCCCGCGAAGAGCTAAAAACTCGACATCGACTTCGTACCATAAGCGCAATGAGTCCACTAAAGTCCCGTCAAAGTCAAAGATCAACGCTTCTATATCTTTAAACAATCACAATCTCCTTAAGTTTAAAATCCAGAAAGTCGCACGCCACTAAGTGGAAATTTACTCCGCTAAACATACCCTGAACCGCATTTTCCCACGAATCACGATCATGAAGATGGCCGTAGACGACCTCTTCAACATTATTTCCTTTTATCAATTGCAGAAAACCGTTATCCTCCATATTTTTCACAACAGGAGGATAGTGCATGGCGACAATCTTTCGCGTTATCAGCGGGTCTTGCGAAGCTTGAAGAAGAGATCTCTCAAGCCTCATCATTTCTCGCCGATATATTTTTGCATCTTCCGGCGGAAAATCCTCAGATAGTGGAAGAAGCCAGCCACGCGTTCCGCAAATAGCCACATCATCAACTCTATAATAATTGTTATAGAGAAAAAAAATCGATTTAAATCGTTGGCTCATTTTTGAAGTCGATTGCCACCAATAATCATGATTTCCTTTGATGAACACTTTTTTTCCTGGAAGTGCGTCAATCCACTTCAAGTCTTCCATCGCTTCATCAAGCCGCATTCCCCATGATATGTCGCCGGCAACAATGACGATGTCATCCTCGCCCACACGCGAGGTCCAATCCCTTTCAATTTTTCGATGATGATCGATCCATCCCTCCCCAAAAATCTCCATTGGCTTATCGAGAGAAAATCCAAGATGCAAGTCGGCAATCGCAAAGATTCTCCTCATCTGGGTTCTCCCGAGAGACACGAGTTGATCTGCTCATAGAGTTCTTCGAGACGTTCCGTTGAAGACAGATCCAGAATGGCATCGAGTCTGGACTGGAAATGGGCAGCCAGATCATAATCACCGACTGCGCTTAATAGCTGCAGTTGCGCATTGATATTATGAACGGCCATCGCATTTTGCTTAAAAAGTTTCTGCGCACTTTTGATTTCTTCTTTCAATTGCTGCATCTCCAGATCCAAGGCCCATACACTTGCCGCTGCGCTTTGAAGCCTTTTGCGAACAGACAAAGGAACTTGATTTTGGTATTTATAGTTTAAAGAGTGTTCAATGATGGCCCAGAAATTCATTGCCAGAGTGCGAATTTGAATCTCGGCAAGAATTTCGCGATAGCCGACAGCCGAGTAGACCGGATAGGAAATGACCAAATGGTAGCTTCTATACCCGCTCTCTTTCTTATCTCGAATATAATCTTTTTCATATAAAATCGTAAAATCTTTTCCGTCCCGTTCTCGCAGGAGCTCAACGACGTGATAAATATCTCCCAGTAATTGACACATAATGCGGATACCGGCAATATCTTCCATCTTCTCCGCTATCTCTTCATACTCGATTCCAAGACGGCGAGTCTTTGACAGAATGCTCGAGACTTTCTTCACTCTGCCTACGACAAACTCGATGGGAGAATATTCCCCCAAATCATCGTATCCTCTCCTGAGATGTTTAAATTTTACTTTTAGCTCTTCTACCGCCTGTTCATACGGGATGAGAAACGTATCCCATTCGCGAATGTCCTTCACTTCATACCTTTCTGTATTTATGAGCTGAAACCGGGGAAAGACTGCCTTCCATTGTCAGTTTCTTTTTTTTATAGGATAATTATATAATATCAGCGTCAAACGAGAAAGAAGGTTTCCTTGGCAATCAAAGCATATCGTAAAAAAAGCCCTCTATCTTATACATTGGGTGCCTATCCGACAATGGAGCTCATACTTCATGCCCCTGAACTTATTCAAGGGATCTATATCCATCCCAAAATCGATCCCCCGCTTCGCGATAAAATGACTGAGCACGCCAAATCTCTCAATAAGCGCGTCATCGAGTCATCCTCTATTGAAAGATTAAGTGGAAAAGGAAATACTTTTGTCGCGGCTTCTTTCATGAAGCAACAACAAACTCTAAGCGAAAAGAATCCCCATCTCGTCCTCGTTGAGCCGTCAAATTATGGCAATGTTGGGACGATACTTCGCAGCGCTCTCGGATGGGACTATCGAGATATTGCTCTTGTCGAACCGGCCGCCGACCCCTTTCACCCGTCATGTGTGAGAGCCTCTATGGGTGCACATTTTCGTCTGCGCATCCGGCTGTTCCCTTCAATTGAAGTATATCAAAAAGAATATCCCGATCATCAGCTGTGGAGTTTAATGACAAGAAGAGCGCAGTATCTCGAAGAGGTCGAGCATTTTGCTCATCTTCACAGCCTGATTCTCGGAAATGAAAGTAGAGGTCTTCCTGATTATTTTGCCGACTTCACGTCTCCTCTGACGATAGACACAACGGATGCTATTGACTCACTCAACATCACACTGGCCGCCGCCATTGCTATGCACTATGTCTATACGAAGAAAAGACCTATCCGCAGATAGGTCAGATCAGTCTTTCTTTTAAGAACTCCGGTGTTTTATCTTCGTCGTAGCTCCAACACAGGAGCAATTTTGCTTCATTATTCCTAGAAAGCCTGTCCAAAACTATCAAAAAATTCTGCAGATCTTCTTCCGGAAGATCCGATAGATAGTTGACTCCATCTATAAAAATATGTTCAATATCATAATCGCAACTAAGTAACCCGCACAAGAATCCATACAGCGTCTCGATGCGATGAATATTAAATGGCTCCATATTGATAAAGCGTACATTGCGATCCAATTCAAAAATATTGCGATTGTCGTCATCGATGAAATAGATCGTTCCATGCGGATCTCTAGCAGCATCATTTGCTATCTGAATGAGTCTCTTTGTTTTTCCTGACCCTTTACCGCCTGCTAATACTTTTACCATCATTTCTCCTTGTGTTTTCTTCCAAGACGCTGTTGCGCAACTGTCCGCAAGCGCCCTGTATGTCTCGTCCCATTTCTCTTCTTATTGTAGCATGAATCCCCACGGCTTCAAGTGACTTCTTGAAGTGCTGCAGCCTTTTAGAAGAAGAAGAAACAAGGCCTAGCTCTTGCGTGGGATTGAGACTGATTAAGTTGACATGAGCTCCTTTCCCTTGTAAAAGCTGAATCAACATCTGCAGATCTTCTTTCGTATCATTGACTCCCTCGATCAGACTGACTTCAAAGCTCACGCGTCGTCCTGAGATCGCTTGGTAACGAAATGCAGCCTCTGCCACACTCTGTATATTCCATTTTTTAGCTATTGGCATCAGTTCGGAGCGGATTTCTTGCCTTGCACTATGAAGACTGACCGCAAGGGTCAAAGGATGTCCCCAAAGGATGAGTTGCTCGATTCCGTCAACCAATCCGGACGTCGAAATCGTAACATTTCGCCAAGACATGTCTTGACCTTTAGGGTGAGTGAGTATATCGAGAAATCCCTTTACTTCCTCAAGATTATCCAAGGGCTCTCCGCTTCCCATCAGCACTAAATGCGTGATCTTCTTTCCAAACTCACGCTGGGCAAGATAAAACATCTGAAGCATCTCTGAACGAGAAATGTTTCTGACCTTTCCTCCCAAAGTCGACGCACAAAAACGACATCCCATCGCACATCCCACCTGAGTAGATATACAAAAACTCAGTCCGTGGCGATACGAGAGGAGCACGCCTTCGACTATATTGTTGTCAGGCAGCTGAAAGAGAATCTTTTTTGTCTCGTCCTCTCGCGAGGATATCCACCTATTAATATGAACGGATTCAACCGGAAATTCCTCGGAGAGTCTTTTGCGCAGAGAGAGAGGAATGTTGTCCATTTCAGAATAATCCCATATTCCTCTATGATGAAACCAGTGAAAGAGCTGACGCACTCGAAAAGGCGCCAGCCACTCAATGGGATGATCAAACCATTCTTCTTCTCGAAAAGAAAACAGATCCATCAATACCCTCGCCTCATATCAACTTCAGAAGGCAACGCGTCTCCCTTGATAAACGACTTTAAATTATCGTAGATATTTTCAAATCTCCTGCGGTCAACTTGTGAAGAACGGAAGGAAGTATGGGAGCTGACATAGACATTTTCCATCTTCCAGAAAGGGTGATCTTCGGGAAGAGGCTCGACCTCAAATACATCAAGATGGACGGCGCGAAATTTCGATGCCATTTCCTCCAAGGCGCGTTGATCGATGACGGATCCTCTCGAAATATTGATGAAGACCGCCCCCTCTTTCATCTTCTCTATCAAAGATCGATCGATCAATTTTTCAGTCTTATCTGTTCCCGGCAGGACGACGACGATAATGTCAAAGTTTTCGATCTCTCCCTCGAGCTCTTCAAAGGAAAGAATCTTCGAAAAAAATTCACTGCTCTTTCCGCTTCGATTGACGCCGAATATATCGACTCCAAAAGCGGACAATCGCTTAGCTCCTTCTTTGGCGATATTTCCAGTACCGATGAACAAAACACTTTTTCCATACAATTCATCGATGTCAGCATCCTGCTTCCAAATTTGCTGAGCCTGCTGCTGATATACTTTTCGAGTATTCTTGTAACTTTCAAGAATTTTGGCGACGATCCATTCGCCGATGGGGATAGCAAATCCCTTCGGGTTATTTGCCACTTTGATCCCCCGATCGATGACTTCCTGGGGAACGTGATTAAATCCGGTAGAACCGAGCTGAATCAATGTTAGATTCGGCATGCTCGAAATATCGAGATGTGCAAAAGCATCGTAGGTGACTAATATATCAGCGCTGAGATGCTCTTGCGTGAATGGCCCAGATTCTCTCGTCAAATAAATCGTATACCCGAGTTCTTTAAGAGAGCGCAAGTCGCTCTCCTCTATCGACAATGTATAAAGAATCTTCATTCTCTTTGCTTCTCCTCGAATGCCAATAGATCATCGTACGTCAAAATTACCGAGCGGGCCGCAAAAACTTCATCGATTCGTCCGGTGGGTGTCGTGCTTGGTGCAGTTTTTAGAAGTTCGGGCGACTCTATCGCCTCTTTTGCTATCGATTTCATAGCGGTGGCAAATGATTCCAAGGTCTGAAGACTCTCGGATTCTGTCGGCTCTATCATCAGCGCCTCTCGTACGATTAAGGGGAAATACACAGTCGGCGGATGGAAGCCGTAATCTAAGAGTCTCTTGGCAACGTCCAATGTTGTAGCGTCTCCAGGATTTTTAAGCCCCGCAAGAACGAATTCATGCATACATGTCAGATCGTGAGGAAGATCGTACTCATCCTTTAAAAGATTCATCAAATAGTTTGCGTTAAGGACAGCGTGCTCACTGCTTTCTCGAAGGCCGTCGGGCCCCATGGAGCGAATATAGGCATACGCTCTCAAAAGTACGCCGTAGTTTCCATAAAAACTCCTGAGCTTACCAATGGAATCAGGATAATCACCATTTAGCAAATATTTCTCACCTTCTTTTTCGATTCTCGGTACGGGAAGAAACGGCTCAAGAATCTTTTTGACGCCGACAGGACCTGCACCCGGCCCACCGCCCCCATGTGGAGTGCTGAACGTCTTATGAATATTAAAATGCATGACATCAAATCCCATGTCTCCGGGTCTGGCTTTGCCCATGATCGCATTCATGTTTGCACCGTCATAGTAAAGGAGACCTCCGGCATCATGGACTAAATCGGCAATTTCTCGAACATGAGTCTCGAATAGTCCAAGAGTGCTGGGATTGGTCAGCATCAGTCCGGCTACTTTCTCATCGAGATGCTTTTTCAAATCATCCAAGTCTACGAGGCCATTTTCATCGGATTTGATCTCGACAAGCTCAAAACCGACCATCGAGGCCGTCGCCGGATTCGTTCCGTGAGCAGAGTCGGGTATTATGATCTTTACTCTTTCATATTCCCTGTTCTTCTCATGATAACTTTTGATCATCATCAAACCGGCCAATTCGCCGTGAGCACCGGCCGCCGGTTGCAAAGTCATCGCATCCATCCCTGCCACTGTACAGAGATCTTTCTGAAGCTCATAGAGAAGTTGGAGGGTCCCTTGAATGGTCTCTTCCGGCTGCAAAGGATGAATGTCGGTAAGCTGATGCATGCGAGAAATATCTTCATTGATCTTGGGATTGTACTTCATCGTGCAGCTGCCCAGTGGATAGAACCCGCCGTCAATGTGGTAATTGCCCTGAGACATATTGACATAGTGGCGCATCAATTCATTTTCAGATACTTCTGGCAAGGGTAGATCACTTCGAAGAGGGCTTCCCAATATATCGGCTTCAACAGGTGCAACATCAAGTGCCGGCATGCTGAAAGCGCGTTTTCCTTTTTTTGACAATTCAAAAATCAAAGTAGAATAGTATTTCATGCGCTTGCCTCCTTGACACAGGCGATATATTGATCCATCTCTTCCTTGGTCCTTTTTTCTGTAACAGCCACGAGTATTTCTCCCTCATGACCATATTCACCGAGATCCACTCCGCCTAGAATATTACGTTTCCGAAGTTCCCGGAGAAGATGCCCGACACAACCATTATACTTTAATCGAAATTCCTTAAAGAACGGAGAAGAATCAACTTCTTGGAATGCGCCGGTTTTGAGAAGACCGTTATAGAGATAATGCGCCTTGCTCAAACTTTGAGAGGCCACTTCGCGAAACCCGGATTTCCCGAGTGTATTCAAGTAAATAGACGCCGTCAAGGCATTTAACGACATATTTGAGCAGATATTACTCGTCGCTCTGTGTCGTCGAATGTGTTGCTCGCGAGCCTGAAGCGTGAGAACATATGCGCGTTTACCGTTTGTGTCTCGACTGATGCCCACCAGCCTTCCGGGAATCTTTCTCATATACTTCTTCTTGACAGCAAGAAAGCCAAAATGAGGTCCTCCAAAATTGTGTCCGTTCCCCAATGATTGGCCGTCTCCTACGACCAAATCGATTCCCAATTTACCCGGCGCCTCCAAAAGAGCCAGAGAAATCGGGTCCACACTTAAAACGGAAACCATTTTGTTGTCGCTACAAAATTCAGAAAAAGAAGAGACGTCATCCAGCGTCCCGAAGAAATTCGGATTCTGAACAAGCATTCCCGCCGTCTTCTCATCGACGAGTTCTTTTGCAGCATTCAGATCGGTCTTTCCTTCTTTAAGAGGCACAACGCGAATATCAACATTTCGATAGTGCAAATACGTTCTGATAACACGGAGAGTCTGTGGATGCACTCCTTCACTGATGAGAACATTGTCGCTTTTACGCTTATCTGATAACGCGATGAGCAAGGCTTCAGCGGCTGCGCTGGCACCGTCGTACATACTGGCATTTGAAATATCCATTCCCGTCAGACGACAAATGAGAGTTTGATATTCAAAAATGGCCTGAAGAGTACCTTGAGAAATCTCCGGTTGATACGGCGTGTAAGCCGTATAAAATTCACTTCTGGAGATGATGTGATCTATGATCAACGGTACAAAATGATCGTACACACCGGCTCCTAAAAAACTGGTCATCGTTGAAAGCGAAGAGTTCTTCTCCCCTAATTTACGAGCATGACGAAGAAGCTCTATCTCTGACATTGCCGGTGGAATGTCGAGTGGTTCTTTTAGACGAAGCTCATCAGGGATGTCGGCAAAAAGATCATCCATGCATGTTAGACCGATGGTCTCCAGCATTTTTTCCTTTTCACCGTCGCCTTTTGGGATATAGCGGTGAATCATCACTCTTCTCCAATGAAATCGTTGTATTCTTCCTCATCCATCAAATTCTCAAGATCATCTTCATCTTCAACGCTCATCTGAATGAGCCAGTTTTCCATCGCATCATCATTGATCAGTTCGGGCGAGTCTTCGAGCTCTTCATTAACGGCAACGACTTCTCCGCTGACCGGCGCAAAGATGTCGGAAGCGCTTTTAACCGATTCGACAACACCAAATGCCTCTCCGACCTCAAGCTCCGTGCCCACTTCCGGCAATTCCACATAGACGATGTCACCGAGTTGATCTTGGGCAAAGTCCGTCAATCCGACGTACCCTTTTCCGTCTTGTAATTTGATCCATTCGTGTTCCTTTGTGTAATAGACTTTGTTCATCATTTCCCCCTTATTTATTTTTAAGATAGTTCCTATCGACGATCATAGCAGGAATGCGCTTATTTCTCACCCCTATAGAAACCTTTTGACCCGGAGAGCGCTCCGATAGGCTGACACGCGCATTGGCAATGGCTTTGCCGAGTGTCGGCGACATATATCCCGTCGTAATAACTCCGATTTCATTTTCATCTTCATCATAGACAGGATAGCCTGTGCGGGCAATCCCCTTTCCTATTATTTCAAGACCAATAAGGTGTTGTTCGATTCCTTGATTGCGCATTTCTTTGACGGCTTGCGCTCCGATATAGTTGTCTCTGGTTTTGGAAATAAAATAGCCAAGACCAGCCTTTAATGGAGAAACTTCCTCACCGATTTCATTACCATACAGAGGCATCGATGCCTCAAAACGCAGTGTGTCCCGGCAACCAAGTCCGGCAGGCTGAAGATTCTCGCCTCCCTCTTCGATCAAGGCATCCCATACTTTTTGAATGTCTTCGGCGGGAGTATAGATTTCAAAGCCGTCTTCACCGGTGTACCCCGTGCGTGAAATGAGCGCCCTCGTATTAGCCAGTGGAATATCATCTACGAAATGGAACGGCTTAATGCCGGTAAGATCAATGGGCACGAGCGCCTGAAGTATCTTCTCAGCCATGGGTCCTTGAATGGCGACTTGTCCGATTGCATCCGAATTATTGTCCACAATGACATCATACTCTCCGGCATATTTCATCATCCACTCATAATCTTTATCCGTATTGGCAGCGTTGACAACGAATATAAAGTAATCATCGGATACTTTATACACCAACAGGTCATCGACTACTCCGCCGTCGGGGTAGAGTAAGAAGCCATAAATGATAGCTCCGTCCTGAATATCAGCAACATCATTCGAAAATATCCGGTTGATATACTCCTCGGCTTGCGGGCCCTGAATGAAAATCTCTCCCATGTGAGAAACGTCAAACAATCCGGCTTTATTTCGAACGGCATGGTGTTCATCTGTAAGAGACGTATACATTATAGGCATTTGCCAGCCGGCATACTCCGTCATTCGCGCCCCTGCCTGAATATGCCGATCATAAAGTGGAGTGCGTTTAATACTCATAGAATCCCTCCGTTTCTTCGATTGTTATAGTCTCTATACCCCGGCAACTTCTCTTTAATTATCTCATGATGCATGAGAAATTTAAACAAGTTAACAATTTCAAAAAATTATGTTACTATTTCATTGAGGTAACAAATGGATAAGCAACGATACAAACAACTTATCATGGACCGTCTGCAGAGATTTTTTGATTTCCAGGAAGATGTTCACTTTGCCGGCGTAACAATGGATTTTCAAGCTCGAATGCATCGAAGAAATGAAAAATACTTACTGACAAAAAAGAATGTACTTTATGCGTACGACAATTTTGAGTATTTCTGTCTCTATCAAAACGAACGGTTGCCTCTCTCAGAGTTAAAAACTCTGATCAATGACTTTTCTGAAACATGCCTTAAAATGACAAAGCCGAACAATGAACACATGAGCACCGACCACGTATTGATTTTGCACTTGGACTATGTCGATGACGAAACGAAAAGGTATATCGAAAAGTATAAATATCGACACTATTTTCGATTCGGACTGCAAGGCACATTAAAAGTAGGCGTCATTCTAGTGTACGATGATGCAAAGAGTGCCGTATTTTCCAAAGATCTTAGGGACAAAAAATATCACTTTGTTCTTGAGAAATAAATAAAGGAGGAATTACTATGGCCGTCGTAATTCTATTAGTTGGATTATTACTTTTATTAATCGGTTATGTTACCTACGGCTCATGGCTCGCTAAGGAATGGGGAATCGATCCGTCGCGCCCCACACCTGCGCATGAGTTGGCGGACGGCGTGGACTATGTCCCGGCGAAAAAAGCCGTCCTTTTAGGACATCACTTCGCCTCAATTGCCGGAGCCGGTCCGATCACCGGACCTATTCTTGCCTCTGTTTTCGGATGGGTGCCCGTCTTTCTTTGGGTCGTCATCGGAAGTATCTTCTTTGGCGGTGTCCATGACTTTGGTTCTCTCGTCGCGTCCATTCGTCACAAAGGCCAATCCATCGGCGCCGTCATTAAAAGCAGTGTCGGACAGCGTGAAAAGCAGCTGTTTGACATATTCAGCTGGCTGACCTTGATTCTGGTCGTTGCTGCGTTTGCCAACATCATCGTCAATACATTTGTCAGCAACGGGGCCGTCGCTACGACTTCGCTTCTATTCATCGCCCTTGCCGTCGCGTTTGGCCTGGTCAATCAGAGGACGAATCTTCCGCTTTGGCTGACGACGATCGTTGGCGTCGCCATTCTCTTTGCATGTATCTGGCTGGGTATGCTCTTCCCCATTACAGCCTCTGCTAATGTCTGGTGGGCAGTCATCTTGGTGTATATCTACATTGCCTCCGTCGCACCGGTCTGGATTCTCCTTCAGCCGCGTGACTATCTCAACTCCTATCTTCTTTACGCCATGATTATTGGAGCATTCATCGGAATCTTCATCTACAGACCCGGCATTCAACTGCCCGCTTTCACCGGGTTTAAAACGAGCGGAGGATATCTCTTCCCGATGTTGTTTGTAACCGTCGCCTGTGGAGCCATCAGCGGATTCCACTCCCTCGTTTCTTCAGGAACGACATCCAAACAGCTCGACTCCGAAAAAGACGCAAAAATGGTCGGCTACGGTTCCATGCTTATTGAAGGAGCCCTTGCCGTCGTATCGCTGATCACGGCTGCATACCTTACCCAAGCTGACTATGCGGCACTTGGAAACCCCACTCTCATTTTCTCAAACGGCGTTGCTACATTTATGTCAAGCTTCGGCATTCCTTTTGAGACAGGTCAGACATTTGTAGCCTTGGCCGTAAGCGCCTTCGCACTTACATCGCTCGACACGGCGACACGCATCGGCCGCTTTGTCTTCCAGGAATTTTTCCAGACCGTCGATGAGAAAACCGGAGAAGTCAAAGGATCAATCATTTCAAATATGTACGTCGCAACAGCCATCACAGTAGCATTAGGTGGTGCTTTGGGCCTGACCGGCTATGCGAAAGTATGGCCGATTTTCGGAAGCGCGAACCAGCTCCTTGCTGCTCTTGCGCTCTTGGCCGTTGCCGTCTGGCTGAAGAAACAGGGCAGAAACTTCAAGATGATCGTCATTCCGATGATCTTTATGTTCACGGTCACGATCCTTGCCTTGATTCTGCTGATCTACAACAATGCCATAACGCTCGGCACAACCGGAAATCCCATTCTCCTCGTAGTCGCCTCGGCTCTGTTGATCTTGGCTGTCATTCTTGTTACAAGAGCAAGTAAACAACTCCGTGCATAAGCAACTGCGAATTGACATCGATGACTCTGCCAAGACTTATTTAGAAGAACACGGTGCGAAGGCAGTGACAGTCGATATCGAAATGTTCGGGGGATGCATCGTCATCACCGAGACCGACGTAAAACTCGGTCCACCGCACAATCCTCATCATTTTGAAAAATATGAGGTAGACGGATACGATGTGTACGTATTCCGAACGGTACAATTCGAGCAAAATCGACTTCATATCTACAAGAAAAAAGGTCTTTTGGCAAAAAAAGGTCTCGAAGCGGGAAAACTGAAACAGTTGTAAACATTTGAAATGAGCTCCGATATACATGGGGCTCATTTCTTACTGATGATCATTTTATGACTGACCCAGTTTTTCTAAATGTCGGTGAAGATTCGCTACGATATATCCGGTCAAAATCCCTGTCAGAACGGCAGAGAGAACTAAAATCGGATAATAGGAAAGCGGAATAAAAAAACTTCGTAAAACGGCGGCAAGTACAAGCATTTGGGCCGTATTATGCATAAAAGCTCCGATGACGCTGATTCCAATCAGGCTAAACGTATTTCCCAGATATTTCAGAGCGAAAGTCATTGCCATCAGACTCATCAAACCGCCACTCATACTATAAAGGAAGCTAATGCCGCTGGCTGAAAAAAAACTCAACAGCGTCACACGCGCTATCAGAACGAAAAAAGCGTCTTTCCAACTATACATGATAAGTACGATAAACGTGATAATATTTGCCAATCCAAGCTTTATTCCGGGAAAAGCAGGAAGAATCGGAAGAAATCTCTCCATATAACTGAGCACCAAAGCCATAGTGACAAACAAGCTCAATCGTGTAAATCGCTGAATATTATTGGCTGAGGGCATCGATATCCCCCTTATCCGTCCCTAAAATGACAATTGAGATGCGATGAGGAAGGCAGACGATGCTTTCGCCTTCCAGGGAAATCTCACCTCGTCGAACACACAGCTGATCGCGGCAGTTCGATTCAAGCATATAGACTTTTTCATCTTCTATGCACAAAATATTGACCAAATCGCCGTGCGACAAGTCCAGCGTCGTATTTTGATCTATCGAAACATAGATAGGATCTTCATCGGCAAAGCGTATCTCCACCATCGTACCTTTTTCTTGAATATTGTTCATATTATGCAAAAACAACACACCTGCAAAAAGAAGAAGGAAGATAATTAAAATATAATCGCCTCGTTTCATCATATTCATTCAGGTATCCGAAAGGAGTCATCGCACAAAAGAAAAGAAGTTTGCAGTCCGGTACTAAGATAGACATCCCGACTATTTGTGACAAAGATCGCCTCCATATCATCCATTTGCTCAATAAAAGCCAATCCTTTTTCCAGTCCCATCACATAAAGGGCTGTCGAAAAGGCATCGGCCTTTATGGAGCTCGAACATATGACGGTTACTCCCGACAACTCATTGTCTGCCGGATAGCCGCTAAAGGGATCTAAAATATGATGATACTTGACGCCCGACTCGTCGATAAAATATCTTTCATAGTTTCCGCTTGTGACAACAGAAGTGTCTGTTACTTCGACGATGCCGAAATACTCGTCACTTTCAGAAAACGGGTTTCGTATTCCGATGCGAAACGAATCCGAACCCTTGCTTCCTAAAACACTGATGTTTCCCCCCAGATTAAAGATGGCGCTCTCTACTCCCGCTTCCTTGGCAATGCGAATCATCTCATCTGCGGCAAAGCCCTTTGCAATGGCTCCGACATCGATCATCGTGCCATCCATCAATGAAATGGAATTAGGCTCCGACAATGATATTTTATCTAAGCCGATTGTTTCAACGACCTCCTCTATCTCTTTAATAGAAGGCACGTGCTCATCATCCGATCCGATACCCCACAGCGCCACAAGCCGGCCAATAGAAGGATCAAAACACCCGCCTGACATTTGCGTGTACTCGACTGCTTTTTTCACGACATAATAAGTTGAGGAATCGACCAATACGCTCTCGCCTTTGGCATGATTAACTTGATAAATATCGGATTCTTCCTTGCTAAAACTCATCAGACTGTCTATTTCCATCAATCGGTCTGTCATTTTTTTCAAAAGTTTTTCGTTGGCATGATCTCGAACATCCAATGTGACGATGGTATCCATCACAAAGACAACTTCCTTCATAGATCTGTGCGAATCGACACATGAAACAAGCAGAAAGCTAGTAAGGATCAGAATAGAGAAAATGCGTTTGCCCATAATTACTCCATTAATGTTTGCTGTTGTTAAAGCCCCCTCATTATAGAATGATTGTTTTCGATGTTCAAGTTTTCCTATATGATCTTATTTGTCAAATGGCAGAAATGACGATGGGTATGAACTCCTTTTCTCATTTCATTTGCGAGCATGGAATCCATGAGATATGATGATGGTGCTCGAAAGAATAATAATCATAGTCAGGTGAATCATGTTTGATACCTTTATCCTCAACAGCTTAATTGAAGAACTGAATCACAATCTTTTATCGTATCGACTTCAACGTGTCCTATCACCCGGGCCAATGAGCTATATACTGCGCTTTCGTAAAGACCGCCAGCTTCTTCTTCATCTAGACCCGTCGCGCTGCTTTGCCGCTCTGGCAGGAGACGAAGTAAAAGAAACCGATTCCCCTACTCCATTTTCTATATATTTGCGAAGAAATCTTCAAAACGCAAAGCTCATTTCTATAAAACAGAGAGCCTTTGATCGTGTAATGGAGCTTTCCTTTCTTGCATCGACTCCCACATTCGACAAGAGAATCCTAAAACTCATCATCGAGCTGATGGGAAGACATTCGAATATGATCCTGACCGATGAAAACGACCGGATCATCCAAGCTCTAAAATATACTCCTCATTTAAGCGAGACTCAGCATATCATACGTATAGGCAAGACGTATCAAGATTTGGAAACAGGAAAAGAAGATCCTCTAAGCTCTTCTCTTGCCTCGACAAACTATAAAGAAGCCTCCGGTTTTACTCCGAAACTGATGCGTCTGCTTCCGGATGAAATAAAAGCTCTCAATCTCAGCGAAATTTCCAACTGGCTGATCAGACAAAACCGATTTTCATTGTATCTGGATCCAAATGGGAACCCATACGATTTTCATCGTTTTGAAAATCCCACCCTATCCTTTGTCAGTTTTCCCACCGTCTCTTCTCTGATCCTGTCCTATTATCAGACTCGTTCAAGACAAGAGCATTCTCTCTCCCATAAAAGAAGGTTTGAGCAAATCATCCATACCAGAATTGAGCGAGTGGAAAGAAAGCTCCAGAAGCAACGAAGGGAACTCGATCAGGCAATGGATGCCGATTCGCTGAAGCAGATAGGCGACATATTGCTTTCCTCGCTGCACTTACTCCCCAAGAGAGCCAATCAAGTCGAAGTCTATGACTATTATAGCGGCGAGATGCGTGCCATTGAATTAAATGATAAATTTAACGTATCTCAAAACGCCCAGCAGTATTATAAAAGATACGAGAAAGCAAAAAGAGCAAAAAGTATGATCGAGGAACAGCTTGAAAATAGCCAACAGGAATACAAGCGTCTCGAGCAACTTCGATTCGATCTGTCTCTTTCAACAGATTATTCTGACCTTCGTCTCATTGAACAGGAATTAATCCATGAAGGATATCTGCCAAAGACCGACAGCAAGCCTTCTGTCTCCATTTCAAAGCCTAGGCGTTTTGAATATCTTGGCGCTATCTATTTGGTGGGAAAAAACGCATCTCAAAATAATGAGATCACATTCCGAACCAAGGACAGAAGCTTTCTTTGGTTTCACGCAAAAGACATACCCGGGTCTCATGTCGTCCTGTTACAAAGCGAAGAAGACACAAATTCGGATCAGCTTCTTTTCGGAGCTAAATTGGCAGCTTATTTTTCACGCGATCACCAAGCGCGCGTTCAAGTCGACTATACCCAGCTAAAGTATGTCAAAAAAAACCGAGGCGCAAACTTGGGAAACGTGTATTACACCAATCAACGCTCCATCTTGACCGATGTCAAAGCCTCGGAAATCTTGATCTATGAGAAAGGTTGACACATTCACCCTCCACCCCACGCTTCCCTCATTCTTTTGTAATAAAGCATTTAAAATGCAGTTATCAATACATTAATCGTATTGACAACTGCATTCTTGTTCAGTTTAAGGCACAAATTTTTATCTGATCCCGTAATTTTCAATGATATAGTCCATGTCCTTGTCCCCTCTGCCGGATAGGTTGACAAGGATCGAACCTTTGCCCATCGTATTGGCAAGTTTCATTGCGTATGCAACGGCATGTGAACTCTCGAGCGCCGGAATGATGCCTTCCATTCTGGACAATTCGAAGAAAGCGTCAATGGCCTCCTCGTCCCCTATCACATCATACTTTACTCGACCTATGTCGCGAAGGAATGCGTGCTCAGGTCCGCTGGAGGGGTAGTCCAGTCCGGATGCCACCGAATAAACAGGAGCAGGTTGACCCTGATCATCTTTGAGCATAATGCTGTTAAAGCCATGCATGATTCCCTCTTCACCATACGTCAAGCTTGCTGCGTGATCGCCCATCTCAGCACCTCTTCCCAGAGGCTCAACACCATAAATGTCGACAGGATCATTTAAAAAACCGCTGAAAATACCTATGGCATTTGACCCGCCTCCGACACAGGCGACAACCGCATCAGGAAGCTCTCCCGTCATCCCGACAAACTGTTCTCGGGCTTCAATTCCGACAACTGCCTGGAAATCTCGAACCATCAACGGGAAAGGATGTGGCCCCATGACAGAGCCGATGCAGTAAATGGCATCTTTATATTCATTTCTATATGCGATAAAAGCGGCATCAACGGCCTCTTTCAGTGTTGCAAGACCTTCTGTAACTTCAATTACATTTGCACCTAGAATTTTCATCCTTGCGACGTTGGGAGCTTGTTTTCGGATATCAACCGCACCCATATAAATGTCGCACTTCAGTCCAAAATACGCCGCAGCAGTCGCAAGGGCAACACCGTGCTGTCCCGCGCCGGTTTCCGCTATGACCTTCTTTTTGCCCATAAATTTAGCCAGCAAAACTTCACCCATGCAGTGATTCAGTTTATGAGCACCGGTATGGTTCAGATCTTCACGCTTGACATAGAGCTGCACGCCGGTGCCGATTTTATCCGAAAGTCTCTCAAGATGTGAAATCGGTGTCGGTCTACCTTGAAACTCCGTGCGGATTCTGCGAAGTTCGTTGATGAACTTTCTGGATTTGCATATCGTATGGTAAGCATCGGCGATTTCATTCATAGCAACCTGCAGTTCAGGTGAAACATAGGATCCCCCATATTTTCCAAAATAGCCTTTTGCATCGGGATATTTTTTGTAGTAAGTGTTGAATTCTATATCTTTAAATTTCATTTTTTCCTCCAATAAAAAATTTTAAAGTCATCTTTATCATATAACGGATATATTACTTGAATTATGATTTTGGCGCGCGATGCGCCAGCATTTTCTTATCAGCATTGACCAACCTCCTTAAACCTGAAAATAATAATTATCTTCTGTCAAAGGAGATATTTAATAAAAAATTAAACGCCCTTGACAAAGATATACTCTGTCAAGGACGAATAGGTACTGATTCGTACGACACTACCCGCGGTGCCACCTTGATTCACAGCATGACCTGTGCGCTTAGCAGGATACAAACATATCCCCGGCAACTGACGTATGCCAACACGTTGCAGAATACTCTGGTACATACCATTTGACTGCACCCTCAGCGGTCCATTTGACAACTTGTTTCTTACCTGACTCTCAGCACCACAGGCTCTCTGTAAAGGCATCATTGCCGTTATCTCCGCCTCAACGGTTTAACTATTAAATTGCTTATAAGTTTAATCCCAAGCCCCTCAGTTGTCAATACCGGATAAGAACAAACAGGAAATGAAAGAACGCAGTCAGCAATACAAGCAATTGCTTCAGTGACTACATTCCGGATTGGCATCATACAGAAAAACGAATACAATCCACTTGAAAGTTCTGCTTGGGTGCATTTGGGTGCAATTTTAGGTTTTGAGTGCATTTTTAGAAGTTGGGTGCATCCGTCAGTTTTGGGTGCACGCCATACTAAAGGGAGTATAGATTATTCTGAGTGTTCCGGATATATAACTTATAAACAGCAGCCCATATACAAGGGCAGATATATCCGGTCATTTTCAACGTGCATCTGTTTCGGGTGCAAGACATATTGTGTTCCAATTCGCTTTCCAAACTTATTCTTAAACCTGTCCAAGGAAGTAGTACCATATTGGCGAGGAGACTTCACTTCGATGGGACTAATTCGCGGCTTACCGGCTGCATGGGCATAAGGACGAGCAATTAGAAAATCAATTTCCATGCGTTCTTCGCCCTCATTATGCCCCGATTGAGAGTAGAAAAAGAGCTTATGACCACTAGCAACTAGCATTTGCGCTACAAGATTTTCTACTAGCATACCTTCATTTATTCCAATATTTCCCCTTAAAATAGAGCGATAAACCGTTTCGTCAGTGGCATTCTTATCCGCAAAAGCCAATGTGACAAGAAGTCCTGTGTCTGCCATGTAGGACTTAAGTGATCTGTACTCTTTATTTAATGAAAGTCCTATGATGGGATTAGTAGATGCATAACAGATATTACTTATGCGAGCATCTGCAAGCCAGAAGAAAGATTCCTCATAATCTCTCATCCGTGCATTTTTGTCTAAAGATGCCAGTGTAAATTTCTTTTCTCGCTTAGACAATTGCCCCGGAATGTTATCAAGTACGGATACAACCTTGAACTCATAGCCTTTGGCAAATCTGGCAACATCATTTCTATATAGGGTAAGAATTTGCCTCTTTTCTTGATCGACAAGCGAGAAATCCCTTTTATCAATATACGTTGCCACAACTTTTGGCATACCACCTACCAGCATATATTCACGCAACAGTCCTGAGGCACGTCTGTGCAAACCTTCTGGCAATGGTTTAAGCTCTTCAAATTGCTTGCGAATCAGAGTTGCCAAATTCTCCTCGCCCATAGCCCAAAGGAATTCTTCAAAATCGAGCGGTTCTAGTGCTAACGTCTCCTCTTCAGAAGGAAGAACGATTTTATCAAT
>JAAYOV010000124.1 GCA_012520095.1 Tissierellia bacterium | reverse complement strand
CCTTCGGTGAAGGTGGAGCCGTTCAACTGGCCCTCTTTGACATAGAATGTGTACTCATTGCCATTGACATCGGTCGTTTCAAGACCGGTCCACTCGTAGGAGAAATCGCCGGTCGAGGCGACCTTGACTGGATCACGATTGGGCACGGGTTGATCTATCAACGGGGTGCCGGCGGTCGTCTTGCGCCACAGCTGTAACCACAGATCAGGATGTGTGGCGGCGCCGTTGACCCATGTCTTGGTGGCGGTGGCAGTGCCATTGGTTGGGATGACATAGGTGTTGGTTACGTTTAGGCCGCTTTCTACTTTCGTATAATTTTCCGGCGTCCAGTCATTGCCTTGGGCATCTACTTCGCGCACCGTGAAAATGTAGGGATCGCCGTTTTCATCTTCTTGGGATAAGCCGACCCATTTCACTTCAGTCGTGTCGCTTTTAACCTCTCTCACACTGAGGTTGGGTACCGGTACGGGTGTACCATTTTCTCCTACCTGCTGGTATAGCATCAGCCAAATAGTGGGGCGGGTCTCAGGACCGCCGACCCAAGTGACTGTGGCTTTAGTGATAATGATTTCGTTTATGAAATCTCGACCATTATCAGAGGTTTGTTCGTAGCCCGGAGGCACCGTTTCCTCTGCCTTGTACTCCACCGGATAGCCGTTTTCATATTTCTTCAAACCGTTGGCAGTGTAGGTCCATGTGTTTGTATTTGGGTCTTTCACCCAAGTATACGCGGGCTGGGGAGTCATTATTACCAAGTCAGTGTCGTTTATACCTTGACGGTAGAAAGTCAGCTTCAAATCGAACGGTATGGGGACAAACCCGGTTGCCGGATCGGGCTCCGCGACCCATGTTTTGGTGCCGATAAAGTCGATGGTGCCGCCATCTAATGTGTTGGTGATGTTGGTTCCGCCGTGAGCGTTCGGATTGACATCCTCATAGACGGCAATATAGTTCTCGGGAACGGTTTCCCGAACGGTGTAGACTTGCGCGATCCCGCCTACCGCGGCGGGCAAGTTGATGTACTTGTAAGTCCAGATATTGCCATTCTTCGTCCAAGTCGGCACGGGCTGGGGCGAGAGCTCGGCATTATTGGCGTAAAGAGTGAGAGACACGGATTGCGGCCGTTGATCCGGGTCAGCAATACCCGCATCGACCCAAGTCTTAGTGCCGGTGATCTCGATGCGTTCCGGCATGTAGTAGAACGTGATGACCTGCGCGGCCTGATTGACAGGATCACTAACCTTAAGACTTGTAGAGATATAATTAGCGCTGTGGCCTTTTATCTCATCGGGATAGGTGCTCTCAACGCTGTGCGGACGATAATTTGCGATCGTTTTAGACAACTCGACGACCTCGTCCTTGGCCGTAATGACATGCTTCATTTCTGCCAATACGATATCGGTGTCTTTTTCCAAATAGCGCACTTCATAATGGTTTTTAATAACGTACTCGTAGTAAAAAGTAATGACGTTCAAGTCGGGATTTGAGGTCAGCGTGAGAGATTTTTGAGGCATATCCGGCGTGAAGTCCACAATAACCCAGCTGTTATCAGGTAATTGGTAAGGCTTGTTGGTGATGG
>JAAYOV010000026.1 GCA_012520095.1 Tissierellia bacterium | reverse complement strand
TGACAAGGTCGTAGAAAAGCAGATGCGTATCGTTCAAGAAATTGCATTGCTTCTTGGTGAAACGGCAGCGGAAACAAAGATTGCACTCACGAAACTGAAGGATTCCATCCAAGATGAATGATCTATGTACGGATATCGGCTATAAAAGCATTAATTATTTTGGCGAGCAGCTCTGTGGTGACCATGTGGTTGTCGTAGAACCAAGTGACGATACAACGGTTGTCGTGCTTTCTGACGGACTTGGAAGCGGTGTGAAAGCGAGCATCCTTTCGACATTAACATCGAAAATCATTTCTACCATGTTGGCGGAGGAGTTAAGTCTGGAAGAATGCGTTCAAACCATTGCCGCCACGCTTCCGGTTTGTTCGGTTCGCGGTGTGGCATATGCCACTTTTACGATTATTCACATCAGGAATAACCGAGTGGCCGAGTTAATTCAATATGATAATCCTCATATTATTGTCATCCGCGACAATAATTTTTGGGAGTATCCGAGAACGGAAATCAATATCGATGGCAAGAAGATCTTCAGGTCTACTATCAATCTGCATGAAAACGATCTTTTCATTGCTATCAGCGATGGCTGTGCTCACGCAGGTATCGGCGCGGCATACAATTTTGGATGGAAGCGTGAAGATATCGCTGATTTTATGCAAGCGCTTTCGTATGGGGGATATACGGCCAAGACTCTATCCACTGTTCTGATTGAAAAATGCGATCGACTCTACGCTCATCAACCCGGCGACGATGCGACGGCCTGTGTCGTTCGCATCAGAAAAAGAGAGCCAATGAATATGTTGCTCGGGCCTCCTGCTAATCGTGATGATGACAATCGCATGATGTCGTTGTTTTTTTCAAAAGAAGGAAAGCATATTGTCTGTGGTGGGACGACTTCTGCCATTGCCGCAAGGTTCTTAGGTAAGCCTCTAAAACCGAGTCTTGATTTCGTAGATGCCGACGTACCTCCGATTGCTGAAATTGAAGGTGTGGATCTGGTTACGGAAGGCGTGATCACCATTAATAAAGTGCTTGAATACGCCAAAGACTATCTTAAAGACAATAAACAATATGAGCACTGGAATTTTAAGCGCGATGGAGCATCTCTGATCTGTCGAATGCTGTTTGAAGAAGCAACCGATATTAATTTTTATGTCGGACGTGCGGTCAACCCCGCCCATCAAAACCCGGATCTGCCCATCAATTTCAATATTAAAATGAACTTAGTAGAAGAGCTGTCGAAATGCTTAAGAAAGATGGGGAAGAGAATAAAGGTGAGCTATTTTTAACGCTCAATGAAATAACGGGGATATTTTGTCTGATGCCGCCTATATGGAAAGGTCTAAAGAGCATCGCTGATGCTTTGAACCAACATTATATAAAGAAGGGAGACGTACTAAAAGCTCCGGCTTTTAAGTATATTTAAACAAAATGCGAAAATTTGACACCAAAGTACAGCACTTAAAATATAAGGTTTTGAGAGAAGTCGCTCGCCTTCATTGGAGCGGCACTTTGTTGCACAATAGTATGGATGTCCCGAAGATGATCGTGCCGGGCAATACTCCAACGATGCGTTGTTGCGTTTATAGGGAACGGGCTATTTTAACGGAGCGAGTGAAGATTGCAATGGGGGGAGATCCGAACAACCCAAATGTCATTGAGGTAATTGATATAGCTTGCGATGAGTGCCCTGCCGCAGGGTATGAAGTCACCGATTCCTGCCGAGGTTGTTTGGCGCATCGCTGCGAGGATGTGTGTAAGGTAGGCGCTATTTCTTTTGACAGCAATTATGTGGCGCATATTGATAAGTCAAAATGTGTTGAGTGTGGCCGTTGCGCAAAAGTTTGCCCTTTTTCCGCTATTATCGATCGAAAACGCCCCTGCCAGATCGCCTGCAAGGTAAAAGCAATTTCAATAGGTGAAAATGGTGCAGCGGCTATCGATAATAGCAAATGCATTCAATGTGGGGCTTGTGTCTATCAGTGTCCTTTCGGCGCCATTACAGACAAATCATATATTCTGAACGTCATTGACCTTATTAAAGGGAGTGAAAACAATACAAAGTATAAAGTATATGCCGTCGTGGCTCCTTCGATTTCGAGCCAATTTACTTACGCGAAACTCGGCCAGGTCATCAGCGGGTTAAAAGAACTCGGCTTCTTTACAGTGATCGAGGCGGCGCTTGGTGCCGATATGGTGGCTCAAGAAGAATCAAAAGAACTTGTAGAAAAGGGTTTTTTAACAAGCTCATGTTGCCCTGCGTTTGTACAGTACATTGAATCCGCATTTCCGGATTTATTGCCCTTTGTATCGCACAATCTTTCGCCGATGGCAGCTTTGGCCAAGTATGTCAAACGGACTGATGAAAATGCAAAGGTCGTATTTATCGGCCCGTGCACTGCAAAAAAAGGTGAAATGCAAATTGAGGGGGTAAAAGAGCATGTCGATGGAGTCATGACTTTTGAAGAGTTACAAGCTCTTTTTGACAGCAAAGACATTGACATTACGACCCTTGAAGAAGATGTCCTGGACAACGCTTCTTACTTTGGCAGAATATTTGCTCGCAGCGGCGGTCTCTCCGATGCGGTGGCCCAAGCTCTTAAAGAGCAGAATATTGAATTTGATTTAAAACCTGTCGTCTGTGACGGGATCGAGCAGTGTCGCGTTGCATTGCTTAAAAAGAGCAAAAATGTCCTCAATGAAAATTTTATTGAAGGCATGGCATGTGTCGGTGGGTGCATAGGAGGAGCCGGCTGTCTGACGCATGGAGAGAAGAACAAGGCGGATGTTGACAGGTATGGAAAAGAGGCTTTGGAAAAGACGATAGGAGATGCCGTTTCTGTATTACAGTTCTTTTAAATGAATGATGGCTCAAATGCTTGCCGCTCGTACGATATTGGACATGTTGGAGAAGAAATGCCGACATGTCTTTTTATGCCGAATATATCATCTTGCTGAGGAAAGAAATCCAACGGGTGTGTTGACGACATAGGGTCTTTATATATGTTGCCGCAAAGCAATTGATACCGCTGATGATGGAGGGTGCAAAAAAAGTGAAAGGGATTTCGTAAAAAGATACATAATTGATTAATAGCATGATATTCCAATTTAATTCGAGATAATAGAAGAATAAGCCAACAGAAGAAATAGAAACAAGCCTTCTGTTTTGGCAGCAGTTTTTTAAGGGGAGACAATTTTTTTTAATCAGCGTAAACGCATGAGAATACATGTTAATAGGGGGGTGTAAATGCCAAGTTCTACAAAACAACCATTTGCATCTGAGTAAAAAGACAAGTACTATATGTAGTGCAACCCTCGTGTTGAAGGCTCTACATTTGGTATGTTTTGGGAAAATGGGGAATTGTGATCCTGAAAGGAATTTTAGAAAAATGAAGGAGAAAGTGTTACAAGTAGAAAAACGTGGAGGTGCAGCCGTCCATTTTGACAGAACAAAGATTTCTTCCGCTATTGAACGCGCGATGGCAGAGACCGAAATAGGAATCGATTCTCAGCTGGCTGCTGAAATTGCTGCAAATATTGAGAAAGAAGCACGACAGTGGGACGGGATCATATCAGTCGACGAGATTCAAAATCTGGTGGAAGACCGGCTGATGGATAGTCCGCGAAAAGATGTCGCCAAGCGATATATTATCTACCGAAGCGAAAAAGACCGAACACGTCCGGTGCGCAAAACAGGAGGAAGGCTGTTGAGTGAAGACTTCTTGCGAGTCTATAAGCACAATCCTTCTCCGATGGAAGAACTGGGGAGTTTTGTCTATTACAGGACGTATTCTCGATGGCTCCCGCAGGAGAACAGGCGAGAAAATTGGTGGGAGACAGTTCGACGCGCTGTAGAATACAACTGTTCTTTAGTGCCAACGACACGCGAAGAAGCGGAGAATCTTTTCGATAACATCTATAATATGCGGCAGTTTCTCTCCGGGCGCACCTTTTGGGTAGGCAATACGGATGTTGCGAAATACTATCCGATGAGCAACTTCAATTGTTCTTTCCAAGTTCTCGATTCTATGCGTGCATTTAAAGATCTCTTTTACTTGCTGATGATTGGAAGTGGAGTGGGTATCCGTGTCCTGAAGGAGGATGTGGAAAAGATTCCGAAAGTTCGCACGGATTATGAACTCATCCACGAAGACTACACGCCGGTGAGAAAACGGGACCGAGAAGACAATACCTCTCTTGATTTCTTCAACAATACGACCGTCAAGATTACAGTAGGCGACAGCAAGGAGGGATGGGTTCAGTCCTTGGAGTACTTCCTCAACCTTATCCACTCCAATGATTTTCGCAAGATTAAGACGATCATCATCAATTACGATCATGTTCGACCGATGGGCGAAAAGCTCGTTACCTTCGGGGGAACGGCAAGCGGGCACTCCAGCTTGAAGAATATGTTCTTTAAAATCGATAAAGTTATCAAAAAAGCCGGATATATCATGGATCAGACGTGGATTAAAATGCGTCCGATCGATTGCCTGGACCTGGCCAATATCATCGGTGAAAACGTCGTCGTCGGCGGCGTCCGAAGAACGGCTGAAATTGTATTGGTTGATCAGGATGATCCGGCATGCATTGAGGCGAAGAGCAATCTCTATAAGCAGATCGACGGTCAATGGGTGGTAGATAAAGATCTTCTCCATCGCCAGATGAGCAACAACTCGATTTTCTATACGAGAAAACCCGATCGAGAAATGCTCCATTGGCAGATTGAACAGATGCGCTATTCAGGAGAACCGGGATGGATCAATGCCGAAGCAGGAGAGAGGAGGAGGCCTAATTTCCAAGGCGTCAATCCATGTGCGGAGATTCTCTTGGACAGCGGCGGCCTATGTAATCTTACCACCGTCAATGTAGCTGCCTTTGTCAAGGACGGTAAACTCGATTTGAAGGGACTGCTATATGCTCAAAAGCTGTCTGCTAGAGCAGGCTATCGCATGACACAAGTCGAGCTTGAGCTTCCACATTGGAATCACGTTCATGAGCGCGATGCGTTGATCGGGACTTCTCTGACAGGCTGGCAGGATATGGTCAATGCTACGGGGATGACCAGAGAAGAGCAGGCGGATCTGCTGAGAAAGCTTCGCAGCACCGCAAAGAATGAAGCTGAATACTATGCGATGGAAATCGGCTCAAATCCTCCACTTCTTGTCACGACGGTGAAGCCGGAGGGAACTCTTTCCCAGCTTCCGACCGTCTCAAGCGGCATTCATTACTCGCACTCTCCGTATTATATCCGTCGAGTCCGAATCAATGCGGGCGATCCGCTGGTGAAGGTCTGTGAGGAACTGGGCTATCCCGTCTTCCCGGAAATCGGACAAGATATGAAAACGGCCACCACGAAGGTCTTGGAATTTCCGGTCAAGAGTCCCAAGGGAAAGACGAAATACGATGTCACTGCCATCGAGCAGCTTGAAAACTATAAGATGTTCATGGAAAATTATGTAGACCACAATGCATCGATTACGATTCATGTCCGAGATCATGAATGGGATGAAGTGGAACAGTGGGTATGGGATCACTGGGACGACATCGTGGCGCTGAGTTTCTTGTCGCTCGATGACAGCTTCTATGAGCTTCTTCCCTATGAAGCGATTGATGAAGAAGAGTACTTGCGACGAAAGGCCGCGATGAAGCCGTTCCGTGCCTCCTTGATCAGCAAGTATGAAGTCGTCGAGACTCAGTTTGACATCGGCGATGATGGGTGTGAAAACGGCATCTGCCCGGTCAGATAGAAATATGGCTAAAACAAGAAGAGCTCCTTCCGTTTTGGAAGGAGCTTTTTTTATGAAATGGCATATCGCTCTATGAGAAGTTAAAATAATACAGTAGATACTAAATGAGAGCGCATGCAACTAAATCTAGGCCACCCCTTAATTATCAAGACATATCATTGCACACAAGACAGGTGAGAAGTGTAGAGAATGTTTCTGTAACGAGTTTTGCAATTTTTTGCAAATGCATTAAACGCTTGTTGACACACAATACAATGTAATATATAGTATATCGCGAAAGGGGGTATAGAGATGGATCCTCAGTTAAAAAGGGGACTCCTTGATATCTGTGTGCTCAGTGCTATCAGCAGAGAAGATTCCTATGGGTATAAGATCATTAAGGATCTTGCAGATGTTATAGAGATCTCGGAGTCAACGCTGTATCCCATTCTTCGCCGCCTTGAAGGAGCCGGGAGTTTGAGGAGTTACAGTGTGGAACACAATGGGAGATTGCGAAAATTTTATTCCATTACACCAAAGGGAAAGAAAATGATTATAGAGTTCCTTGAAAGCTGGCAGCAAGTGGAAGAAATTCATCGATATATCCTGGAGGGAGAAGATGACAAAGCAAAATTATCTTGAGCGCATGAGAAAATGCCTGGAAGGATTACCTCCGGAAGAAATAGAAGCTCATCTTGCTTTTTATGAGGAGATGATTGATGAACGCCTGGAAGAAGGGATGAGCGAGGAAGAGGCGACTGAAGTGATGGAAGAACCGGAAAAAGCGGCAGAGAAGATCCTCCAAGAGCTTCCGCTTCCTAGATTGATGCGCAGGGAACCGGATAAAAAATGGGGTTGGAAAGAGTATCTTTTGACTGTTCTATTGGCACCATTTTGGATCCCTATGTTCTTACTGGTGTTGGGCTTGATCATAGGAATGTTGGGGATGATAGTCGGCATTCTGGGCGGTGTAGCAGGTATGATTGTTGGTGCAGGAGGCGCAATAACGGCATTTTTGTATACTGCTTTTATTCACATGGCAAATCTGCCTCTTTTTCTTTTAGCAACGGGAAGTGCGGTGTTCAGCGTGGGAATTCTGCTATTGTTACTTATTATGTTTTATCGGTGCACAATCATCTTCGCAGATTTACCGCGACACATTATCACTTGGTTCAAAAAAATCTTTATCAGAAGGAGATATCACCAATGAGCAGATATACACGTATGGCGTTGATTCTTTTGACAATTGGAGCAATCCTCATCTTTGTCGGGTATACCCTTGGAGGGAGTTATCTTGATTTGTCACAGACGCCCAATTGGACGGGGATAGGCGATACAATAGAGTCTGTGATCGGATTCATCCGTGATCATCGGCGCGACGAGGGAAGCCTCCGCTCATTTGATCAAGAGTATAATGTTGACCCGGCAGGAATCTGTGATATCAAAGTCAATTGGCTTGACGGTGAAATAACGATTAAAACAGAAGATGTTCAGAGTATCATGATTCGTGAATGGGGCTCAGTAAAAAATGCTGAAAAAGATCGTCTTTTCTACCGAAAAACCGGCTCAAATCTCATCATTGATTACTCGGAAAGGGAGATTCTAAATAATATCATAGATAAAAACCTGGAGATCGTGCTTCCACATAAGATGAGCATGGAAAATATTCGGGTGAACTGTATGGATGCAGAGCTTGACATCGAGATGCCTGTTCTTAAAACAGTAAAAATTGAATGCATGTCCGGAGAGTATGTTGTCAAAGTTGACACAGAGCAACTCTTTTTTGATTCAATGTCCGGGAAACTTGAGTTTTTCGGCGAATTGGAGAACTTCAGGGGAAATACGATGGATGGCGATGTTGTACTTCACCTCCGAAAAATGAGTGGATTCAGTTTGAAATATTCGAGCATGAGCGGTTCGCTTATATCGGAAATTCCTTTGTTAAAAAGCGATGAAATATTCTATTGCGGTGATAGAAAGGCGGATTATCAACTTGAGAGCATGAGCGGTAATATTACGATTGTTGAACTTCCCTGAGAAATCATGCGGTTTTTCTTTTGTAAAATTCTCATCAGTGTTTTGTGAACACGGTGATTGATGGTATAATAATTTCATATGAAATCAGGAGGTTTGCATGAAGGTATACCCTAAGGAAAAAATTCGAAATGTCGTGCTTTTGGGTCATGGCAGTAGCGGAAAGACGACGTTGACAGAAGCAATTCTCTTTAACCAGGGTTTGACATCCCGCATGGGTCGGGTTGAAGATGGAAATACGGTTTCAGATTATACAAAGGAAGAGATTGCAAGGAAGTTCTCTATCGGAACCGGCTTGATTCCCATCGAATGGAAAGACAATAAGATCAATCTGTTGGACACGCCCGGTTATTTTGACTTTGTCGGAGAGACGACAGGTGCTCTTCATGTCGCAGATTGTGCAGTAATCTTCCTGGACGCATTGTCCGGTGTAGAAGTTGGAACGGAAAAAGCGTGGGCAGCCGCATCGAAGATGAATATTCCGCGCATGCTCTTTATCAACAAGATGGATAAAGAAAATATTGAGTATGCTGAGCTGATCAGCAAAGTGAAAGAGACATTCGGCCAAAAGATTGTTCCATTTGCCGTTCCCATCGGTGACGGTGAAGAATTTAAAGGCTTTGTCGATGTAGTGGATATGGTTGCTCGTCTTTATGACGGGAAGAAGTACAGCGAAGGAGCTGTGCCGCAAGAGCTGATGGACGATGTGGAATCCATCCGTGAAACGCTCGTTGAAAGCGTGGCGGAAAGTGACGAAGAGCTTCTTGAGAAATACTTTGAAGGAGAAGAGTTTACTCCGGATGAGATGACGCAAGGTCTTCGCGCCGGTGTTTTGTCCGGAGAGATCGTTCCGCTCATCGTCGGCAGCGCTGTCAATGGTGTCGGCGTCCAAAACCTGATGGACCTGCTCGTCAAGTATTTTCCGTCTCCGGATGAGTTTAGACCTGTTGCGAAGGGAGTGAAGCCTTTCAGCGAAGAAGAGTTGGAGCGCAAAATGGATGCGGATGAACCGTTTAGCGCCATCGTATTCAAGACGATCGTCGACCCCTTCGTAGGAAAAATATCCCTGATGAAGATACTTTCGGGCACGTTGAAAAAGGATATGGAAGTATATAATCCTCAAAAGGACAGCAGTGAAAGAGTCGGCGGTGTTTTTCTCCTTCGAGGAAAGAAGCAGATTGACGTCAGTGAATTAAAAGCCGGGGACATCGGAGCCGTCGCAAAGCTCTCCGACACACAGAGTGGAGATACTCTTTGTGAAAAGGGCAAGTCGATACAATATCCAGCCATTACCTTCCCGTCGCCCGGTTTGTTTAAGGCGATTGAGCCAAAAGCAAAGGGCGATGAGGATAAGATCGGCGGCGCGCTGACAAGATTGAATGAAGAAGATCCCAGCTTCACCGTAACCCGCAACCGCGAGACCAATCAGATGATCCTGGGCGGACAGGGGACGATGCAACTGGCTATCATCGCAAATCGCCTGAAAGAGATCTACGATGTCGATGTTGAAGTCGTTCCCATGAAGATTGCTTATCGCGAGACAATCAAGGGCACCTCGACGGTACAAGGCAGGCATAAGAAACAGACGGGAGGAGCCGGACAATACGGTGATGTACATATCCGTTTTGAACCTTCAGAAGAGCATTTTGTCTTTGCTGAAGAAGTTTTTGGAGGGGCCGTTCCCAGAAACTACTTCCCTGCGGTAGAAAAAGGTCTCGAAGAGGCTATGGTGCAGGGCCCGCTTGCCGGATATCAAGTCGTCAACATCAAAGCGACCCTCCTTGACGGAAGCTACCATGCCGTCGATTCAAGCGAAATGGCGTTTAAAATCGCGGCAGGTCTTGCGTTTAAAAAGGGCCTTCCGGAAGCCGATCCCATACTGCTTGAACCCGTCATGCGCCTGGAGATCGTCATACCTGATGACTACATGGGAGACATCATGGGAGACCTGAATAAGCGAAGAGGTCGCATTTTAGGAATGGAGCCCGCTGAAAACGGTCATCAAAAGGTGATTGCCGAAGCCCCCGAGGCGGAGCTTTTCAGCTATTCCAGCGATCTGCGCAGTATGACGCAAGCAAGGGGAGAATTCACGGTGCGCTTTGAACGCTACGAGGAAGTGCCTGCTTCGATAGCCGAAAAGGTGATCGCACAGAGTCAGGAAGAAAATTAAAGAGAGGGGGATGACCTCCTCTTTTTTTCTATGGAATGATAAATGAAAATCAAGACACATTTTGTATGCAATGAGTGCGGAAGTGTTTCTCCCAAATGGATGGGCAGATGCAGTGACTGCGGTTCTTGGAATTCTTTTACTGAAGAAGTCATTGAGTCTAAGAAGAGTTCTGCTGCGCTTGCGGACATAGGCGATCCCGTTCGGGCACAGCGTCTAAGTGATGTGGAGCTGAGCGAAGAGCATCGCTCGACGACCAACAACAGCGAGCTGGACCGTGTCTTAGGGGGCGGAATCGTCGACGGATCTCTCATTCTTGTTGGTGGAGAACCCGGCATCGGCAAGAGCACTCTTCTGCTTCAGATGGCTGATTCTCTGGCAAGACAGGGAAAGAGAGTGTTATACGTATCGGGAGAGGAAAGCAAGCACCAGATTAAGATGCGTGCCAATCGCCTTGGTGTTGAAGGAGAAGGGGTCCTTCTTCTTTCGGAGACGACTTTTGAGAAGATCTATCAGACGATCCGGCAGGAAAATCCGGATATTTTGATCCTCGATTCGATTCAGACGATGAGCACGATGAATTTGAGCGCTGCTCCAGGAAGCGTCTCGCAAGTGAGAGAGGTGACCTCTCAGTTAACGAAAATTGCAAAAGGCTATGGCATCGCGACATTTATTGTCGGGCACGTCACGAAGTCAGGCTCTCTTGCCGGACCAAAAGTTCTGGAGCACATGGTGGATACCGTCTTGTACTTTGAAGGAGACGGCAGTAATCTGTATCGAATTTTAAGAGCGGTGAAGAATCGATTCGGATCTACAAATGAGGTAGGTCTATTTTCGATGAGTGGACGCGGGTTGCAGATCGTATCGAATCCATCGGAACTGTTTTTAAGTCATAGCCAGACGAATGAATCCGGAACCGTTGTATTTGTTTCCATAGAAGGGACACGGCCGCTTTTGGTGGAAATACAGAGTCTCGTCTCGCCGACCAATTTTGCCGCTCCCAGGCGAATGGCTTTGGGAGTAGACTACAATAAACTTGTATTAACTGTGGCGATTTTAGAGAAAAAGCGCGGATTGTTCATGCAAAATCAGGACATCTATGTCAATGCCGTAGGCGGGATTACATTGAACGAGCCGGCGTTGACTCTTCCCATGATGGTATCGATAGGCTCGTCTTATTTTAATCAACCGATCCCAAGAGATATGGTGTTTTTTGGAGAGGTCGGGCTTCTTGGGGAAGTGAGAAGTGTTCCGCAGGTCGAGCAGCGTCTGGCAGAAGCCAAGCGGCAGGGATATAAAAGAGCGATGATCCCCGGCAAGACATCCTTTACTTTGGAAGGGATGGAAATACTCGGGGTCAGAAATGTTCATGATGTTTTTCATCAACTCAATTTGGGAAGAAAAAGCAAATAGGGTATGGCTAATTGTCACTTGTTTGTTGATACAAATATGATGAGACGGTTCCGGCTTCTGCTATAATGAGGGCATCTGCATACGTTTACATAGTATATTACTTTTACTGCTATGCGCAGAAGGAGACGCAATTGAATATACTCGATTTTTTAACACAGGGAATAAGGCTGTTGAACTGGCAGATGGTGCTGATGTGGCTCGTTGGCGGAGTGCTGATTTATCTTGCCATTGAAAAAGAGTTTGAGCCTGCACTGTTGCTTCCTATGGGAATCGGAGCTATACTCGTAAACCTTCCTTTGACAGGTGTTCTAGGTGAAAATGGAATCATTGAGTGGCTTTACACAGTGGGAATCGAGGCGGCAGAAGCTTTTCCCATCCTGCTATTTGTCGGTATAGGCGCGATGATCGACTTCGGCCCGCTGCTCAGCAACCCCCTCATGCTTGTTTTCGGCGGCGCGGCACAGGTCGGCATCTTCTTAACTGTCTTGGTCAGCCTTGGATTGGGTTTTGAACTCAATGACGCGATGAGCATTGGCGTCATAGCTGCCGCAGACGGTCCGACGTCTATTCTCGTCTCCCAAAGGCTTCAAAGCAGCTATGTGGGCGCGATTACAGTGGCGGCATATTCATATATGGCGATGGTGCCCATTATCCAGCCCTTCGCCATCAAACTGGTGACGACCAAGCGTGAACGCGCTATTAAGATGGCATATAATCCCCAATCCGTTTCAAGAAGAACGAGATTATTGTTTCCTATATTTGTTACGTTGATTGCCGGTCTCGTTGCTCCGGATTCTGTTTCACTCGTGGGGTTTTTGATGTTCGGAAACCTTCTCAGAGAATGCGGGGTTCTCGACAACTTATCGCAGACGGCACAAGGACCTCTTGCCAATCTGATTACAATCTTTTTGGGGATTACAGTATCGTTTCAAATGCGATATCAAGTCTTTGTCACCCCTCAGACGCTCATGGTCATGGGGCTGGGCCTCTTGGGCTTTGTGTTTGATACGGTTGGAGGGGTGCTTTTTGCCAAGTTTTTGAACCTCTTCCGCTCTGAAGGAAATAAAGTGAACCCGATGGTCGGCGCTGCAGGTATTTCTGCTTTTCCGATGTCGGCGAGGGTCATTCAGAAGATGGGTTTGGAAGAAGATAGCCAAAATCACCTGCTGATGCATGCCATAGGGGCCAATGTCGCCGGCCAGATCGGCTCGGTTGTTGCAGGAGGCGTGATTCTAAGCTTTGCCAGAGCTTGGGGCTTGTTTTAAGGAGGAGGAAGCCAAATGATACAGGGTTTAGAGCTGTTGGTGATTGGCATGATATCGGTGTTTATTGTCATGCTGCTCATATACCTCTTAGTGTATATTCTTTCAAGAAGCAAGTCTGTTCCGGTTGAGCCGTTGCCTGTTTTACCAGCTGAGTCCTCGGATGACGAGTCTGCCGTTCTCGCGGCAATTGTCGCAGCTGTAAAATATGAGATGGGAGCGTTGGATGAAGATAAACAGTGGCAGATCAGTATAGAAAGGAATAAAGGGGAGTAATTATGCGTTATGAAGTCATAGTCAACGGTGTCAGTTATTTGGTAGAAGTGAAAGCTCTGGAGCAGCAGGAAAGCAAACCCGGTTTTATTCCCCTTGCATCGAGTGCGCCTAGCACACCCGCCCCGTCTCCGGCTCCTCCATTATCGCCAAAGCCTGAGCCTCAAGGAGGGGCAAATACTGTCGAAAGTCCGATGCCCGGAAAGATCATTTCTGTGGCGGTAAAGGAGGGAGAGGCAGTGGAGAAAGACCAACTTCTCCTCATCCTTGAAGCAATGAAGATGGAAAACGAGATCCGCAGTCCCTCAGGGGGAGTCGTTGGTGAGATCCTAGTCTCCGCGGGAGATCATGTGGAATCGGGCGAGGCGCTGATCAACCTGAGATAGATTCGTTTGAGAGAAAATAAGCCGGCAAATGGAAAAGAAGATCGATTTCGGTATGGAAGTCGGTCTTTTTGATGCAGGTGTTTTCATAAATACATCAAATGGACGAGACAACGGGAGCTTTTGGCGGCTTGACGAGACAAAATAGTGTATATAAGGGTATAATAGAGACAGTATGAACAGAAAAAAAAGGTGTCTCACTTTACTTTTAGGACTGACGCTTTTAATTGCCTGCCGTGTTCCATATGAGAAGATCGCCATTGACAGGACGAGGAGTTATATCCTCAGTATGAACAACAGAGACATCGGCACACAGATGAAACTGCTCGAGGCATTTTCTCCTAAACGCGAGGCGATAGAGTCTTTTTTAAGTTATGTAATAGAAGCGACAGAGAGAAGTCTTCAGGTAGTCCATGAAGACAGGCAGGTGATCATCGTTCGTGCGCATTTTTTTCTTCGCTTAAAAGATGACTATCCGAGAGACGGAGGATTTTCGCCGGGCAACAATGAGGTCACCCGCTATTTTGCGTATTATAAAAATAGAGACATGCAATTGCGAGAAATACTGGAAAAACTGATCAAATAAGGAGGAATCATGATCGTTGTCAATAGTAAATACACAAAAAAAGAGAAATGGATTGCGACAGAACGCGGTGAAATTCAAATCGGAGGCAGTGAGCAGGAGTTTCTTCCCTATGAATTGCTTTTGGGCGCCTTAAGCAGCTGTTTCTATTACACATTGAGAGATATTCTGGCGAAGAAAAAGATCGAAGTTGATGCGATTGAGATCCGGATTGAAGGCAATAAGCGTACAGAACGCCCCGAAACATTGGAAAAAGCAGTGATCTATATCACATATGTCGGGGATATTAGTGAAAAAGATGCAGAGCGCAGCGCTTTCTTGGCAGGAAAGTACTGTTCCATCCATCATACACTCTCACAGGTGGCGGAGTTTACAAATATCATCACCATAAAAGAAAAATAAGCGTGATTCGCCTCTTTTTCGGGTAGAAAAGAAACAAAGGAGGCAGATCATGAAAGAGATAACTGTGTTGCTCCCCATTGACGATTCACTAGGCAGTAAACTTGCAGTCGAAATGGCACAGAAACTCACTGAAATGGTAGATGCCCGCTTTATTCTTTTGACCAGTGTTGATGTAGGTACAAAGCTGACCGGCTTTACAGAAATGGACGCTGCTCTTCTCGAGAGAATGGAGTCGGCTGCAAATGCCCTCCACGAAAAAGTCATGAAAGAATTTCCGGATCTCAACATGACAAGCGAGATTGTGCTGGGCACTCCGGGAGTGCAGATTCAGACGTATATCGAAAAGAACCCCGTCGATCTTGTCATCATGGCTACCCAAAACAATTCGACGCTCAGTCGGATCTTGATCGGCTCTGTGACAAATTATGTACTCCATCACTCCACGGTTCCCGTCTTGGCCATTCCCGTCAAAACCCAGGAAAATAAATAGAGTGCGATTATCATTTACCCCATGTATCATGGGGATTTTTTCTTGAGTTTATGAGTGAAATTTTTCAATCAGGAAAGAGGAGAAGCCGGGGGACTGTGTTATAGTATTTCAAGAGCCTGTGGTGTAAGCGAGCAGCGGCAACATCTTTTATAAGGAAAGGAAGAAACTTGTCTATACGAAAAGCTTTGAGGCTGTACTTCTATCTACTGGCAAGAGGAGTTGTTCGAGAAAGGGAACTCTGTGAAGCTCTCGACTGCACAAAAGAAGAACTCATGCAATTGGCACAGGTTCTTATGGACAGTGCCATTCCTATTCGCATAGGAGAGGGCTTCTGGCTTGAAGATGATGATGTCTTTTCTCTCTTTCTGCATGAAGAAGAAATGGAAACGCTGAAAGATTTTCAGCGCCTGTTGAGAGAAACAAATCCGAAGCTTCAAAGGAGACTCGCCGACATGGTTCTGCTCCGGGCGGCAGCGGATGATTTGTTGCGATTGCAAGGAGGTCGAGCGAGCAGACAGAATCTCCAGCTTCTGGATGAAATGATTGAAAAGGCGGTGAAGAACAATGATTCCCTCATTGTTCACTTTGAGGAAGAACAGGGAGAGTATATAAAGGAAATTCGTGTGGAAAACATCTTACGAACGGATGAAATGACGATGATTCTTGCTCAAGATCTTTCAGAGCAGCCTGTGAATTTGAAGCTTGAGCAAATCGTGGAAGCGTATCGGCCGAGCAAGATACGGAGGGAACGAATTCAAGTGCTGGTGTGCTCAGATGCTCTGACGCGCATTGTTCCTTTTCTTGAGGAGGAGGCGACGATCATTCCAAGAGGCAAAGATGTGCTCCTTTCTTCACGCGTATATCTCCCTCAAGACTTCTTTGACTTCATTAGGGAAATAGATCCTGAGGCGCTGCTTCTGGATGGAGGAAAAAATCATGTTGACTGAAATGATTACGGAGATTCTGGAGCGAAAGCACAAAGCGATGACGGCTGAGGAGCTGAGTCGGTCTCTGAATCTTAAAAAAGAAGAGAATGCTCAGCTGTCGATTGCCCTCTCTGAGCTTACCTACAAGGGGGTGGTTGAGCGAACCAAAAAAGGGCGCTATCGCCTTCTTGCAAATGATTCGATCTATGTTGGCACGATTCAGCTAACCGATCGGAATTTCGGTTTCTTTCTCTTTGACGATCCGGATCGGGAAGATGTGTTTGTTCATGGAAGAGCCTTAAATGGGGCGATGAACGGCGATCGCGTCCTGATTCGCCTGACTCAGCCTAAGTCGGCAACCCAAAAGGCAGAAGGGGTTGTGCATAAGATACTTGAGCGGCGCACGAGTACGATCATTGGCAAATTATGTGTTGAAAAGGACCGCGCTTTTCTGATTCCCTATGATCGCAAGGTGCGTCAAAATATTGACTTAGATGTCAGAACGAATCGATTAAATAGACATCACAATGGGATGATTGCAGAAATAACCATTACTCGGTGGCCTTCGGAAGGAAGAAATCCGGAGGGCAGGGTTGTAGAGATCCTAGGCAGCGAGGATGATCCCGGTTTGGATGTTGAGATCGTCATCCGCTCACTCAATCTTCCTGCCGAATTTCCCCCGCAAGTTCTGGAAGAGGCCAAAGAGCTTAGTGGACAGATCAGTGCGCAAGAGTGGGACAGTCGCAGAGACTTAAGAGACTTGCTCGTGTTTACCATTGACGGTTCCGATGCCAAAGATCTCGATGATGCCATCAGCCTTGAGATAAGCGAGGAGGGGTATCGCTTAGGGGTACACATTGCAGACGTAACTCACTATGTCAAAGAGTACAGCTCAATAGATAAAGAAGCCTTTAAGCGTGGAAACAGTGTTTATCTTGTTTCACGTGTTCTACCGATGCTGCCGAAGGAGCTTTCCAATGACTTGTGTTCGCTCAATCCCGGAGAAGACAAGCGCGCGATGAGTGTGATGATGGAGTTGAATAAAAAGGGCGAGGTGCTTTCACATGAGATCTTTCCCTCTGTCATCCGAAGCTCTCATCGACTGATATATGATGATGTATCCGATTATCTGGAGGGAATGGAGACATCTCTTCCGAAGGAAGTAAAAGAACCTCTCCTATCGATGGGGGAATTGTCAAAGCTTCTGACAGAAAAACGCAGATTGAGAGGCGCCATCGATTTCGGGATGGTGGAGAGCTACTATGAGCTGGATGAGGACGGATGGCCGATTTCTATGAAACACCGAGAAAGGAGAATAGGAAACCGTCTGATAGAGGAGTTTATGATCTTGACCAATGAAGTCGTCAGCGAGCATTTTTATTGGCTTGGTACTCCATTTTTATATAGAACCCATGAAAAACCGAGTGCAGACAAGCTGATGGCTTTCAATACCTTTATCCATAATTTCGGCTATCATATAAAAGGACGGCTGGAAAACATTCATCCTTCGGCCTTGAATCTCTTGATTGATGAAGTGGAGGGGACTCCGCATGAAAATCTGATTAACAAGATGATGCTTCGAAGTCTGAAACAAGCGAAGTACACAAATTACTTTGAAGGACATTTCGGTTTAGCCAGCACATATTATTCACATTTTACTTCTCCGATCCGCCGCTATCCCGACTTGCAAATACATAGGATCATCAAAGAGGTGCTGGCGGGCAAGATGAACGCCAAGCGAAAAGAGCACTATACGTTGATTCTTGAAGCCGTGGCTGAGCAGGCAAATATGACAGAGCGCCGGGCTGATGATGCAGAACGAAAAGTTGACGATATCAAAGCCGCGCAGTTTATGAGTGATAAAATTGGCCAAGAATTTGACGGCGTGATTTCAGGCATGACCGGATTTGGGATCTTTGTGGAACTCGACAACAGTGCGGAGGGGCTCATTTCCCTCAGTTCACTGGACGAATTCTTCCGCTTTGATAAAGAGAATTATCTTCTCATCGGCGATAGAGGGACGAGGCTTGAACTCGGCCATGCACTCAGAGTGAAGCTGGCAAGCGTCAATACGCAGCGCGGAGAGATAAATTTTGAACTGGTGAGGTATTTTCATGAAACTTCTCGTAAGTGACCTGGACGGAACTCTTTTGACGAAAGACAAGCAGATCACGGCAGGTGTGAGAGAATCGTTGGAGAAATGGAGAGCGGAAGGCAATTCGTTTGTCATTTCGACAGGGAGGTTGTTTCCGTCTGCTGCTTATTATCGAGAGGAATTGGGAATGCAGGCGGAACTCGTCTGCTGTTCCGGCGCTGTCATTTATCGGGGAGAGGATGTTGTGATGGAACATTCAGTCGACCCCCTGTTGGCGGAAAGACTCTGGCATATCTGCTCAAAAAGAGGAGTATATGCCCAGTACTACAGCTACAATAGCCTGATCGCCAATCAGGATGGTGAATTCATGAAAGGCTACCGGAAGGGAAACAGCTTCCGCCAAGCATCTCATCAAGTACAGCTTGAGGTGAGAAAGAAGCTGCATGTTAAGGAGCCTATCCATAAGATTTCTTTCATCACTTGGGATCCCGCTGAAGCACAGGATATCTTAAAAGAAATGCAGCCACTTAAAGGCGTTCATGTGTTTCGTTCCCTTGCTTATCTTTATGACATCATCAGCGATGAGAGCTCAAAGGGCTCTTCTGCACGTTATTTAAAAGAAACTATGGGTGCAAAAAAACTATATGGGATCGGCGACAATGAAAATGACGTGGATCTCCTAAGAGAAGCGGATCATTCCGCCTGTATGGCGAGTGCTCCGGAATCAGTTCTTGCTCACGCAGATGTCATCGTACCCGATTCGGAAGAAGACGGCGTGGCTGTCTATATAGACTCCATTTTACGAGGTGAGTACTGAGAATATTATGAAGTGAATAGGAAAAGGACTTTGTATCTTCAGATTTCAAAGTCCTTTTTGAATGTTTTACAAGAGAGAAGTTGTTTCGGAACGGATAGGAGGTGAAGATGATAATCTCGCCCGGTTTTCCCTCTACTCTTCCTGTGATGGAGCCGGATTGGTTGCTTCCGTGAGTTTTCTCACTTGCACCCAGTCGATTCCTTTTTGATCGGCTTCCTCTATGGTGAACTCCAGTTTTTCGTGAACAAAGACCTGGCCGGGTATTAAAGCGTCTGTACCGTAGTGATAGAGGAGAAAGCCTGAGAGAGTTGTAATCTCTTTGTCATCGAGCTCCCATCCAAGTTTTGTGTTGATGTCATGGAGCGAGATGAGCCCATTGATGCGCCAGCCGGTGAGTGTTTTCATAATTTCTTTTTGAGCCGTGTCAAATTCATCGTCGATTTCTCCGACAATTTCTTCCAAAATCTCTTCGATGGCGAGAATCCCGGAGAACGTCCCGTATTCATCTATGACGATGCCCAAATGCACTTTTTCTCGCTGGAAGTCTCTGAGGATGTCGTCGAGACATCGGTTCTCGATAACGAAAAAGGGCTTTCGAATCAGTTGTGAAATGTCGAGTTCCCCTTCGGACTGATGGAGAAAGGCGAGAATGTCTTTCATGTACAGGAGGCCGACAATGTGGTCTCTGTTCTCTTTGTATACGGGAAAGCGGGAAAAACCGGAGTCGATCATCTGTGTGAATATCTTGGAATGAAAGTCGTCGATGTCGACGCTGAACACATGGTTTGACGGGGTCATGACCTGTCGGGCTTCTGTATCGCGTAGCGCAATGACTCGGCTGAGAAGCAGCTCTTCGTTGTGATCGATCGTTCCCTGTTCGAAGCTGACTCTCAGGAGGCGCAGAATTTCCTCACGAGATATTCTCTCTTCGTCAGCCTCTTCTTTCGATCCGAGAAGCTTGAGGACGAGAGAGGTACTTACCGAAAGCAGGCGCACAAAAGGCTTGGCCAGCGCACTGATCATCTCAATGGGACGGGCCACAGCCAGAGCCAATTTCTCTTTATTTGTCAACGCCAATCTTTTGGGCACAAGTTCTCCGAAGACGAGTGTGATATAAGAAAGGAGAATCGTCACAACTCCAAACGCTACCTGATGGGCGTAGGGAATTTTCAACGCTGCCAAAAATTTTCCGACGGGATCTGAGAAGTTCTGTGCTGCAGAGGCAGAGGCGAAAAAACCGGCAAGAGTAATGCCGACTTGAATGGTAGAAAGAAGACGGTTGGGCTCTTCTGTCAGACGTAGAAGCGCCTTTGCAGCAGGCGTCTTCTTTTCCTTTATCTTTCTCAGATTTGCCGGAGACAGTGAGATAATTGCCATTTCCGATGCGGCAAAGAAAGCGTTGACTAGAGTCAATATAAAGAGAATAAAAAGTTTTATAGGGACGTCATCCATGAAAGATCCTTTCGTCTTTTGAACTGATTATATCATAGTTGCAAGCGAACTGCCCATTCAAGAGGCCGATGTATCATGCATATGGCAAGGGGTGTTTTGCGACAGAAAAAGTAGTGAATTTGCGAGTTTACTTTAGGTTGATGAGCGCCTCAGTATTTTCGACTTCTCCTAAGAGTAGAATAAGATCTCCCTGTTTAAAAACATGCGATGGAGTGAGTACGGGATAGATTTCTTGTTCTCGCCGATAGGCGATAACATTGACTTTAAAATGCTTTCGGATATCCAAGTCTGCAATGCTGTGATTTATCCAGCGAGGCGGAACTTCCATTTCTACAAATGCATGATTTTCTCCCAGTGGAAAAATATCAAAGAAGCCGCGGGAGCTGAAGCGAAGGGCGACGCGATGCGCCATTTCACGCTCCGGATAGACGATGTCGTCGGCTCCGACTTTTCGGAGGAATTTTGCGTGTATATCGCGATCCGCTTTGGAAACGACATACTTTGCTCCGAGTTCTTTTAAAAGGGAAGTGATCTCTAAAGAAGACTGAAAGTCGTCGCTGATGCAGACAAAACAAAGATCAAAGTTTCTGGCTCCAATTGCCCGAAGGGCTTCTTCGTTCGTCGCATCTGCAATTTGCCCCTGCGTGACGAGAGGTGCGATTTTTTCTACGATTTCTTCGTTTTTGTCAACAACGAGGACTTCGTTGCCGAGCTCAGCCAATTTAACTGCGAGGTGGCGTCCGAAACGCCCCAGACCAATGACGAGAATGGATTGCATTTATTTCTCCTATCCTATTGGAATGTCCTCTGCCGGAGCCTTTGTGGGAGCGGGGATCGCTTTTTCCATAAGAGCGGTGGCAAGCGAGACCGATCCGACACGTCCGACATACATCAGAAAGACAATGGTGAGTTTAGCGGGGATATTCAAGTTTGAGGTGATTGCCTTGGTCAATCCGACAGTCCCGATGGCGGAGATCACCTCAAAGACATTTTGTTCAAGAGTAAAACCGGTAAACGAAGTCATGAGGATGGCGCCCAGTACAATCCATAGCATATAAGCCGTTGTCATCCGATGTGCTTTATCTATTGAGGAGTTGCCAAGTCTTCTGGTGAAAACATTCAGATCATCCTTGCCCCTGATATATCCTGATACAGAGTAAAGGAGAGCGAAAAAAGTCGTCGTCTTGATTCCGCCCCCGGTTGATCCTGGAGAAGCGCCGATAAACATCAATATCATCGTGAATAAAGTTCCTGCGGAACTCAGGCACTCCTGTGGCACGGAGAAAAATCCTGCCGTTCTTGCCGTCGATGACTGAAAGAAAGCGACAAGGAAAGATTCCGCTCCCGAGAGTCCGTATAAAGTGGAATTCCTTTCGCTGAAGAGGAAAAATATTGTTCCGGACAGCAGGAGCAACGATGTCATTGTCAATACTATTTTTGTGTGAATCCGGTAGTGTCGCCAAACAAACTTTTTTTGCAACAGATCGTCCCAGAGGATAAAACCAAGACCGCCTATGACGATGAGAATAGAGATAGGCAAGATGATCAGTGGATCGCAGCGGAAGTGAATCAAGGATGTTCCCGGTTCAATCGCACCGAAAAGGTCAAAACCTGCATTACAGAACGCACTGACAGCGGTAAATATACTTATCCATGTGCCTTGGAGAAATCCAAATCGAGGAATCAGGCGGATGCTTAGCAGAAACGAGCCGGATAACTGGATCAAAAAAGTTCCTAAGAGGAGGCGTTTGACGACTCGAATGATGCCGCCCAGTTGGGGGCTTCCCATGGCCTCTACAAGGTATGCACGGGTTGCCAGGCCGATCGGGCGCCCCAGAAGAAGCGGGATCAGCATGGCGATGCTGAGAAAACCCAGACCTCCCAACTCCATTAAAAGAAGCAAAATCAACTGGCCAAAGAATGTAAACGAAGTATATGTGTCGACAACGGTCAGGCCTGTGACACAAGTGGCCGATGCAGCTGTAAAGAGAGCGTCAATATAAGAAAGAGTTCCTCGATGTGAAAAAGGTAACGTCAAGAGAATCGATCCGGTAAAAATGATGATGGCAAATCCGAGGGTGATTCCTTTTATCGCGCTCAAAGAAAATGCACGTGACATATTCAAGCCTCCTATGGTGATTCTACTCTTTTTCCGAGAACTGTCCAGAGAGACAATTCTTTGTCGGCAAGGAATTTAAAACAATTAAATTAAAATCATCGATTTTAAATTGTGAGGCTTGTATCTGTCTTCAGAAGATAGATAAGGGGAAAATGAAATAGATCCCGTATGTCACGGGATCTATAATTTCTGTCAAATAGCTAATTGATGCGTTCTGAAGTATCTGAATCGAAGAAGTGCAGTGCCTCGAGATCGAAGTGGAAATTGTGGAATTCATCGACTTCGTACTCATAGTGACCAGGCACTGAGATGACGATGTCGCTTTCGTCTGAAAGTTTGCAGTTGAGGAGTTTTTCTTTTCCGAGTATTTCTATGACATCGACTTGCGCCAAGAAAGTGTTCTTTTCCGTCTTGCCGGCAAGCAGTCTCTCGCTTCTGATTCCCATGTGCACGCTTTTTCCTTCATAGTCTTCCAGTGCTTTTCTGTCTTTCGGCGAGGGCTCTACTTCGAGAGCGCCGCCTTCTGAGTAAAACTTCCCGCCCTTTATGATCCCCGAAAAGAGGTTCATCGTAGGCGAGCCGATAAAACCTGCTACAAAGAGATTTTGCGGGTGGTGATAGAACTCTTCCGGGCTTCCCTTTTGCATGATTTTCCCGTCGTTCATAAGAACGATCATATCTGCCATCGTCATCGCTTCTGTTTGGTCATGAGTGACGTAGATGGTAGTGGTTCCGAGATTCTTGTGCAGGCGAACGAGCTCCACTCTCATATGTTCGCGCAACTTGGCATCGAGATTGGAGAGAGGCTCATCCATCAAAAAGACACGGGGCTTTCTGACCATCGCACGGCCAAGTGCCACGCGCTGTCTTTGTCCGCCGGAGATATCAGAGGGCTTATTGTAGAGATACTCAGAGATCTGTAAAATTTCCGCCGCTTCGAGGACGCGTTCGCGAATGATCTCTTTGGGCTCTTTTCGAAGAGAGAGGCTGAAGGCCATATTGTCGTAGACACTCATATGCGGATAGAGGGCATAGGATTGGAAGACCATGGCGATATCACGATCTTTCGGTGGAACCTTGTTCATCAGTTTCCCGTTGAAAATAAGCTCGCCTTCGGTAATGGAGTTCAGTCCCGCAATCATGCGCAGAAGAGTGCTTTTACCGCATCCGGATGGACCCAGTATGACACAGAAAGCTTTTTCTTCGATCGTAAGATCAATGTGGCGGAGAGTAAAGTTCTCTCTGCCTTCATATTTTTTACCAATGTCTTTAAGTTCAACGCGCATAATGCCTCCTATCCCTTCACTGAGCCTTGAGCCAGTCCGCTTACGAGCTGATTTTGAAGGGCGATAAATAAAATAATGATCGGTATCGCAGTGAGAAGTCCTCCGGCGGCAAAGGCCGGCTGATTCATCGTGCGAGTGTCGTTGATGAGGGTAAAGAGCCCCGGTGCAAGCGTCAGCGCCTCGTTGCTGGTTAGAAGGATCGCAGCCATCATATAGTCCATAAAGGGGCCGATAAAGCTCCACAATGCGATTATGGCGAGCATGGGGCGCGCAATAGGCATGATGATGAGGCGATAGACCTGCATGTGAGAACAACCGTCGATTCTTGCCGCATCGTCAAGCTCGGTGGAGACCGAGTCGATGTATCCTTTTAGTATAAAGGTGTTGGATGCGATTCCGCCTCCTGCATAAATGAGAATGAGAAGGGCTTGTCTGGTGAAGAAGGGAGCAAAGCCCGAGATGATGCTGTGCATCGTGTAAAAGGCGGTGATTCCGGCAAAAGTGGGAATGGTCTGGATCAGCATGATTGCAAGAAGACTCATTCTTCGTCCGCTAAATCGGTAGCGCGAATATGCATATCCTGTAAAAGATACGATGAGAAGGGTCAGGAGTGCCGTAGCGATGGCGATAAAGAGAGTATTCTTCACCCAGAGCAGGAAGTTGGTCTCATAAAACAGATATTCGAAATGTTTAAGGGAAAACTCAAAACGGCTTCCCATAGTGATGTGCTTTGTCTGTGTTCCGTTAAAGCTGGAGATGAACATCTGCGACAGAGGCCATAAAATGATGATCGTCCATATTGCCAGAACGACGTAGGAAAGAGCCAACAGCAGTTTTCCGACGGGACTTAGGGGAGGACGATCCGAAAGATAAAGTCCCTCTTTCTTTTTCTTCACGACTACTCCTCCTTAAAGGCCTTGGTATTTCGGTAGCCCAGCCACGCCACAAACATCAAAACAACAGAGATCACGATTGTAATCGCCGCTCCGATTCCTTGATATTGATTTTGTATCGTCAGTTTATAAATATAGGAGATCAGGATGTCGGTGCTCCCTGCGAGATTACCGTATAAGCTGGGATTAAACGGCCCTCCCTGATTGAACAGGAAGATGATAGAAAAGTTGTTGAAGTTAAATGTGTACTGTCCTACAAGCAGCGGCGCGGTCTGGAAAAGGATCAGCGGCACGGTGATGCGCATCGTCTTCTGCCAGCTCGTTGCGCCGTCAATCTCCGCCGCCTCATAGAGATCGGAAGGAATCCCCTGGAGGACGCCGGTGGACAGAAGGAAGATATAGGCACTTCCCAACCATCCCTGCAGGAATATGAGGAATATTCGAGTCAGAGTGGAAGAGTTTTTGATATTAATGACTTGCCCTGTCACTGCCTTGATGATCTGTGTAATCGGTCCTGTGGAAGAGACCATGATGGAAAAGAACATAATCGTAATAAAGGCGGGCACTGCCCATGGCAATAAGAAGACCGTGCGGAAAAACTTCTTGCCCTTGAGTCTCTCCTGATTGACAAGGAGGCTGAGAATAAAGCCGATAGAGATGGCAAGCGTCGTTGCTCCGAGGGTCCAGATGAGAGTCCATCCCAAAATCAGCCAGAAAGCGCTTCCGGCTATTCCCTGTCCGAGAGCGATGAGTTTGTAATTGGCGATGCCGATCCAATTGAACTTGGACTGATGATTCGGATCCATATTTGTAAAGGAAATGAGGATCGTCGTCATGATCGGTACTAGGATGATAAAGACGGTGACGATCAGTGCAGGAAGAGTTACGAGATATGGAAATCCCTTTTCCTCAATTGTCACTCGGCTCTCAAACCAAGTAAAGGGCCGGATCCCATGCATTTTTCTCCTCTCCGTCTCATAGGTGTCGCGGAAAGAGATAATGAAAAGTGCGGCTGCAAAGATTAAGAGGAAGATGGCGATGATCCCCTCGACCATAAAGATGATCGAGCGATGCAGACGAGCACCGCCCTCGGCAAGAGTGATGAGGCCGCTGATACCTGTTCCCTGATAGTTTGCGTAGCCTAGGGCATAGGGAATGGCGGCGAGGTAGATGAAAGCGGAGGCGATGAAAAAGAATATCCCTTTTTGCCACTGGCCGTTGAGAAGCTGTCCGAGCCCCGGGAGGGGAATCGAGAGAAAGCTCTTCCAAGGAATGCTCTGCTCTATCTCGATGGGAGTTTTTCTCCTGAGATCAGAGATGTCACTCTCAAGGACTTTGAGTCCAAGGCGCAGATCGTTCTTCAGCCGGTATCTGAGATTCCTCTTCTCTTCTTCCAGACGTTTTACCGGATGCGCGTTTTGTTTGGCTCGAATATCATCTCTTGCGGCAAGCTGCGCCATCTTTTTCTCATTGGCAAATGCTTTATCGCTGATGATTCGCTGTTTTTGTTTCGCTTTAAGATCAACCAAATCTCTCTGTAGTTGGGCCTTTCTCTCTTGGCGATAGAGCTCGGCTTCCCTCTCAAAAGCACTGTGATCTTTTGATTTTTCGACAGCGAGCTTGGCTTCTGCAGAAGAGAAGCGCTCCATCAGAGCCTCTTGGTTTGCGATGATGCGCGGCAGTTGGTCTTGACGGAAATCATTTTCCCCTGCTAGAAAGGAAAAGTCATAGCTCAAGTCACTTAATTGCTGATAAAAGGAATACTTTTGCGCAGCGGCAAAGGCCTCTGATTTCAGATTTTTCAGAGGGTCAGATGAGAGAGTCTTCTCGTACTCATCCGTTTTTTGTCGGAGCTCTTTTAGAAATATGGCCTCTTTTTTTCTTGCTTCTTCCAGGGAAAGATTGTATGTATGAGAGGAGCGCTGCGCTTTTAATCGTCGGATCTCCTCTTTATTATCAGCGGCTTCTGCTTCAAAGAGCTCTTTTAAATACAAGTTTTTTCTCTCTCGGACATTCCCTATGTCATCGAGGAGCGGGCGTGGGGTCTTCAATGGTCACCTTCTTTCAGAGACGATGGATATTGATCACCACCAGAATCAGTGCAATATAGACAGCGAGGATTCCCAGCGATACAGGCATCATCAAAGTTGTCTGCAATAATCGCAGAAGCGCCGATGCTCCTAACAAGAGTCCCCAGATCAATCTATAAGCGGGAGGTGTTCCCATGCGCTGAGCCAGAAAAAAAGTATAGAGTGCAACGGACATGATCGGAACGATCTGTATAAAATACATAAAAAGACGAGCATTAAGGTAGTCGGAAAATGTCGCTCCACTCTGTCGAGCCTGAAAGTTACTGTAAAAATCTGCGTCTTTGACCAGAAATAGGACCTCGAGGCTCAAAAGCATGACCAGCGCTGCACATAGCAGCAATAGTATGATCATTGCACGGCGGGGGATTTTTGGCGAAGACATGTGAACTCCTGTGAAAAAGGAAGAAAGGGTATATCCCTTTCTTCCTTTCGTTTAACTGCGATTAAAAATTGCTCATCATAGCATCAAAGGATGCTTTGATTTCTTTATAAGCTTCTTCCGGAGACTCAGGTGTCTGTGCATTCCAAGAGAGAATGCTGTTTTTCCAGGTATCCCAGACACTTCCCCACTCAGTGAAGAGCGGTCGAGCAGGAGCTTCTTCATATGAGGCGATGACAGAGGCGATGACCTTCTTGTCAACGTCGGAGAGATCGCTTTCTGCATATGCTTCGGCAGTGACATTTTCAAGGATCTTGCCGGTGGCTTTGAACAGATCCACTGCATATTCAGGGTTGACGATTTCTTTGATCAGAGCATGAGCGACTTCCATTTTCGGTGCATCTTCTTCGATGCGGCTATTGATTCCGAGTCCCCATCCGCCTTTCCAGTGTGTCAGGGGTTTGCCTGCCACTGTAATCTGGGAGAGGGGATAGATTTCAAGATCAGCTCCGTTGCCGGCTTGTTCGGAAATTCCTGCGGTGCCCCAGGGCCCGTCAATTCGGATGACGCCTGAACCGCCGGTGGCGAAGGTGTCGTCGATGAATCCCCAACCTGCTTCAGGGTCGAAGAGAGGGGTGTTGTTGTCGTACTGTACTTTCCAATAATTGTAGAGAGATTCAATGGCCGCTTGCTTTTCAGGCTCAAGCTCTGCCCACTCTTTTGTCATATCGGAGAACAGTGCGCCGGACTCATCTTTTCCAAGAAGTTCAATTTCTGCCGAGTTTGTCAGAGCGACTCCGAACCAGGCGTCAAACGCCGGCAGGAGGACGGGCTCAGGTTTTGTGACATCGTTGAGTTCGAAGGGTGCGGTGTGATCAATGCCTTCCGCTTCTGCGTTGGCGACATTGACAAAGGAGATCAGCGTCTCGATATTGTAGGGGAATGCAAGGTATTCACCGTCGATCTTAAAGTTTCCGCCCAGTCCGGCGTCAAAGTCGGCAAATCCACCCAAGTCGGCAGCCAGTGCCGGTGAGTCGATGCCGGCCAGCACTTCGGAATTTGAAAGACCGTAGATGCGGTCAGCCGGAAGCGCAAAGACGTCGGCGACGTCGACATTGGTAGCGTCGGTTGCGTCAATGACATTGAGATGATCGAATGCGCCTGTCTCGATAATAGTGATGTCAGCGTTCGGGTATACGCTCAGCACACGATCAATGGCTTTTACGTAGTGAGGTACCCAAGCGGTTTCTGCTTGAACAGTCAGCGAAACGGGTTCTTCCGATGTTGTCGGCTCTTCCTGTGATTCAGGGGTGCTCTCAGCTGCAGGCGCAGAAGGCTCTGCAGGCTTTGAGCAGGCGCCGGAGACGATTGCCAACACCAGTATGAGTGCCAGCAGTACATAAACCTTTTTCTTCAATGTTTCCTCCTTAGTAGAACGATTGAATAATTGTATTAGCAGGAGTGTGCATAATGATCTTAACGGCTGGTTGAACACAAAGCGGCTTTGACAGTCGTACAAGCATGTCCTGCTCAAATTATTATACCTGAGTTTCGCTTTTTTTGGCGAGATATATGAAGTATCTCAAAAATAATATGTTACAATAATAAAATGTATAGGGATTGGAGGATGATTTATGCTTTTTATGCTCGTGCGCCACGGCATTGCAGAAGAAAGAGGAAAAGTTCCGGATGCTTTGCGCGAATTGACCAAAGAGGGGAAGGAAAAAATAGAAGAAGCGTATCCGAAACTGTGTGCGAAACTGAAGAACAATTCTGTCCGCTTGGTCAGTTCGCCTCTTGTTCGAGCCCGTCAGACAGCTGAAGTATTTGGGAAATTACTGGATGTCGAGGTGGAACTTCGAGATTGGGTAGCGGCGGGAGAAATGAATGAACTCATCCGATGCATCGATGAGACAAGAGACGACGTGCTTATCGTAGTGGGCCATGAGCCGACGCTGTCATACTGGTGTGAGCGATTTGGTTTTAAAGTAGGATGGATGAAAAAAGGATCCGTTGCTTTTTTTGAAGTAGATAGAGGAATAGATTTTTTCGCTTATTTGAGGATCAAAGATATGATCGAAGAAAAAGGCAAGAAGATAATTCAGTCGCTTTGAGCCAATGGCGCATAGGAAGACTCGTTAAATATTACAGGATATTGACAAACAGGATAATCAGAGATATTATGAGTCAAACGCTGATGAGGAAGAGTAAGAAGGGATCCCCACAGAGAGAATGACGAAGGCTGAGAGTCTTTCGGGTAGTGAAGTTCTGAAAACCACCTCGGAGTGTCCGGCTGAATGCAGTAAGTCGGAACGTGTGGCCGCGTTAAGGCTGATTTGCCCACATGGTGGAATAGCGAGAGCACTCGTCCGTAATGGATGGGTGCTTTTTTGTAGGAGGGAAAATGGAACGGATCGTCTGTAAGTTCGGAGGCAGCTCACTCGCAGGGACAAAGGAGTTTCAAAATGTAAGGGAAATCGTAGAGGCGGATCCGAAACGCCGGGTGGTAGTCGTGTCTGCTCCCGGAAAGTCTTCTGAAGAGCCTTTTAAAGTGACAGATATGCTTCTGATGTGCGCTCAGCTCGCGTCGGCCGGTTTTCGATATGATGAAATATTTGAACAGATTGCGGAGAGATTTCGAAAACTCAATTATGAACTGCAGCTTTCACTGGATATTGAAGAACTTATGCGAGAAGTTAATCAACATATTGCCTCGGGAGAAAGCCCGGAAAGCTGTGCCAGCAGAGGAGAATTTCTTTCTGCTAAATTGATGGCTGATTATTTGGGTTGGGACTTTGTTGATGCAGCTGAGCTTTTCCTCTTTTCTTCTGAGGGCGAACTGGACGAAAAAGAGACTTTTCGGCGCATTGTAGAGGTCATTTCACCCTTGGACAGAGTCGTTGTACCCGGGTTTTACGGTGCTTTTCCTGATGGTAAACTGACGACATTCCATAGAGGAGGGTCTGATATTTCAGGCTCACTTTTAGCGGCTGCGCTGGAAGCAACATTGTGTGAAAATTGGACCGATGTGCCGGGACTTCTAATGGCCGATCCAAAAATTGTTGAAAATCCGAAGCCTATTCGTCACATGACGTATCCGGAACTCAGAGAGCTGAGTTATATGGGCGCCAAGGTGTTACAAGAAGATGCGGTATTTCCGCTTGCAAAAGCAGGGATTCCTCTGCACATCCGATCAACACTTTTACCGGAAGATCCCGGAACATTGATTGCAGAAAATGGAGTGCAGAGTGGAATTATAACAGGCATCGCCGTAAAGAAGGACTTTCGAGTTTTTACGCTTGAAAAGATGAAAATGCGAGAAGACAGGGGGTTTTTGCGGAAACTCCTGAGCGTCTTTGAAAGCAATAAAGTGGCTGTGGAGGGCACTCCTTCGGGAATCGACTCAGTCAGTGTCATCGTATCCGAAGAACAGATTTCCGGGAAGTTAGACAAGATTTTGGAAGAAATACGCATGTATTGTCACCCGCAGAAATTGACGACGCATCCGGATCTGGCACTGGTAGTCGTAGTGGGGAAGGGTATGATTCGTACAAAAGGAGTCGCGGCAAATCTTTTTACTTCTCTTGCGCGGGCTGACATCAATATCCGGATGATCTCGCAGGGGTCGAGTGAATTGAGCATATTGGTAGGAGTAGAAAATGAAGACGCCAACCGTGCAGTTGCTGCACTATACAAGGCGTTTAAGGGAGAGGAAAATGAATAAATATCACATTGCAGTGGTGGGAGCCGGCGGATTGGTCGGATCGACTATAATAAAGGTCCTGAAAGAGAGGGAGTTTCCTGTCGAATCGCTTACTCTTTTTGGATCGAAGCGTTCTGCCGGTTCAACTATAATATTTGATGCAAAAGAAATCGTCGTGCGTGAGCTTGTGGATAATAGTTTTCAAGAGCGCTTTGATATCGTGTTCTTTGCTGCAGGGGGAGATGTCAGCAGGCTCTTTGCTCCCAGAGCGGCAGAAAGCGGGGCGCTGGTGATCGATAACTCGAGCGTATTTCGGATGAAAGAAGAAGTCCCGCTTGTAGTTCCGGAAGTCAATCCCGAGGCAATAGGAGATGCCCGTTTGATTGCAAATCCGAACTGCTCGACAATACAGTGTATGCCGCCTCTCAAAGCTCTCAAGGAAGCCTACGGGCTAAAAAGAGTCGTGTATAATACATATCAGGCGGTATCCGGAAGCGGAATTGCGGGGCTGAGAGATCTCGATGAAGGCTTGCAGAAATTCTATCCCAGGAAGATATTGGGAAATGTTATACCTCATATCGATTCTTTTTTGAGTAGCGGTTATACAAAAGAAGAGATGAAAATGATAGAAGAGACACAAAAAATTCTAGACGATCATACATTGGGTGTCAGCGCAACCACTGTGCGAGTCCCTGTGCGATTTGCTCACTGCGTCAGTATTAATGCAGAACTCAAACATCCTTTTTCGACAGAAAAACTGCGTGAAGTTTTGGAGAACTATCCGGGTATCGTTGTGGTCGATGATCCTTCAAGTCTTCTCTATCCGATCCCGGAAGATGCCGAGGGAAAAGATGACATACTTATCGGACGCATAAGGCGCGACAGCAGCCTTCCTTCAGCCGTCAATCTCTGGGTGGTTGCCGACAATGTGAGAAAAGGCGCCGCTACTAATGCGGTGCAGATTGCTGAAGAAATCATCAGGAGAAACAAATGATCAAGATTGCGCTTGCGGGATTTGGAACAGTAGGTCAGGGCGTCATGGATCTCTTTCAGAGAAGGAAAGAGTCGATTTGTGAGCGCCTCGGTAAAGAAATAGATATCTCCTATGTCCTCGTGCGCGACAGCGCAAAAAGAAGAGACATCGATTTTTACGGCGCCAAAGTAGTCAGTGAAATAAGAGATATCCTCCAAGATGAAGGCGTGAAGATTGTGATGGAAGCCACAGGAGATATTGACTTGGGCTATCTACTTATTAAGGAAGCATTGAAGAAAAAGAAGCATGTCATCAGTGCCAACAAGTCGGTTCTCAGTTTACATTTTGAAGAGCTGAGCACTCTTGCACAGGATAACGAGGTGTATCTTCTATATGAAGCGAGTGTCGGGGGCGGGACGCCGCTTATCAAACCCCTGCAGGACTTAAGCCTTCATGGAGAGATCCGCTCAATCCAAGCCGTTTTGAGCGGGAGCTGCAATTATGTGCTCTCAAAAATGCAAAATGAACAAGTGTCATATGGTGATGCCATCGAAGAGGCGAAAAAGCTCGGATATCTGGAAGCCGATCCGATCGACGATGTCGGAGGTTTCGATACGAGGAGAAAATTACGCATATTATCTACTCTTTCTTTTCAGGGAAAAATTGAGGAAAAAGACATAACGCTCGAGGGAATTACCGGTCTCATGCAGGAAGATATCTCCCGACTTTCACAGATGGGATATGCTGTGCGACTCGTTGCCCGGGCATTTAAGGACAGTCACAGTATTCAAGCGGCAGTACATCCGGCGGCTTTGCCGATCGGAAGTTTTTTAGGATCCTTGGAGGGAGCGGAAAACGGCGTCGTTTGTGTTGGCGATCATTTTGGCAAGGTCAGCTTTCAGGGAATGGGAGCCGGGCGCTATCCGACGGCTCATGCTATGCTCTCGGACTTGGAGGATGTTCTCTTTTCCCTGAGGAGAAAGCAAGGCCCTCCGCTGAAAACGGACCTTGCTATTGTCCCGTATCGAAAGAGCATGCGTTTCTATATACGAAGTGCGGAGCCAATGGAGCTTGCTATTGACAAAAAGGTCGATGAGCATGTATGGATAACGGCTCCTGTAGCTTATGACAAATTCAAACTCGCTCTGCCTAGAGGAGCGGTCGGGATTGCAATATGCAAATGATGAAATGTATCAGCACAAGAGGGAAAGTTCAACCGATTATAACCGAAAGAGCGATACTGGAAGGGTTGGCGCCTGATAGAGGACTTTACATTCCTCAAAAGTTTCCTGAGCTTCCAAGTTACCGGACGCTTAGGGAGCTATCCTATCCTGCTCTCTGCGGACGTGTTCTCAGTCCGTTCTTTTCCTTGATACGTGAAGCGGAGCTGATAGATGCCGCTGAAAAGGCATACGCACGCTTCTCTGCACAACCTCCTGTAAAACTTGTAAAAAGAGAATCCTTCTCTTTGCTTGAACTCTTTCACGGTCCTACGTTGGCCTTTAAAGATATGGCATTATGTCTGCTCCCCCATTTGATGAGGTATGCGAAAAAGCATCTCAACTCATCCTCTACGCATCTCCTTTTGACAGCCACAAGCGGCGATACGGGAAAGGCGGCGATGGAGGGGTTTGCCGATGTGGAAGGGTTTGAGGTCATCGTCTTCTATCCAAAAGGCGGAGTCTCGCCTCTTCAGGAGAGACAGATGCTCACTCAGAGCTCGAAAAACACGACCGCTATCGGCTTAAAGGGCACTTTTGACGATGCTCAGCGTGGAGTTAAAGCCATGTTGTCTGATCCATGCTTTCGTACAAAGCTCTCTGAGCGCGGGATTGAGCTGGCGTCAGCGAACTCAATCAATCTGGGAAGGTTATTAGCCCAGCTTGTCTACTATGTCTATGCGTCAGTTCACGCAGAAGATATGCCCCTGCGTTTTAGTGTTCCAACGGGAAACTTCGGCAATGTGCTTTCCGCTCACTGGGCGGGGAAGATGGGTGTTCCCGTCGAGGAGCTCCTCGTTGCTACGAATGAAAATGATGTTCTTGATATCTTTTTTAAGACATATCATTATGATGCAAGAAGAAAGCTGATCCTGACGAATGCACCCTCAATGGATATTCTTGTCAGCAGCAATCTCGAGCGCCTTTTGTTTGAAACGGGCGGGTATAAAGAGTTGCAAGCGGCCATGCATCAGCTGGAAAATCAGAGAGAATTTTTCTGGAAAAAGCCAATCGAAGGTTTCTCTTCCGGGCGCATAAGCGAAAGGGAAGTTCGTAAAGAGATATCTCGCGTGTGGAGGCAAGAGGGGTTTGTCCTCGATCCTCACACAGCCATCGCATCCGCGCTACTGCATAAAAAGGAAAAAAGAGGCATCGTCGTTGCGACGGCAAGCCCGTTCAAGTTTCCTCGCTTTGTGCTGGAAAGTCTTGCACAGACGCCGGGAAGAGATCCGTTTGAAGACATACTTCTTCTGAGTTCGAAGACGAATCTGCCTGTGCCGGATGCGATGCAAACACTTGCTGAGGCACCGATTACACAGGACAGGGTCTGTACTTTTGAGCAGATGGAACAAGCAGTATGGGAGGTGTTGCATGTTTGAAGTTCGCGTACCTGCCACCAGTGCCAACTTAGGACCGGGTTTTGACAGCCTCGGGATCGCGTTAAACATATATGGAAAATTTGTGTTTGAGAAAACGTGTTCGCCACCTGAGGCAAATCATCTGACGATCATGTCGTACAAAAAAACGCTTGAGCGGTTGCAGGTAAAAGGCCCTGATCTTCGGGTACGCATTCCACAGGTGATACCTGTAGGAAAGGGCTTGGGTTCATCTGCTGCATGTATTGTCGCAGGCGTGCTCGCCGCCAAGCATGTCAGTGGAAAGGATGTCTCGAAGCATGAGCTTTTACAGATTGCTGCAGAAATAGAAGGTCACCCTGACAATGTTGCTCCGGCTCTAATCGGGGGACTCGTAAGTTCCGGGTTAAGAGATGAGGAAGTGTTTTCAGGAAGGCTGTTTATTTCGAGAAAGATTTCTTTTGCCCTGCTGATTCCAACCTTTTCACTGGCTACTTCGAAATCGAGAAAGATCCTTCCTAAAAGTGTCCCTTTTTCGGATGCGAGCTACAATCTTTCACAGCTGGGGCTGAGCATCAGTGCGCTTGCCTCCGGAGATCCGCAGTTGATCGGCCATGCTTTTGACGACCGGCTTCATCAGCCCTACAGGTTCCCGCTGATAGATGAAGCTGAACGCCTGATCGAGTTGGCTAAGGAAAGCGGAGCGCTTGCTGTGGCTCTCAGCGGAGCCGGACCCAGCCTGCTCCTGATCCGCCAAAAGGGAGACCGACTGGAAGGGTTGATTCCCGGGCTGGCTGAATACAAAAGTCCCTGGAGACTCCGGTTGTGTCGGCCGGATATGAAAGGAGCCCTGCTAAAAGAGTTGTGATCAAATATACATACATATAGGGAGTGCGCCGGATCTATCGGATGCATGGCTCTCCCTACATTCTGCTGTGCTCCGCTTGCTTCAACAGGCTTGCAAGAAAGATCTTCTTCGAGCCTGTTTTGTGTTTTCATCGAGTCCGGTTCGGTCGTCGAAATAGTGAAAAAGTGAGGCAAATTTATTAAAAATCTGTACCCTTTCGGGTATGTTCTATGACCTTCTATTTTTTTATGATAAATGGAGAAATAGCAACACGGAGTATTGTCTGCCAAAAAACGCTTTTGTTTTGAAAGTGGAGCTATGCAGTCGTAAGATCGATTGCAATAAAACGGCGTCAGTCTTTTCTTCTTGTAATGTTTGTCTGCACATATCTATCTACACGTCGAAGCACCTTGCATAAATATAAAGTCTATAAATCTAGACTGAGAAAGAAATAGCGTGGAGGAGCATCTCCTTCCGTCCACCCCGCAACAGCGTATCCGGTTTATGTGCTGTCGCCTATCTATCGAAGAGAGTTATCATACACGGCTTATTCACAGTGTGGAGGCGGAAAATGAATACGTTGCTCTTAATTAAGAATTGGTTGGTCACCCAATTTCAGAAGAATCCGCTCCGGAGCTCACTGATTGCGTCCGGAATCACTCTCGTTGTCGTTGTAGGAGTTCTTTTTATATTCGGAGCCCTGGATTTCGGAGGGCTGAACCTGGATCAAAGCGGATTTGATTATCTTCCCGATCGCGAATACATTCTCGGTCCAAAGGAAGAGGAAAGACCGCAGACACTCAACGAATTGTTGTATTGTCAGAGTCCCGATATTGAGGATTTTTTGCGAAGCCCGAATATTGCTGAGGAACTCCTTGCAGCAGAGAATCTTGTAGATATTGTGGACTCGCGCTACGCTCTCAACAATCTCAGAGAGATTGAAAGGCAACTGGAAGAGCGGGCAAAAGAGGATGAACTTCCCATGGGGGATCTGGTGACACTTCACTCTTCGCCCATTGAAGAGCCTGTCAAAGAAAAGCCTCCCGGACCTGAAGATGATTTGAAACCCTATATGCCGGAGCCTGCGCCGATAGAAAAGAGGGATCCGCTTCCTAAAACTGAGGGAGCAAAAAGGCTCGATAATGCGGCGCAATCTATTGATTTCAGTCGTCCGGGAGATGCCATCCATGCGCGCAAATCGTATGCTCTACAGCAGGAATTATTCAGTCGATTGGACGAGAAGGTGGATGTTCTTCTGAAGGTTGCAGAATACGGAGAATGGGAGCGCATGCCCTCCTCCATCAATATGAAGGGCATCTGGCAAAACCCGGGAGAATCTCTGATTCATATGATTCCTGAAGCGGACTGGCTTCCTGAGGCGGGTTATCGCATATATAGGCAGATTGGAAGTGAGAGAGAGCTGATTGCAGAGAAGCAGGCTGCGACGCAGACGCTTCTGACACAAGATTTCCAGCATCCGCAGGCGCAGGAAATCCGCCAGGTCTACCAGGCAGCTGAGTATACGCCAGAAGATCGGGCGATACTGGGAATGGATGAAGCGACCTTCCATGACAAGATGTATCAGACGCGTCCCATGCTTCAAGAGGTCGTTCATTTGGGAGGAGAGACGGACTTCCTTCTCATGAAGCAGGCGCAGATTACGATTCCCGACGGAATAGATCAGAAAATACCCGAGTCCGATCGTGTGCTGAATTCTCCTGTTCAGATCATGAATCTGCCTGAGAACGGACGCTATGAAGCGGGAGTGATCCGATCGCATGTCTTGGAACAATTTTCTGTATACCAAGCGGAGCTCCCGAGTGGGATTCAGACTCTTGCCCTGCCGGGTGCAGAAGGGGAAAACAGACTCTATGAGGCTGCTGCGACGACTCTTGGAGCCCGTCAGCAAATTTCTACTTTGGCATTTGTTGACGACGAATTCGCTGAGGAAGCCGGATTTTTGTTCAAGGACGATTTTTCCGGAAAGAATCTTTCAAACGGTGAGCAGATCATCTATACAATTGAATCCCCCGGAGGACAGAGTGCAAGTGTGAAACTGTGCTGGGGAGAAGAGCTTCCTCTGACAAAACCGGAAGGATTTCTCGGATACGGATTGGATGGAAAAGTATGCCTTCGCTGGAGAAAGCCCGCCAGTGAAGCAGAAGGAAGGATCATCAGCGGCTACTTTATCGAGCGAAAACTTGAGGGAGAGTCTGATTATGTTCCCATCCATGAAAAGCCGGTTGTCATCACCGAAGTTCTCGATGAGACGGGAGTGTTCTTCGAGATGCCTGTGATGTATCAGGAAAAACTGGAAAACGGGACAAAGGCGCAGTACCGCTTATACTCTATAGATATTTTCGGAAGACGAAGCGAGTGCTGTGATCCCATAGATATTCGAGTGGAGAAAGTGACGCCTCCCGATGCGCCCACGACCTCCTCTTTAGTTCTTTCCGGCAGCGAAGCACCTGTTGTTTCCGATGATGTTCTCGGCAAAGCGATTCAAGAATCCATAGCAAAGAACAAGCGAAAAGAAGGTATCGTCATCCCGATTTTCAATGAATCGCCTGACACGGTTCGATTTACCCTCTACCGAGCTGAGGCGGTTGGTGTGGGACCCTTCAGTGAACCGGTGCCCTTGGCAAACTTCCGCTTTGACAATCCGAAAAAAGGGGAGGGGGGTAAAGAAGGAACCTTGCCTGATACGGTTCCTCCCGAACTCAAGGAAGGTGGTATGCAGATGCCGAGGAGTGCAGGAGTTCCGGGCATTGCCACCGCTCAATATGATTTTGGAAGACTCTTTACAGCCAGGCAACTCTTTTTGAAAAATGACGAGCCCATGGCTCCGGACATGGTCTATTTTGATGCGAACATAAAGAAGGGAGTGACTTATAAATATTGGGTTTCTGCCTGGGACTCATGGGACAATGAGAGCGCCTGGTCCAAGTCCTGTGCCATCGGTGTTCCGACTCAGCAGGAACCGAGTGTTCCCGACAAGATCACGATCTCCATGATGGCAAGAAAACTGCCGGATCTCTCCTGTTTGGCACCCGGGCTCGTCTCCGATGGCAATATTTCTTTCACAAATGTGGAAGAAAACAGTGAAAAACCGGACAGATTGAGTGCGGAAAACACCTCTCTTGTGGAAATGGCGGACATTTCCGGAACTCAAATCGGGAGTTTCATCGGCGAAAAAGGAGCGCCTTTGATTCTTTCACGATTCTTCGACAATCTCCCGGAGCAGAAGTACATCCACGTCTTTCTAGGAGTCCGGGCAAGAGATGTTCTTCCGGACGGATCAGCGCGCCTGAAGTGGCCTGCCTACAGTGGCGATAATCTGGGAGGATATGCCGTTTACCAGCTGAGAGGCGAGCTGCCGTCCATTGAAAATGTTCGTACTATTGACCGCGAAGAGCTGATGGCGATGGGTCAGTGGACGAAGCTTACAGAGAACGCCCTGGAACAAAATCAATACCTCGTGAAAGGGCTCAAGTCCGAAGGAGATGGAGTTCATATTTTTCTCATCTGCTTGGAACCGGAGGCTGAGAGCATTTCGTCAGAAGAAGGTAGCACAGAGAAGGAAACAGGAGAATTGAAACTTAAATTCCTTGAATGTGTTATCGGGGAACTTCCCATCAATCAAAATCCTGAGGGAGGCTTTGTGCTTCTCGAATGGGAAGAGCCGCAGGATCTTCAAGTCAAGTATTATCGCATCTATCGCAGTGAAGTGAAGAATTTCAAAGAGCTTGTAGATGAGTCGAAACTGGAGTGGACAATGGTGGGTGATCTGGTCTTCGGCACGCAGTATACAGATCCTGTTGAACAGAGCCACGCTCACTATTACTACTATAAGATTACGGCCGTCTCGCCTTGGGGAGTCGAGTCGAGTGTGGGTGCGGTAGAAAAATTTCGTGTGCCTTCGACGAAGCCGCCGCAGACACCCAACCTCCTGCTTCCTCTTTCGAGAAAAGACGGGATCGAGGTAAATTTCTCTTCCGTAGAGTACTGTTGCCGCTATGAGGTCTATCGTGCAGAAATCCCCAAGATTACGGCAGAAAAACTGATAAATATTGACCCATCGATCATGGAGCAGATTTTCGCAACACCGACAGAGAACGACAAATTCCTCACAGCGATATTGAAAAAAGGTACAGAATCCGCTCAATCGGGGTCGAACCTGACGGTCAATGCTCTTCTCGGTTTTAAAACGGTAAATCTTTCGCAGCCGACGTTTCTTTCGGAAAAGCTGTCTCAGGTGGATGTCTCCAGGCGACAGGATACTTACTCGAGGATCATTCATGAGTTAGGTCCTCTTGCAGTTTCGGAGTACCGTGATCTGAGTATTCAAATGATGGGACTTGTAAAGTGGAAGAAGATAGGCGAACTTCCCGTCGATGAGGATTCACAAGAGCAGGTCGATCCGGATACGGGGCTGAAAAAACCTCTATCGATCATCGATTATGACGCAAAATATGGAACCCACTATCTCTATACGGTACAGGCTTGGAATGATGACGAACTGGGTTCAACCAGGCCGGAACCCGTGGAAGCGACTCCACGCAGAAACCGAGGATTTGATCCGATCGACGGTCTGGAATATACCATCAGTCATGGAGACTTTCCCTCGATCAATCTCACATGGAATAAACCCCGCATGGAGGGACTGACTCAGAAGCAGTGCCTGGAGGACACGGTCGGTTACATCGTCTACTCCTCTACAGAGAAAGAAGGAACCTATGTTCAGGCAAGCCCTCTGGTATTTTCTACAGGGTGGATCGACTACGAGGCAGACAGGGCCGCCACAAACTGGTACAAAGTGCGGGTGCTCGATACCGGAGGTTATTTGAGCGATTTTTCCGAGCCGATTCTGGCGCGTGAAAATGTGACGATTGAGCTCCCCAGGACGGAGATTCCCAGAGAAGCAACTGCTCAACCTCCTTTTCTTTCGATGGATTCACGGTCATATTCTGTGGATGAAGGGAGCGAACTGAGGATTCCGTTTATTGTCAGCGGCTCAGAGCCGATTCGCTTTGAGATCTCCGCCTGGCATAGTTCAGGACAGGACGAAGGCGGAATCATCGTCCCGGAAGGCAGAAATGAAGTCCTGATTCCCGGAACCTTAATCCCTGGCACATATGAAGTGACACTGACAGCCATCAATGATGCCGGTGAGGCAGAAGTTGCATTCTATCTCGAGGTTCTGGAGAGCTTGCCGGGGATGTTTGATAGCGGTTCCCCGTGGTTGACGCTTGAGGAGGATCATTTTAGTTTTATTTACGGTCAGGGAGGAGAAATACCTTTTTCAGTGATCGGGATGGAGCCGATAACCTTTACCTTGACGCTGACAGATGTCTATGGCCTTCCTGTCACCAACATGGTTGAAATAGATATTTACGGCAGGAAACTGATCGTTTCAGAGGATCTCGCCAATGGCACTTACGAGGGCATTTTAGAGGCGAGCAATAGTTACGGATCGGATACGGTGTCGTTTATCATTCAGGTCGGCTACAGTTTAAACCGCGGGCAAGAAGATACGGGAAGCCTCGTGTCGTTCAGGATTGAGCCTGAGCCCTCAACGTATCGGAGTCTTGCCCTTTCAGAGAGCTTTTCTCCGGAAATATTGAGACTGGGGATGTTCCCGAGAGATATCATCATTCTGCCTCCCGTAGGACAGGATATTTTGCTGAGTGACAAGTATACAAGTGACCTTGGCGACTTCGCGGGATTTACTCTCAGGAATATCGTCCTTGAAAATCCTTCTCTGTTTACGCCCAATGTGAAAACTTGGTACGAGGGAAGTGCAGAGCTGGTCTTCGGAGAGCCCGGTTTCGGGCAGATTCTCCCGGTGTGCATCGCAAGAGCGGATTTTGTAGAGGAGAACGGAAAGACCGTTTTTACCGACGGGATTCTCTACGTGGACAAGCCATATAAGCTTGAAGAGATCGGGGTTACCATCAGTTCCCTGAGTGTTCCTTTTAACGGGGCGGCAATGGCCAGCGGGTTCGTTCAAAATTCGGATCCAAGCAAGAATCTGATTGGCAATCTTTCCGGCTTCGCTTTTACCGATGCACTATTGCGCGGGGACACGGACATCTATGTCGGATTAAAACACGGAGAGAAGAGCGTTCTTCCTGAGATCCGCCTCGACCGGCTGACTCTGGACAGAGTCTCGTCTGTTACGATCTCCTTGGATACAAATAAAGACTCAGAGGAGGTTCTTTCCTTTGTTACAGAGGCGACACTGAAAGCTCCTCTGGAAACACTTAACAATGAAGGCATACGAATGATCGCCAGAGGCCTCTCATGTGACGCACACGGCCGGATCAGCGGAATGTTAGAGACAATAGAAGAAGCACCGGACTCCGGTGGACAATTCCTGCAGCTTCTTGTCCCGGGCGGAGTGGGGCTGAAAGTAAAAGCCGGCATTGTCTATAAAAATGGCGTTCCGACTGATGAAGGGTATATTCGGGGCAGGGTAATTCTTCCCTTTGAGCAGGCTGAGTATATGGGACCCGGTGTTCCGGGAAATTATGCAGGCAGTCACAGTGCATTTAATACGATGGACTATATGATGCATCCCGAATATGACAAGGAAAAGCACGGTGATCTGACGACGACGGAGTTCTTCATCAAATTCGGACAGACAGTGCAAAAGAACGGACTGTTGATTGTCCCGGCAGATGCTGAGATGCAAAAGAACTGCGCCTATGCGGAGTTCAGTGTAAACGACTGGATGGGAGAGGGTTTCCTTGTTGAGGCCGCAAGTCTCACGCCGGTGCGTGTAGCTGAGCGAAGCCTCAAGATGGAGGATCAGCGAGATCAGGGAATCAATGTGACTCCCACACAGATCAGCATCGATCTCGATCGAAATGCATTTATTCCGGCAACAGCAGGGTCTCAGACACCTCGGGAGACGGAGAAGCCTTTCTGGGTAGGGATGGTCTTCAAGGGCGGCTATCTGACGCTTCCGACCGCCTTTATTCAAACAACGAAAGGTGACCCTATAGATTTTGCGTTGGCCGAGGGAGAGATGATTTACGATCTCAACGGCTTCAACTATCAAACTTTCCTATATAGTGATAATAAAGAAGGAGTTCCCGCTGAATTCGGTGACAGGCTCGGCGGCTTTAAGCAGGTGAGGGTGTTTGACTGTCTTCTCGACATGTATGCCAATAAGATTAACTTGGAGATCAATGCCAAAGTAGCACTGGAGCTGTTCAATAATAATTGGGTGGAAGTGAAGCTCTACACAAATAAAGAAGACAATGCAAACGCAAAGGGCGGAGAGTTTCTCTGTTCGGTTGCGCCCACGATAATAGAAAACTTCGTAGGACTGGGCACGACGCTCACCGTCGACGGAGGCTTCCTGGAATCGGAGGGAATGCGCTTCGGCGGCTCCATCGACTTGAATACTCCGGAAATTCAGCTGAAAGAGCCGATGAAATTTACGACGATGGTGGTACCTGCGAATAAGACAGACACCTTTGCAGACAATAACGCTGACAAATTGCATGCCTGGGCGACCCTCGACAAGACGGCTCCCGTCCATATGCAGGGTTTCTCTCTGGATATTCGGGAGATCAATTTCGAGTATCTCTCAAAGAGAGCGCAAGACAATGCGCCCACGCGTTTCTCGCTCTGGGGCTCGGTGCTCCTCTCGGAGGACTTTGCGATGGGCTCTGGAACGACGGACTGCATCGCACTCGATACGCTCAGAGGACCGGAGCTTGAATTGCCGGTCGTGATCTATGACAAGTCGTATTCAGTGCTCGAAACGAGTTTTGATGAATGCATCGATGTAAAAGGTATCCTGGTTCCCAAGCGGTTGGAAGATGCCCCACCGCAAAGCTGGCAGACGCAACCTCTTGCTCCCGCTGCGGCAATGCATCAATCCGTGATGTGGGCATCCGATGCTCAGAAGAGCAAAGAGGCTGAAAAAAAGATCGGGGAGATAGAAAAGGGTCTCATCGAGTTTGAAACGGAGAACTTGGAACTCGGATTTCTCGGGAGTCTCGGGGAGTTGCCGATCGATACGATCACCCGTTTCGGCTACGATGTCGACAATGCGCGCTGCTATTTCTCCATCGGTATGCTGAAAAAAGACGGAGGCGGAAAACTCGATGTGGGAATAGGCAACATGGATAAGTTTTCCGGACTCGTTGTCAGCAATATGATCGTCGAGCGCAATGCGCAGAAGCATCTGGTCTTCCCGGACGGGAAGGCGCAGATGAGAGAGTTCATCGCAAAACTTCAGGTCGATCAAAGCAAAGACGGCAGGTTTGGCGCCGCCATTAAAGGAGAGCTCAATATCGGGGGGATTGCGCAGGTGCGCAACCTCTACTTCGGCTTCGAGGACGGACCGCTGGTGGAGGCGTCGGGAGGCCTGTATCTGCCGCTGGATATTGCAATAATCCTTAAACCCGACAGTGGTGGCTTCAAGCATGTGGGCGACGTTCAGATTCTCTACAGTCATCCTGAGCGTTACTTTTCCTTTAATATGACGCTCAATGAAATCGACATGATCTATGCTAAACTCAGCGGGTCATTGGGCTTTGAGTTCAGCCCCAAACTCTTCGGTGTCTATGTAGGATATCCGGAGACGCTCGCAGGAAATATCGACATCTTCCGAGTAGGGATGGGCCTAGGTTTTCGCCTGGATGACGACGGAGCGAACATCATCAGATGTAAACTCGAGTTCGGCTTTGAGCGCAGCGTGAGTGTGGAGATCGTCTATCTGAAAGGGTATCTCTATGCCGGTGCGGACGGGGGATACTATGCAAATTATCAAAATGAGGACGGAAAGTTTCTCGGGCCGAAATTTATCCTCACTTTGTACCTAAAAGGAGGTGTAGAAGGAGGAATCAAGGTCTTCGGAGAACGCTTCGACATCATTCATTTGTATCTGGATGCACGGGGGACGATTGAAACCATTCCGCCTCCCAAAGACGCATGGCAGCTTACATGCTCGGCAAAGGTCTCCTATAGTCTCAATCTCTTTCTCTATGATGTCAGCGGATCGGTCAGCGCGAGTTTTGATATGACGTTGTGATGCTCTCAGCACTCAGTTACTTTGAGATGCAAGTACTTATTCAACAGGCGGGGGGTGCCCCGCCTGTTTGCCTACTGGACAGAGGAGAGAAGAATTAACAATGAAGCTTTTGAAGTATCCATCTCAAGTTATAATAAATAATATCATGCGTTTACATAGGAAAAAGAAGTTATTGCTCCTGCATGGTATAATCTTTTGCAGAAGGAGGAGCGATGGATAAACTCCTGCAAATCATCGAGAAGATTTTTTACACCAATCTCATCGGAGAGATCAATCTGTACATGGTGTTTGCCAATGTCTTTAAGTATCTCTTCGTCATCATCGTACTCTACTTTGTCTATACGATCACGCGCATGATCTACCTGGATATCGGACAGCTCAGAGGAACGGGGTTCA